>CAIPBT010000128.1 GCA_903863375.1 uncultured Ferrovum sp.
CCGGCCAGTTCGGCGGCCACCTGACCCGGTTCGGCGCGCGCCAGCAGGTCTCGGCCGGGGGCAGGCAGGCTGTCCAGCAGACGCTGGCCGATCTGCCAGCCAGCCGTCGGGCGCAGGGCTTCGGCCGCCCGGTTGAACAGGGCAATGCCACCATCCGGGTTGAGCACCAGCACGGGCACCGGCAACTGCTCCAGGGCCTCGCGGCTCAGATCGCACTGGGCCTCCAGGCGCTGTTGCCGCGTCAGGTGTTCTTCGAGGGCTATGGTCAGCAGGTCGTTATGGTGTTCCAGCCGGTGGTTGGCAATGCTCAGGGCCGTTGCCAGGCGCCGGTTTTCGTCACTCAGTCCCTTCCGGGCAAAGGCCTCACGGATGCTGGCGCGCAGGAAATCGTCGTCCCAGGGCTTGGTCAGGTATTTGTAGATCGCCCCTTCGTTGACGGCGGCCGCCATCGAGTTCAGTTCGGAATAGCCCGACAACACCATACGTACCGTGGCCGGTCGCAGCGCTTTGGCCTGGCGCAGGAAATCGATGCCCGACATGCCGGGCATGCGTTGGTCCGACAGCACCACATCGACCGCCTCCTGTTCCAGGATCTGCAGGCCGCTTTCGCCGCTGCGCGCCGTCAGCACACGGTAACCCTCGCCGCGCAGGGCACGGCGCAGCGCACTGATCACGTTGGGTTCATCGTCGACAATCAGCAGCGTGGCAGGAAACGGCCCGGCGCTGTCGAGGGGATCAGGCACCATCGGGGCCCTCCAGTGCCAGCAGTTCCTCCGGGGTGACCTCCGCAGCAAGATCAGGCGATTCAGAGACAGCGTCCGCCACTTCCGAGCGCTGGACAGGCAGGGTCAGCCGAAAGCAGGTGCCAACGCCAACCGTGCTGCGCACATCGATGCGCCCACCGTGCCGCCGGATGATGTTGTAAGACACCGACAGGCCAAGACCGGTGCCCTGGCCGACCGGCTTGGTCGTGAAAAACGGATCGAAGATGCGCTTCTGGTGTTCCACGCTGATGCCACAGCCATCGTCTTCCACTTCCACCCAGACCTCGGCGACCGCGCCCGTCACCTCGGACGGATCCGGGCCGGTGCGCAGCGTGATTTCGCCTTTCTCCCCCAGGGCATGGCCGGCGTTGACCAGCAGGTTCATCAGCACCTGATTGATCTGACCCGGTATGCATTCCACCTGCGGGGGGTGTCGGTAATCCTTGACGATGGTGGCCTTGTACTTGAGCTCGTTCCACACCACGTTCAGGGTGCTGTCGAAGGCTTTTTCGAGATCGGCGAGCTGCCATCCGCTCTGGTCAACCCTGGTGAAGTCCTTCAGGTCCAGGATGATGCGCCGGATATGGTCAAGCCCTTCGCGGCTCTCCCGGATCAGGGCGCCGAGATCTTCCCGGATGAAGTCGTAGTCGAGCTTTTCGCGTTGGCGCCGCACCGCTTCGGCGGCGGCTGGCGGCAGCTGGTCGGCATGACTGGCATACGATTCGATCAGGGTGGTGAGGTCGATCAGGTAGCGCTCCAGGCTGCCCAGATTGGAGGTGACGAATCCGACCGGATTGTTGATCTCGTGGGCCACCCCAGCGGCCAGCTGCCCGATCGAGGCCAGCTTCTCGGACTGGAACAGCTGGGCCTTGGCGTCTTGCAGGCGGCGTAACAGCGCCCGCTGCTTGCGGCGCTCTTCGTCGGACACCGCCATGGCAGCGGTCAGCTTCTGCTGGATCAGGGCGGTATCGGTGTAATCGGACAGGGTAAGCACCACCAGCCTGACGACGCCCGAGGCATCGCGCAGCGGCAGGAACGTGCAGTTCTGCCGCATGGCATCGACCCCGCCGGTGATCGGGCGGTTATGCTGGAAGCGGAACAGATAGGGCCGCTGTTCCCAGCTGGTAAAGGAATAGTTGCCAAGCTCGAACACGCTTTCGATCTTGCGACGCAGCCAACGCTCCGGCAGTTCGGGAAAGCTTTCGAACAGGCATTGACCACGCATGCTGTCCAGATCGCGGCCGCTGTGGGTTTCCATGAAGCGGTTCCACAACACCACGCGGAACTGCGGATCGATGGCGAGAATGCCCACTTCGAGCCGCTCGACGATGAAGCCCAGAAGTTTCAGATCGGTGTTCTCATCCATGCACCGTGGTCTCCTTCCCCGTTCACAGGTTGCACAGGAACCGATCGAGCAGCTGTGCCAGGTTGACCAGTTCCTCGCGGGGCATCAGCGCAATCAGATGGGCCGACAGCTGGTTCGATTCGATCGTGAAACAGACCTCCACACACAGGGCGGTCGACACGCACAGTTCCTCCGGCCGCACGACCGCGTGCGAATCGAGGTCAGTGCCGATCAGCGACGGCGCGCTGAAGCCGACATCGGCGCCGAGCTGCCGGGCAATGCCGCCGATGCAGGCGCCACCCAGCACGTTGGCAATATCCAGCAGCATCTCCTGCTCTTCGCCCAGATCGAGCTGGCCGTCATAGCCCATCAGTTCACCGAGCTGGTCGCGGTTGCCGCGCCCGATCACCACCAGCACTTCGCCGCGCATCGCGCCATGAAACGCCTGGCGCGCGGCACTGACCCGTGCGTCGCCGACAAAATGATGGATCAGGGTGGGAATGCGCCCTGATTCGACCAGCGCGATGCGCGGCACCGACAACGCGACGAACTGCTTCCAGATGCGGGCGATCGAATCACCGGCCTGGCCCATGCCGATGTTGGCGATTTCCTGCAGGGCAGCTGTCTGGTCCTCGCTGAGGTTGGCAGGAGCGGTGGTGGC
Source organism: uncultured Ferrovum sp. (assembly GCA_903863375.1). GTDB lineage: Bacteria > Pseudomonadota > Gammaproteobacteria > Burkholderiales > Ferrovaceae > CAIVHB01. Next base: position 2,771 of record CAIPBT010000128.1, read on the forward strand.
AGAAGCTGGGGCGGCAGAGCCGGCAGCGGCAAAACCGGCAGGGGCGGGGCTGGCGCCAGCCGTGCTCATACCAGTACTCCGTATTCGCGCAGAACCGTTCGCACGGACTCGGCATTCACTGGTTTGGCGACAAAGGCAATGGCCCCCAGGCCCAGGGCACGTTCGCGCGCCTGGGGCTGCACATCGGCCGAGACCACGATCACGAAACAGTTGAGGTCTTCCTTCTGCAGGGCCGCCAGCACCTCGAAGCCATCCATGGTGGGCATGGTCAGATCAAGAAACATCACGTCCACCTTGCCGGCCCGGTAATGCGTCATGGCTTCCTCGCCATTGCAGGCCTCCTGCACGGTGATGTCCCAGTCGACCGGCAAGGCCTTGCGCAGCATCTTGCGGGCAATCGGCGAATCATCGACAACGAGTACGGATACGGTCATGCGCTTACCTCTTTCGCAGGTTCGGTCCGGATCCACACGGCAAGCGCGGATTCATCCGGGTTGTTGTAGGCACGCAGGCGCTCGGCATACTGCGCGGTAAGCACGTGCCCGGCCGTCAGCATCAGCAGGCCTTCACTGTTGACAAGATCGCGGGCCACCACCATGCCTTCCTTGACCTCGGATTGCGGCACCATCCGTTCATCGCCACGCGCCTCGGCCCCGAACATGACGCGCTCGAAGGCCATCACCGCCTTCGGACAGTAGCGCTTGCCCGCACCGGCCTGGATCATCTTGATCGCCACGTCGCGCTTGAGCTTGACGGCCGACAGGGTGCCGATCTGCAGTCCGTCGAAATCGTTGGACAGGCAGAGGATGCGCGCCAGCAGGGGAATCTGTTCACCGGCGAGATGGTCGGGATACCCCGAGCCGTCCCACAGCTCGTGATGACTGCGGATGATGCGCGCCACGCCCGCCATGCTGTCCAGCGCCATCAGGGCACGCTGGCCGGACTCGGCGTGCTCGCGATGCCGCTTGGTCTCGATCAGGTTCATCTTCGCCACCGGCTTGGCCAGCAGGTCATCCGGAAAGCCGATCTTGCCGATGTCATGCAGCAGGCTCGCCAGCAGCACGTCCTGCTGCTCCTGGGGCGGCAGGCCCATCGCCATGGCAATCTTCACGGCCACCTCGCCCACCCGGCGCGAGTGTCCCGACAGTTCGCCGCCGCGCAGGTCGATCAGGTTGCTGAAGACCTTGATCGAAGTGATGAAATTCTGGCGCAGCGCGGTGTTGGCCGACGTGACTTCTTCCGTCCGCGCTGCGACCTTGCTCTCGAGGGTCTCATTGAGTTCGCGCAACTCGGCGTTCTGCTGCAGGGTGATGCGCTCCAGCCGCGCCTTTTCGCGCTCCAGACGTTTTACCTGCAGGCTCGAGGCCAGCAGCTGCAGCAGGGCGTCGTCATTCCAGGGCTTGGCGATGTAATGCAGGATGTGACCGAAATTGATCGCCCCGATCGTAGACCCGATGTCGGCGTAACCGGTCAGCAGCACGCGCAGCACGGCCGGATGGCGGGTGCGCACTTCGGAGAGGAACTGCACGCCGTCCATCGCGGGCATGCGCATGTCAGAGATCACCAGATCAATGTCGCCATCGGCCAACCGTTGCAGTCCCTCGGCGCCGCTTTCGGCCGTCAGCACCTGATAGCCGGCGCGCCGCAGCAACCGCCGCAGGGCATTCAGGATGTTGGGCTCGTCATCCACGCAGAGGATGCTGAAATCCTCACGGACATCACTCACCGCTGGGGTGTCCAGGGCGGACTGGTCCAGGTTGGCAGCAAAATCCAGCATCGCGTCGGCGCTGCCGTGCATCGGTTCGGGAGAGGTGCTCATGCAGAAGCTCCGCCCTGGCCGACAGACGGCACAGGTTCGTGCCTGATTTACGGCGCAACTGCGGTTTTCTTGAAACACGCGGCCGGGCGGGCCAGGGCAGGTGGCCCGGGCATCGTCACCCAATCGTCATGACGGGATGGTTTGATGGCGGTTTTCGCGAGATTCCCACGACATGACGCTGCGCCCTCCCCGTCTTTTCCGTTTCCACCCCGGCACGCGTCTGGCCTCGCGGTCAGCGGTCCGCCAGCGCCCGGCCAACCCAGGCCACCGTCCTGCCGCCATGCTGGCAAGCGCCTGTGCGGTTGTGCTGGGTGCCCTGTGGGCCAGCCCCCTGCAGGCAGCGCCGCTGCTGCTGATTTCGCTGGACGGCCTGCGCCCGGCCGATGTGCTGGACGCGAAGGCGCGTGGCCTTGACCTGCCCAACTTGCGACGGTTTGTCACCGAGGGCAGTTATGCCACGGCGGTCGAACCCGTTACCCCCAGCCTGACCTATCCCAACCACACCACCCTGATTACCGGCGTGGACCCGGCCCGGCACGGCATCATCAACAACCTGACGTTTGACCCGTTCGCCAAAAACGACCGTGGCTGGTTCTGGTACAGCGAAGACCTCAAGGTGGCAACCCTGTGGGATGCCGCGAGCGCCAAGGGCTACACCACGGCGAATGTGCACTGGCCGGTCAGCGTGGGCGCCCACATCGACTTCAACCTGCCGCAGTGGTGGCATACGGGCCTGGCGGACGATGCCAAGCTGCTGCGCGCCGTCGGTACGCCCGGCCTGCAGGCCGGCCTGGAGGCACAGCTAGGGGCCTATGCCGACGGCATTGACGAAAGCCTGTCTGGCGATGAAAACCGTGCCCGTTTCGCCGTGCGCCTGTTGCAGGAGCGCAAGCCCTGGTTCATGACCGCCTATTTCACCGCCCTCGACCACAACCAGCATGAGTTCGGGCCGGACAGCCCGGAAGCAAAAGCGGTGCTGACCCGGCTGGATGCGCTGGTCGGTCGGGTGGTGACCGCCGCCAAGGCCGCCCATCCGGACGCGGTGATCGCGCTGGCGTCGGATCACGGCTTTCTGAAGGTGGAACACGACGTCAACCTGTACGGGGCCTTCATCAAGGCAGGCCTGATCACGCTGGAGGGCGGCAAGGTGAAGAGCTGGGACGCGACGCCCTGGTATGGCGGTGGCAGCGCAGCCATCGTGCTGCGTGACCCGGCCGATGCTGCCGTCCGCGCGCGGGTGCAAGCCCTGCTGAACGCCCTGAAGGACGATCCGGCCAATGGCATCGCCCGCGTGATCGACCGCGATGCCCTGGCCGCCCTGCATGCCAATCCGCTGGCAGATTATTGGGTGGATTTCCTGCCGGGCTGGGAAATGGGAACCGACCCGACGGCCGCTCTGGTGTCACCCGCCAAGCTGAAAGGCATGCACGGGTTTGATTCCAGCCTGCCAGAGATGCAGGCCACCTTCCTGATCATGGGGCCCGGCATCCCGGCCGGGCACGATCTGGGCAAGGTGAAGATGCGTGATGTGGCACCTACCCTGGCCCACCGGCTGGACGTCAGCCTGCCACAGGCGCAGGGGCACGACCTGCTGCCCTGATGGCAGACGGCCCCGGATCCGGCCGTCTGGCGCCGGATCGGGGTCTTACGGGTGGCCGGGGCCGGCCACCTGCGGCACCCGCTGCAGCTTGCTCACGTCATACCCCTGCGCCTGCACGAAGGCCGTAAGACGGGTCAGATCGGCCTCCGGAATCTGCGGCGTACGCGCCATGATCCAGACATAATCGCGTTGATCGCGGGCAATCACGGTCTGCTGGTAATCCGGCGACAGGAAGGCGATGCGGTAGTCCGCCCGGATCGGCCAGAAGTACTGCATGCCCCAATAGGCATTGCCGGTGCCGGCCACCACATAACCGGTGGAGTGATAGCTTTTGGCGGGCCCGGCCGGGGCATCGGCATTGAAACTGAACGTGGTGGCGATGCTGCCATCCGGCGCCAGCTCGTAATGGTCCTTGGCGTTGTGCGCCCCCTTCTCCAGGAAGGTCGGAATGTTGGCGATCACATACCAGTCGCCCATGAAACGCGGCAGGTCGACCTGGCTGGCCAGGGCCACGGGAGCTTGCGCGGAGGTTGCCGAAGTGGCGCAGGCCGCCAGCACGGGCAGCAGACCGCTCAGGCAGAACCAGGCAACACGGGCAGAGGAGCGACGATCGGAGGGCAGGCGGCTAACGCCAGGATGATCCGTACCAGCACGACCAGAGCCAGGACGGGCCAAGCACAACGAAATCAGGGAACGACGCATGGTGGCTTTTCCGTAAGGGAGTGTGTCTGACTCTGACACTGCCGGGTGGTTCGCGACTGGACGCTGGCATACCCTTGACCGGGGCGCCCCCCAAGAAAAACGGCCGGGGATTGCTCCCCGGCCGTTGGCGGTGCTGCTTCCCGGCGGCAACGCCGCCGGGCCCTGCCGGGCGATCAGAACTTACCGCTGGCCGTCACGTAGAACGCGCGCGGCGCACCGGTCAGCACGGTCTGGTACAGACCCTGCGGATCGTTGTTGAGGAAGCCATTGGTGCCCACGGTACCGACATACTTGCGGTCGGTCAGGTTGTCGATGTTCAGCTGGAGGGTAGGCTCCTTGATGAAGCTGACATCCGGTGCCTTGTAGCCAGCCGACAGGGTAAACAGCGTGTAGCCGCCCACTGCGAGGTCGTTGGTGTAGGTGATGAAGCGCTTGCCGGTGTAGTTAGCTCCCAGGTTGGCGAAGTAGCCGGCCTGCGAGAAGCTCACGATCGACTTGATGGTGCTGTTCGGCGTGTCGACCACGTGCTTGCCACCGGTGGCAATCGTCGACGTCCCGTAGGTGTAGTCGCTCTGGTAGAGGGTGCGGTTGATGCTGAGCGAGTTGTACCAGGAGAAGTTCGGCAGGAAGCGCCACGAGGCGGCCAGTTCGCCACCATCCATCTTCACGCCACCCACGTTGGCGATGATCACCGGGCCACCCAGGATGGTGCCACCGGCACCGGCAATGGTGGCCGCCGTGGACACCAGGCGGTCACTGATCTCGGCGTGGTACAGGGCGAAAGAGCCATCCAGTTCCGGGCTGCTGTAGCGCAGACCACCTTCGATGGTGCGCGCCACTTCCGGCCGCAGGTTGTTCTGCAGCAGGGCGAAGCCGGCCGCCGTCGAGGCAAACGGTGACAGGCCGTTGGTGAAGGCGGCCGGGAAGGCACGCATGTTGATCGAATAGTCGACGAAGCCCTCGGCACCGTAACCCAGCTGGTAAACCGCGCCGATATTGGGCAGGAAGTCCTTTTTGGCCTGGATGTCGTTGTTGTTCGGGAACACGGTCGGGTCGCCGGCCACCAGATCCTCGTGGCTCTTCACCTGCAGGGTCTTGAAGCCGCCGCTGACCAGCAGGTCCTTGGTGGCTTGCCAGTTGTCCGACACGAACAGCATGGTGGTGTCGGTCTTGTACTTGAAGTCACGCGTGCCGCTGTAGGGCAGCGGCGACTCGGTCTGGCCGGTGAACACGTACGGGCTCGGCACGTAGTAGCTGTACATGCCATACAGGCGACGGGCCTGACCGGCATAGTTGGTTTCCAGCCAGGCGCCGGCCTTCATTTCGTGCTCGCCATACGTTACCGTCAGGATCGGCGTGACACCATAGCGGTTGATCGAATACTCGCTCATGCGCTCGCTGATCGGCAGGCCGCCGAGGCCCGGCGTGGGGGCGTACGGATAGGCATAGGTGCCATTGCCACGGTCGTGGTGATAGTAGGCCGTGGTCTTCAGGCGCACGTTGCTGGCCAGCGACAGATCGGCGGTACCGCCGGTCAGGATGTCGTTGCGCAGGCCC
>CAIPBT010000129.1 GCA_903863375.1 uncultured Ferrovum sp.
CCGATCCAGATCCCGATCGGCGCGGAGGAGAAATTCCTCGGCGTGGTCGACCTGGTCAAGATGAAGGCGATCCTGTGGGACGACGCCAGCCAGGACATGAAGTTCGAATACGCTGAGATCCCGGCTGAATTGCTCGCCACCGCCAAGGAATGGCGCGAAAAAATGGTCGAGGCAGCTGCCGAAGCGACCGAAGAGCTGATGAACAAGTACCTTGAGGAAGGCGACCTGACGGTCGACGAGATCAAGATGGCACTGCGCCAGCGCACCATCGCCGGCGAAATCGTTCCGATGCTGCTGGGCTCCGCCTTCAAGAACAAGGGCGTGCAGGCCATGCTCGACGCCGTGGTCGACTACCTGCCGTCGCCGGTCGACATCAAGCCGGTGGAAGGCGAGCTGGAAAACGGTGAACAGGGCGCGCGCAAGGCCGACGATAGCGAGCCGTTTGCCGGCCTTGCGTTCAAGATCATGACCGACCCGTTCGTCGGCCAGCTGATCTTCTTCCGCGTCTATTCGGGCGTGCTCGCTTCCGGCGACACCATCTATAACCCGATCAAGGGCAAGAAAGAGCGGATTGGCCGGATCCTGCAGATGCATGCCAACGAGCGCAAGGAAATCCAGGAAGTGCGCGCCGGTGACATCGCCGCTGCTGTCGGCCTGAAGGAAGCTACCACCGGTGACACCATCTGCTCGCCGGACAAGGTGATCACCCTCGAGAAGATGGTGTTCCCGGAGCCCGTGATCTCGCAGGCGGTCGAGCCGAAGACCAAGGCCGACCAGGAAAAGATGGGCATCGCGCTGAACCGTCTGGCCAAGGAAGATCCCTCGTTCCGCGTGCGGACCGACGAAGAGTCCGGCCAGACCATCATTTCGGGCATGGGCGAGCTGCACCTCGAAATTCTGGTCGACCGGATGAAGCGGGAGTTTGGCGTGGAAGCCTCGGTCGGCAAGCCCCAGGTGGCTTACCGCGAAACCATCCGGGGCACGGTCGAAAATGCCGAAGGCAAGTTCGTCAAGCAGTCGGGCGGCCGCGGCCAGTACGGTCACGTGGTGCTGAAGGTAGAGCCGAACGAGATCGGCAAGGGCTTCGAGTTCGTCGACGCCATCAAGGGCGGCGTGGTGCCGCGCGAGTACATCCCGGCAGTGCAGAAGGGTCTGGAAGAAACCCTGCCCAGCGGTGTGCTGGCCGGCTTCCCGATTGTGGACGTGAAGGTGACCCTGCATTTCGGTTCGTACCACGACGTGGACTCGAACGAAAACGCCTTCAAGATGGCGGCGTCGATGGGTTTCAAGGACGGCATGCGCAAGGCGCAGCCGGTGCTGCTCGAGCCGATGATGGCCGTGGAAGTGGAAACCCCGCCCGAATTCATGGGCAACGTGGTGGGTGACCTGTCCTCCCGGCGTGGCATGGTGCAGGGCATGGAAGATGTGGCCGGCGTGAAGGTGATCAAGGCCGAAGTGCCGCTCGCAGAAATGTTCGGCTATTCCACGTCGCTGCGTTCGGCCACCCAGGGCCGCGCCACGTACACGATGGAGTTCAAGCATTACAACGAAGCGCCGCGCAACGTGGCTGAAGCCATCATCAACAAGAAGTAATTCCCACCCCGACGATCAGAAGGACTGAGGAACATGGCAAAAGGCAAATTCGAACGGACGAAGCCGCACGTGAACGTGGGCACGATCGGTCACGTGGACCATGGCAAGACGACGCTGACGGCCGCGATCACGATCGTGCTGTCGAA
>CAIPBT010000130.1 GCA_903863375.1 uncultured Ferrovum sp.
CGCCGGCAGAGCCGCCGCTCGCGCTCATTGTCGGGCCTGCCGGCGCGGACGACAACAACGGCAACTGGCGCACCGCGCGCCGCTGGGCCGATCTGCTAGAGCCGGACTGGCGTACCCGGCTACTTTCTGGCGGTGCTGACGACCCGATCGGAAAATCAGGGATCGAGACAGGCCATGCCCGTGTCCTGATCGCCCTGCATGCCCGTCGTTCGGCCGCCGCCATCCGTGGCTGGAGCGATGCCAAACGGGGCCCGCTGATCGTGGTGCTGACCGGTACCGATCTTTATCACGACATCCATCACGACGCCGAGGCCCATGACAGCTTGGTGCGCGCCACCCGACTGGTGGTGCTCAACGAGCAGGGTGTGAACGATCTGCCGGCCGCGTTCCGCGCCAAGGCGCGCTGCATCCTGCAGTCCTGTCCCGGCACCGCGCCGCGGCACCGTAGTCCACGCCGCCTTCGGCTGTTGATGGTGGGACATCTGCGAACCGAAAAGGCACCCGACACGTTCTTTGCCCTCGCGCGTCGCCTGGGCGGACGACAGGCCCTGCAACTGATCCAGATTGGCAAGGCGCTGGACCCAGCACTGGGCGTCGCGGCACACGCGCTGGCCCGGCAGGAACCACGCTATCGCTATCTCGGGGCACGGAGCCACGCCGAAACCCTGCAGCGGCTGCGCACCGCCCATGTACTGGTGCATCCGAGCCGCATGGAAGGCGGTGCCCATGTGGTGCTGGAAGCGGTGCGTCATGGCACCCCCGTTCTGGCCTCGCGCATCCCCGGCAATGTGGGCATGCTGGGCGAAGACTATGCTGGCTATTTTCCGGTTGGCGATGCCGACGCCCTGCTGGCGCTGATCGATCGTTGTCGTGCCACCCAGGGCGCGCCAGATGGCTTTCTGGCACACCTGTCGGCACAATGCGCCGCGCGGTCCCCCTTGTTTGATCCGGCGCGCGAGCGCGCTTCCCTTCTGGAGTTGCTTGATGACTGCACGAAACCCTGAGCACCTGTCGGCTGCCCTGCCGGCAGGCGAGCCCCGTCTGACCTCGCTGTCGCATGGTGGTGGTTGCGGCTGCAAGATTGCGCCCGGGGTGCTGAGCGAGATCCTGCGCAACAGTGGCGCCGCCCTTCCCGTGCCGGATGCACTGCTGGTGGGTCTTGAAAGCGCGGACGACGCTGCCGTGTACCAGATCAATGCCGAACAGGCGCTGGTGGCCACCACGGACTTTTTCATGCCGGTGGTGGATGATCCTTTCGATTTCGGTGCCATCGCCGCCACCAATGCCATTTCCGATGTCTATGCCATGGGCGGGCGTCCCATCCTCGCGCTGGCGCTGCTGGGAATGCCGGTGAATGTCCTCTCCACCCAGACCATCGGACGCATCCTGGATGGCGGGCGGTCGGTCTGTGCCCGCGCCGGTATCCCGGTGGCCGGCGGCCACAGCATCGATTCGGTCGAGCCGATCTACGGCCTGGTGGTGCTGGGGCTGGTGCACCCGGACAAGGTGCGACGCAACTCGGCGGCACAGCCCGGCGATGTGCTCGTGCTGGGCAAGCCCCTGGGGGTGGGCATCCTGTCGGCGGCCCTGAAAAAAGGGGAACTGGATGCCCCTGGTTACCAGCAGCTGATCGACACCACCACCCGCCTCAACGTACCTGGGCCGGAACTGGCGGAACTGGACGGCGTGCATGCCCTGACCGATGTCACCGGCTTCGGCCTCGCCGGTCACGCGCTCGAACTGGCGCGCGGCTGCGGCCATGCCATCGAGATCGATTGGGCGAAGGTACCGCTGTTGGCCGGGGTCTGGGATCGTGCCGCCAACGGCGCAGTGACCGGCGCATCCGGGCGCAACTGGCTCGGCTATGGCGACGACATCGCGCTGCCAGACGGCTTTGACTTCCCCTCGCAGTCCTTGCTGACCGATCCCCAGACCAGTGGCGGCCTGCTGGTCAGCTGCACCCCAGCGGCTGTCGGCCAGGTGCTCGCGATCTTTGCCCGCCATGGCTTCACGGCTGCTGCGCCGATTGGTCAGGTGCTGAACGCTGCGGCGGGCACACGCCCCTTGCACGTGGTCTAAAAGGCCGCCGTCAGGCCTGCCATCGCACGGCACGGCACAGAACGGCCGGTGCTGATGGCGGCACGCGCTGAACTCACGCGGCGATCCGGTCGTGGATGCGCCTTGTCACGTTCATTTCCACTCAAAAATCAAATACCGGATTTTAATTCTTAAGATTATTCCTCTGTATACAATACGAGACAGTGCTGAAGTCACCGTGGCCTTAGTGTCTGGTGGTGCCGTTCGTGCTGGTGTCCTTTTTTGTTGCTCGGCAGCGCAATGATGATCCCGCCCGCTGCAGCCGGTGCGGGGAATCCGGAATCAGGGAGCCCGCGTACCCTTGTCCACCGCCATCCCGACGACGTTGTAGACCTGATTGGGAGTGATACGAGTCGATGGTGAATGAATTTTCCTCGGCGATTCCGACCGGGGCCGCTGCTGATCTGACCGGGATGGGTCAGCGCGTGATCGGGATAGGGTCGTCTGCGGGCGGACTGGAAGCCCTGCGCGAGCTGTTGCAAAACCTTCCCGACGACCATGGGCTGCAGATCGTGGTGGTGCAGCACCTGTCACCTACCCACCGCAGCATGCTGGTCACCCTGCTGGCCCGTGAATCGCGCCTGCCCGTTGTCGAAATTGTCGATGGCATGCGTCTGCGTCCCAACACCATCCACATCACCCCACCGGCGGCACACGTGCAGCTGCATAATCAATTGCTGCGTCTGACGCCCGCGCACAAGGTGGGCACGCCAAAGCCCAGTGTGGACAACTTCTTCCAGTCGCTGGCGGAAGAATGTGGGAAGGCGGCGGTGGGTGTCATCCTCTCGGGTACCGGCCACGA
>CAIPBT010000131.1 GCA_903863375.1 uncultured Ferrovum sp.
GCAGAGCCATACAGGCGCAGGATCAGGTCGTGCTGGTCCTGCCAGCGACAGAGACGGTCCAACGCCTCGGCCCAGGCCGGGGGCAGGCAGGCCGGTTGTGCCAACAGGCGATGCCGGCCCTCTTCCACGCTGAAGCCCGGACGGCGCTGCCATACGGCCGACTCCGGCAACTGCAGGGCGTACCGCAGGGGCTTTCCGCCGACGGGATCGGGCTGGCAGTAGCCCAGCTGCAGGCGCCCCTCCAACAGGTCATCAGATCCCCGTCGGGCGACCACCAGCGGTGCCGTTGCGGCCCAGACACGGGCGGCGGATGCAACGCTGGCGGGCAGCTGGTCCGCCAGTTGGGCGGGGTTGCACCATACCCAGTCATGCCGCTGAAACTGCTGCGCGCGCGCCATCGCCGGCACGGCGCAGGGAGCATTCATGCGCCGGCGCCCGCCTGGGTGCGCACCCGCCGGGCCACTTCAGCCGCCAGATGGCGCCCACCGCGCTGATGGCCAAGACCCGCGCGCCGGTCTTCCGTGGTGGCATCGGCCAGCGCAACACCGAGCGCAGCCCGCCAGTCTTCCTGGTCTGACCACAGGGCATGGATGCCACCGAGCTGGTGGAAATTGCCTGCACCCGGAGCAAATACCGGCGAGGTCTGCGCCAGGGCTTCCAGCTGCTCGAGGGGCAGCTTGGTGACCCGGGCCATCGCCCGCAGATCCATCACCCGCACCTGCGCTTCGGGCAGGGCGCAAATGTGATCGCCCAGCATGCCGAAGGACAGGAAGCCGCCGCTGACCGCCTCGTGACGCACCAGGGTGATCAAACGGTGTCCCTGGCGGCGTGCCAGATCGACACACAGCGCGAGGTGCGCCAGGGCGCCATTCAGACCCAGCAGTTCTTCGTGCCGCGACAGCGCCTGCCCCTGGGTGTCTGCCAGCAGCACGATCGGGCGGGGTGCCTGGCCCTGGTCGGCGGCAACCACCGCCAGGATGCCTTCCGCCATGCTAAGGGCCAGTTCCAGGCCAATCGGCGCGCGATCCCGCGTCCCAACCAGCGCAAGAGGTCCGGTGGGACCGGTTGCCGTACCGGCAATCAGGTAGCCCTTGGCCTGCAGCTGATGCTGGCCGGCCCCGAACAGACGGTCGGCGAAGGCCAGATCTTCCGCATCGAGCGCGGCATCGACACTCAGGGCGTCTTCCGGGACCACCTGCGACAGCGGCGTACCCCCCTGCTGTGCCAGCAGATCTTCAAACGCCCGCGCATCCAGCAAGGCGGCACGATCCCGCCCCAGACCCAGCACGGTGGCCAGCACCGCATGCCCATCCACCTGTCCGGCGTGGCGGGTGCGCCGCTCCAGCAGGGCGTGCTGGCGCTGGCGCAAGGCGGTCAGGGTCAGGGCCTGGCGGTCTGCCGGCCGCAGGTCGCGCAGGGTAGCGACCGCCGCATTGCGGAACGCTGCAATGTCGTCCTCCACCAGCAGGTCGGCCTCGCCGAGGGCGCGTCGCGTCTTGCCACCTGTCACGCGCCAGACCAGGGCCCGGTCGCGGCTGTCGAATTCCTGCTTGCCTTTGACGGTTTCGATCACTTCCGGACCCGACAGCGAAAGCCGCGCCTCTTCGCTCATCACCACGCGATGGGCCAGGCGCGCCACGATGCCCATGCCACCGAAAGCACCGCAGCTGCCGCCCAGCAACACCAGCACCGGAATGCCGGCAGCGCGCACGGCCAACAGGGCGCGCGCCACTTCCGAAATCGACAGGATGCCGGCGTTGGCTTCATGCAGGCGCACGCCACCTGAATCGAGCAGCAGCAGCACGGCAGCAGGCCGGGTCACCAATGCCGCCTGCAACAGGCCAGTCAGCTTGGCACCATGCACCTCGCCCACGGCGCCCCCATTGAAACGGCCCTCCTGGGCGGCAACCAGCACCGGCTGATCATCCAGCCGCGCCGTACCCACCACGATGCCGTCATCGAGTGCCTGGGCCAGTCCCAGCGCGGCCAGATGCGGACTGGCCAGCCGTTCGCGCGGCGGACAGCATTCCTGCAGGCTGCCGGCATCGCACAGGCCGGCCAGACGTTCGCGGGCGCTGGCTTCGAGAAAGCTGTGCCGCAAGGCTTGCGGGCGCGCGCTCATGCTGCCCGCCCACGCAACCAGAGTTCATGGGCCTGGGCCAGGCGCAGGGCAACCACAGCTGGTGTCGACCCGACATCATTCAGGGTGAAACGCAGGCCGCCGGCGGGATGCCGCTGGACAAAGTCGGCCAGCACGGCGTCCCAGGTCTCGCGAAAACCCTCGGCGGCCGTATGGATTTCGAAAGTACAGGTGCTGCTGCCCTGCGGCTCGACCAGGATTTCCAGGTTGCCGGATGCCACGATGCCGCAGATCACGTCCGGCGCGGCGCTGGCAGCGGTCGGACTGGTGGCTGGCGCGGTCGCTGCCAGAGCGCTGGGCAGACTCAGGGTGAACGTTTCCATGATGCAGGTTCCTTTTGCCGTGACCGGCTTACCAGTTGCGGAATTGCGCCGGCGGGTGATAGCGACCACCAGATGCCCGCACCAGATCCTTGATGGAACGGGCGGCCAGCCAGTCGCGGCTGGCGTCACTGACAGCAATGCCCAGGTCGGCCGGCCGCTGGATGATGCCCCGGTCACGCAGGTTTTCCACGGCCCGGGCGTCACGCGCCAGTCCTACCGGGGTGAAGCCGGCCACGCCACGGATGGCCTGCTCCCGCTCTTCTGGCGTGTGGCAGCGACAGAGATGGGCGATGCCCTCCTCGGTGATCAGGTGGGTGAGGTCTTCCCCGTAGATCATCACGGGCGGCAGGTCGAGCCCCGCCGATTCCGCCAGATCCCACGCGTCCAGCCGCTCGACAAACGTGGGGGCCATGTGTTCCCGGAAGGTTTCCACCGTCTGCGCCACCAGCTTGCGTCCGCGCGGCATCTGGCCCGGGCGGGCTCCTTCCGCCCCGGCGCGCAGCCAGGGCGCGCTGGCGTGACGGCGGCCACGCGCGTCGGCACCCATGTTGGGCGCGCCGCCAAACCCGGTGATACGCCCGCGGGTGGCGGTGGAACTGTTGCCCTGCAGATCCATCTGCAGCGTGCTGCCGATGAACAGGTCGCAGGCATAGTGGCCCGCTGCCTGGCAGAAGGCCCGGTTGGAGCGCAGGCTGCCGTCCGGCCCGAGGAAAAATACGTCGGGATGGGCGGCGACATAGTCTTCCATGCCGACTTCCGAACCGAAGCAGTGCACAGACTCGACGAACCCCGCCTCGATGGCCGGGATCAGGGTGGGATGCGGATTCAGCGCCCAATGCGTGCAGATCTTGCCTTTCAGGCCGAGCGACGCCGCATAGGTCGGCAGCAGCAATTCGATGGCCGCCGTGTCGAAGCCGATACCGTGGTTGAGGCGGCGGATGCCGTATTCGGCGTAGAGGCCCTTGATGGCGATCATGGCCATCAGCACCTGCACCTCGGTGATCAGGGCAGGATCGCGGGTGAACAGCGGCTCGACATAGTGCGGGCGCGGCGCTTCCGCCACCACATGCACCCAGTCGGCCGGAATATCCACCCGGGGCAGGCGGTCGACGATCTGGTTTACCTGGGCGATGACAATGCCATTGCGGAAGGCCGTGGCTTCGACAATGGCAGGCGTGTCTTCTGTGTTCGGCCCGGTGTACAGGTTGCCTTCGCGGTCGGCCATCTGGGCCGCGACCAGTGCGACCTTCGGCGTCAGGTCGACAAAATAGCGGGCGAATAGCTCGAGGTAGGTGTGGATCGCCCCCAGCTGGATCTTCCCGCCTTCCAGCAGGCGCGCCAGGCGGCCGGCCTGCGGGCCACTGAAGGAAAAGTCGAGCCGCTCCACCTGGCCCCGCTCGATGATGTCGAGGTGTTCAGGCAGGGCCAGCACCGACTGCACCAGGTGCAGCTGACGCACCTGGTCCGGATTGGTCTGGGCCAGGCATTCTGCCAGCCAGTCGGCCTGCTTCTGGTTGTTGCCCTCGACACACACACGGTCGCCCGGCTCAATCAGGGCATTGAGCACTTCCACCATGCGCTCGGCGGGCACGATGCGGCCCTGCCGGAAGGCGGATAGGCGTGCCAGTCGGTGTTCACGGTCATTCATGGTCAGCTTGCTCATCGGTTGGTCTCAGGCTCACGCGCCAGCGCCAAGAATGGCGTCGGGCAGCCAGCTGCAGATCTGCGGAACCACGCAGAGGATCAGGACAGCCAGCATCATCAGGACCACGAAGGGCAACACCCCCCAGATCACCTTGCCGAGCGGGATATCTGGTGCCACGTTGCGGATCACGAAAATGTTCAACCCCACCGGGGGGTGGATCAGTCCCATTTCCATCACGATGGTCATCACGATGCCGAACCAGACCAGATCAAAGCCAGCCGCCTTGAGGGGCGGCAGCAGGATCGGCGCTGTCATCAGGATGATCGACACCGGCGGCAGGAAGAAGCCCAGGCCCATCACCAGCAGCAGTACGGCCACCAGCAATACCCAGCGTGACAGCTGCAGTCCGACAATCCATTCGGCAGCCGACTGCGAGATCTGCAGCGAGCTCATCACGTAGGAATACAGCAGGGACATGCCGACGATGAACATCAGCATGGTCGATTCCTTCAGGGTGACCTCCAGGATCGGCATGATCTGACGGGGCCGCCACAGGCCGTACACGATGGCGACCAGCGCCAGGGCCAGCAGGCCGCCGAGGCCGGCGGTTTCGGATGGCGTGGAATAGCCACCATACAGCGCCACCATCACCCCCAGCAGCAGGGTGACGAAGGGCAGCACGCGCGGCAGCATTTCGGTTTTCTGGCGGAAACTGTACTCGCTACGGGCAAGATAGGCCGACTCGGTGCCGTGCGTGGCAAACGCCTGTTCCGCGGCCTTGAATTCGCGCTTGAACTTCCAGGCGACGTAGCAGCAGAACAGGGCCACCAGCAGCACGCCGGGCAGGATGCCGGCGAGAAAGAGGCGACCGAGGGAAATCTGCGCTGCCACCGCGTACAGAATCATGGTGATGGACGGCGGCAGCAGGATGCCCAGGGTGCCCCCGGCGGCGATGATGCCGGCGGCAAACCCGGGCGAATAGCCGCGCGCACGCATTTCGGGTATGCC
>CAIPBT010000132.1 GCA_903863375.1 uncultured Ferrovum sp.
CGGCCAGGCCGACTTCAGCCAGCAGCGCATGCACCAGTGGCTGCTCCATGCTTCAAGCGCTGCCGTTTCCCTGAACGTCACGCCAACCAAGCAGCCGCTGCTCTAGAGCACGCAGCAGGCCGTCGCTCATTGTAGTGAGTGCGATCAGCGGCAGCAGGAGGCCCTGCAGCGGCAACCAGCCCAGTCGGGCCCGCGCCACGAAGCCAAGGGCTACCCGGCTGGGGTCATCGCGCAAGACGTACACGGTGCGAGGAGGGTACGGAACATGCGGCGCACGGTATGGAATGCCATTCTGACCAAAGCACCGAGAATAGGCGCTGCACCGGTCCCGGTGAACCACGAAGTCCTGCTGAGCTTATGAACAGTGTTGGCGGAAACGGCGGACGTGGCCAGGGGCCGCCGCCGGATTGCCGGTGCGCAGCGCCTCGAGGGGCTAAGGAACGAGTCCTCGCCCCTTATCTGCCGGCAGACGGAGAGGGAGCGACACTGACGGGCAGGCCAGTGCCATGCCCGCTGCGATGGGCCAATCGCTCCGGCCATTGCTCGAAGAGCGACAGGGTCAGTGCGGTCAGGGCCTGCACGCCGGTGCGCAGGGTGGGCTCGGCTACCGGGGCGAATTGTGGTGAATGAGTGGCCGGCAACGGCACGCCGGTGCGCTCGCTCTCCTGCACCTTGGCCGGGTCGGAGGCGCCCAGCCAAAAGCAGAACACTGGCACCGAATGGTCCGGCAGACTCCAGGCGCCAAAATCCTCACTGGCCATGCTGGGCCGGGTTTCCACCAGGTGGTCGGCACCGAATTCAGCCTGCGCCACCGTGCGGAAGCGGTTAGCTATCGCGGCGTCATTCACGGTCACCGGAATGTAGCCACTGACGGTGACCACTGGCAGGCGATCTTCTGGCACGCCGGCAGCGATCGCCACGCCATTGGCCGTGCGGCGGATGGCCTCGATCATGGCAAGGCGCTGCTCCTCACGAAAGCTGCGCATGGAAATTTCCAGGCGCACTTCCTCCGGGATGATGTTGCGTTTGGTACCACCGCTCACCTTGCCCACGGTGATCACGGCCGCTTCCTGCGGATTGTTCTGACGGCTGACGATGCCTTGCAACAGCACGATCAGCTCACCCGCCATCAGCACGGGATCTTTGGTCTGCTCGGGCTTGGCGCCATGACCACCAATGCCACGCATCACGATGTCGATATCGGTGGCACTGGATTTGAACGGTCCGCTCACCACTCCGACCGCGCCGGCGGCAATGTCGGACACATCATGCATGGCCAGCACCACATCGGGTCGGCCGAAGCGATCGTAGACGCCGTCTGCCAGCATGGCGCGCGCGCCATCTTCCAGCACTTCTTCGGCCGGCTGGCCCACCACCATCAGCGTGCCGTGCCACTGCGTGCGTTGGGCGAGCAGGCGCTCCACCGTGCCAATCACGGCAGTGATGTGGATGTCATGACCACAGGCATGTGCAACGCCCACGGTCTGGCCAGCGTCATCCATCGTACGCAGCTGGCTGGCGTACGGCAAACCGGTTTTTTCCACGACCGGCAGGGCATCCAGTTCCGTGCGCAGCAGGATGCGTGGTCCCGGGCCGTTGTCCAGTACGGCCATCACGCCCTCGGCCGCCAGTCCGTCGCGGTAATGGCCAAGGTGTTCGGTGACGGTCATGCCCTGTGCACGCAGGGCGCCGGCCAGATAGGCGGCGGTCCAGCTTTCGTGCCGTGACAGCTCGGGATGCTGGTGCAGCTCCCGGTAGCGCGCCAGCAGGGTTGCCAGTGCAGTGTCAGAAGGGGCTGATGTGACGCTCTGCGACGCCTGGTCTGCAGTCGGCGCCGCCGCCAACAGCGGCTGCACAAGCCACCCTGAGGCGAGAACGGCGAGGCGCATCAGCAGGCAGGCGGTCACGGCAGACGGTTTGATCGGCATGGCAGCTACGCTCGGTAGAAAACAGCAAGGTCGGGGCTTGGCCGCTGGCGCTTGGGGGTCTGCAGCGGCAATTTTGCCGGGATGATATTTCAGCCTGTCCACATGATACCCGGCGGCACGGGTACGTTTCTCGGTTCCCTGCGAAAGGGGGGATTGCCTTTTGATGCCATCGTGCGCGGTCGTGCAAGCCTGACCAACCGAGACAAGAATCTATATTTCTAGTAATATAGAAACATGGAAGAAATGATGGTAGTCAATGCGCTGTCCGCGCTCGCACAATCCGTTCGCCTGCAGGCTTTTCGTGCCCTCGTGGTTGCCGGTGCGGCAGGACTGACGCCGGGCGCCATCGTCGAATCGCTGGGGGTGCCGGCCAACACCCTGTCCTTCCATCTGAAGGAACTCAACTTTGCCGGCTTGGTGACCCAGCAGCGCATCGGCCGCAACATCGTCTATCGGGTTGACTTCAATCAGATGAACGCCCTGCTGAGTTATCTCACCGAGAACTGTTGTGCCGGGGCAGCCTGCGTTGTCGTGTCCCAGAGAACCGACTGTGTCTGCTGATCACGGCCGGTCATCCGAACATCTTGTCGACACGCCCGGCCACAGCCTGATCCAGCGCCTGCTGGCAGAGGGCCTGGGCACCATGCTGCTGCTGGCCATCGTGATCGGTTCTGGCATCATGGCCGAGCGGCTCTGCGCCGGAAACCAGGCGCTTGCCCTGCTCGCCAATACCGCTGCCACGGTCACCGGCCTGTACATCCTGATTGAAGTTTTTGGGCCGGTCAGTGGGGCGCATATGAACCCGGCGGTCACTCTGGTGATGGCCGGGCGGCGGCAGTTGGCGCAGCGGGATCTCGTGCCCTATGTGTTGGCGCAACTGGCTGGAGCCGCGCTGGGTGCCTGGCTTGCGCATGCCATGTTCGACCTCCGCATCTGGCAGTTGTCGACCAAGATCCGCAGTGGCAGCGGGCAGTGGCTGGCAGAAGTCGTGGCCACCGCCGGCCTGTTGCTGGTGATCCTGCGCGCGCCGCCCTCCCGGGTTGCTGGCATGGTGGCGTGCTACATCGGCGCCGCCTACTGGTTTACCGCATCAACGTCGTTTGCCAACCCGGCTGCAGCGTTTGGACGGATGCTGAGCGATACCTTTGCCGGCATTGCTCCGGCGTCCGTACCGGGATTCGTGTTGGCCGAGCTGGCCGGAGCGGCCGTTGGTCTGGCGCTGCACCGCGCGCTAGAGCTGTCGATTTCTTCCGTAACTCGCGAGACGCCCTGAGATGATTCCTGTCACGATTTACCACAACCCAGCGTGTGGCACGTCGCGCAACACCCTGCAGCTGATCCGGCATGCCGGCATCGAGCCGACCATTATCGAATATCTCAAGACACCCCCCTCTCGCGCAGAACTGCAGGGTTTGCTCCAGGCCATGGGCCTGACGGTGCGCCAATTGCTGCGCGAAAAGGGCACGCCCTTTGAGGCGCTCGGTCTGGCGGCACCGCATTGGACGGACGACGAGTTGATCGACGTCATGCTGCAACACCCGGTGCTGATCAATCGTCCGGTGGTGGTCACGCCGCTGGGCACGGCCCTGTGCCGTCCGTCGGAAGCCGTGCTGGCTTTGCTGCCGGTGTCAACCTTGCTGCCCTTCACCAAGGAGGATGGCGAGGTGGTGCACGACACAGGAGCACGCCGTGTCTGAAGTCAGTCCCGAATTTCCGGCGCTCGACAACGGGCTGTTCGACCGGCCCAGCCTTGCGCGCCTGCAGGCTGCGCCGTTTTCCGGGCATGCTCCACGGTTCTTGCTGCTGTACGGATCCTTGCGCGAGCGCTCGTACAGCCGCCTGCTGACCCAGGAAGCGGCGCGGCTGCTGGTGGCCATGGGGGCAGAGGTGCGCATCTTTGATCCGGCAGGTTTGCCGTTGCCGGATGGCGCCCCAGACACCCATGCCAAGGTGCAGGAGCTGCGCGACGCCGCCGCCTGGTGCGAGGGCATGGTCTGGTGCTCGCCGGAGCGCCATGGTGCGATGACCGGCATTCTGAAAAGCCAGATCGACTGGATTCCGCTCAGCGTCGGCGCCGTTCGACCAACCCAGGGCAAGACGCTGGCCCTGATGCAGGTCAGCGGTGGCTCACAGTCCTTCAACGCCGTGAATCAGATGCGTCTGCTCGGTCGCTGGATGCGCATGCTGACCATCCCGAACCAGTCCTCGGTAGCGAAGGCCTTCCTGGAGTTCACCGATGAGGGGCGCATGAAGCCATCGCCCTATTACGACCGGGTGGTGGATGTGATGGAGGAGTTGGTCAAATTCACCCTGCTCACGCGTGACCACAGCGACTATCTGGTCGACCGGTACAGCGAGCGCAAGGAAAGCGCGGCGGCTCTGTCCCAACGGGTCAACCAGCCGGGGCTCTGAGGCCGTGACCCAGCGCCCGACCGACCAGCACCCGACTGACCAGAGCCCGACTGACCAACGCCCGACTGATCAGCGCCCGACCGTGCGCATTTCCCAGCCCGGCGGGCTGGGCGACCTGCTGCTGATGACACCGGCCCTGCGTGCCTTGCGCCGCCAGCAGCCCGACCTGCACCTGACGGTGTACATCCGCTTTCCGGATCTGGTGGGTGCCCTGCCGACGGTGGACGTGGCGCTGTTCAGCGACCGGCACGAGCCCGACAGCGTGTATCCCGACTACATGCCCTGCCGCAAGGACCGGCATCTGGCCGCCATCATCGGTCGGTGTCTTGGCGTGGAAATCGAGCCTGCCGACCTGCGTCCGGAGGCACAGGTGGATGCGGCCCTGCGGTCGGAATATGCCGCGCGCCTGTCGGCCTATCCGCGCCCCTGGGTATTCGTGCAGCGGCGGATCGGTGGATTCACCGATAACAAGAACTGGCCGGAGCCGCATTGGCAGGCATTGCTCGGGGCTCTCGGGGCGCAGGTGACGCTGGTGGAGTGCGCCGCTCCAGCAGCGGATACCCAGTCCCGTCACTTCATGGCGCCGGAGTGCCAGGCGGATGTCGCCCGGCTGACCGCCCTGATCGACGTCTGCGACCTGTTCCTCGGGCCGGTATCCGGCCCGCTGCATCTGGCGGCGGCCTGTCACAAGCCGGCCGTGGTGATCGTGGGCGGTTTTGAAGAACCCTGGCTCACCGCATATCCTGGGCACGTGCAGCTTACCGCCGAGCTTCCCTGCGCGCCGTGCTGGGTGCTGGAGCCTTGTCCGATCGGGAAACGCTGCCTGCAACAGACCGCCCCGCAGGCGGTACTGGCCGCCGTGATGGCGCAGGTGCACAGACTCGAGGGCGAGACCGGCATACAATTTTGGAGCCAACCATGACCTATCGCCTGTACTACTGGGACAGCATCCCCGGCCGCGGAGAATTCGTCCGGCTGGCTTTGGAAGACGCTGGCGCGCCTTACGTCGATGTGGCGCGGCAAGAGGATGTTGGAGACGTTGGCACCCACGCCATGCTCGACCTGCTCGACGATGCCGGCACCGCCTTTCCGCCCTTCGCGCCGCCGTTCCTGGCCGATGGCGACCTTATGATCTCGCACGTTGCCAACATCCTGCTGTATCTCGGCCCGCGCCTGCACCTGGCGCCGAGCGAGGAGGGGGCCCGGCATTTTGCGCACGGCCTGCAGCTCACCCTCACTGATCTGCTGACCGAGGTACACGACACCCATCATCCGGTTTCCGTCGAGCGCTATTACGAGGACCAGATCGAGGTGGCCAAGCAGCGTAGCCGGGCGTTCCTGCAACACCGGTTGCCCAAATTTCTGGGGTATTTCGAGCGGGTGCTGCACACCAACCCCGCCGGACCGCAGCATGCCGTGGGCGACAAGATCAGTTACGTCGATCTGTCGCTGTTACAGGTGGTGGCCGGGCTGCATTACGCCTTCCCGAAGGCGATGGCGGGTTTCGCGGGGCGATTCCCGGCGCTCGCCGCCCTGCATCAGCGCGTTGCCGAACGACCGCGTCTGGCGGCTTATCTGCGGTCAGATCGACGCCTGGCCTTCAATCAGGATGGCATCTTCCGGCACTATCCGGCGCTGGACAGCGCGCCGGATTCGGTGGCCTGAGGGTACGAGACCTACCGGCGGCCCATCCCCACGTGCTGGCGCAGCCCTCCCGATCAGAAAAACGCCATGGTGCGCACCTCGATGCTCTCGCGTTTGCGGGCGTCAGGTCGTGAGGTCGGGTCCTCGAAGGCGCTGTGCCCCATGAAGCGCGCCCGCCCGTCGGTCTCGCTGTCATAGGTTTTCAGGAGCAAAGCTTCGCTCGCCTCCATCTGCGGGAAGTACCACCACCGGTGCTGGTCGGCCCAGCGCAGCACGAAGATTTCGCCGGTCCGCTCGCGGTACTTGAGGTCCATGCGTAGCAGGTCACCCTCGGCCTGGGTACGGGTATCGATCATTGCCAGCGGCAATTCCTCCACCCGCCGATAGAGCGGTTTCCATACGTTGAAAAACGCCACCCGCCGGCCCAGCAGCGCATCGGCTTCCTCGGGCACCACATCGCGCACCCGTTGCGGGCCGCTGGCGGGGGTGTAATCGCTGTGCACCAGCATCACCGCCGGGCGCTGCACCGTGGTCTGCTGCGACAGGTCATGCGGCAGGCGCTTGCGGATGGTGTGGTCAAACACCACCACCCGCCGCGCTCCGGTGTGCTGGCGGACAAATTCGATCACCTGTGGATAGAACTGCGCCTGGATGGCGGTATCGTCGTTGAAGGTCTGAAACGAGGGATCAAAGTCGTGCAGTTCAAATCCCTCGACGTCCGCCGAGAATGCCTTCGGTCGCGCCCAGCCATTGTGAATCTTCACTTCGCGGCCGTCCGTGCCAGGCGGGTTGAGCACCTGGTCCGGATCCGGTTCGTAAAAGTAGTAATCCGGTGGAATGCCATTGTCCACGGTGTATTGCATGGTGGCCTTCACATCTGGCAGCCTGGCGCGGGCGTCGCGGGCGAGCGCTGGGGTTCCGGCCCGTTCAACACGCGAGGGCTGGTCGCTGATCTGGATGGCTGCGTTCGACATGACCGAAATTCCTTCGAGATTCTATGCAACGGGGATGACGATGAAAGGCGGGTGCAGGTGACGTGTCACGCGGCCTGGCGTCGCGTGAATCCCTCATACACCATGGTGTTCTGCCAGCACGGCAGGCTGGCAACGCTATGCGTCAACCAGCGTTTCAGGTTGGGGTGGGCAGCGATGGGCAACTTCGACCATTCGTGCAGGTGGGCGGGGGCGGCCAGGGCAATGTCGGCGATGGTCGGATGGTCGCCAACGATCCAGTCACGCCCCGCCAGCCGCGCATCCAGGATGCCGGCCAGCTTGTGGAACTGGGCGGCCTGCTGTTCGAGGATGGCGGCATCGGGTGCCCCGCCCAGCAGGGGCTTCACACAGTTTTCCACCAGGTAGACATAGCAGGACGGAAACCAGCTGGCGGCCTCCCAGTTCAACCAGCGGTGGATGTCGGCGCGCGTGCGCAGGTCTTGCGGATAGACCTGGGTATTGCCGACCTTGTCGGCAGCGTATTGCAACATGGCATTGCTTTCCCACAGC
>CAIPBT010000133.1 GCA_903863375.1 uncultured Ferrovum sp.
CGTGCTGCGCCTGCGACCGCTGAAGGGCACCTTCGACCTGACGCAACTGGTGATCCAGTAGCCATGGGGCTTCAAGCCGCGAGGATGGCGGCGAGCTCGCCGGACCTGACCTGCCCCCCGACCTGCCCTCGAGATTTCGGAGCAAACTGCGATCTGACGAAATGTGCGCGGTGGCGGTCATTAAGGCGCTTGCACCTGGGTGGCCGCCATGGTCGGCAGCTATCTGGCGGATGGCCTCAGCGAGCGTTCCCGGCCCTTTACAGTCGCCAAATTCTCGTGTCTATGATGCATCGGCACAGTCCATCAATGTCAAATCGTCACGGCGTTGACCGAATATTCCTTGGGTTCGTGACACATCGGGAATGACAAATTGGTTGACGCTCGTGATGTCCTGTTCTCAAAAATTCATGCTCAGTGGCTGAAGCCCAAGGGATTTCGCAAGAAGTGTCGTATCAGCAAGGCGTCGAGCAAAGAGGGGTTGCTCCTGTCGGTCGCTCTTGAGTCTGGTTCGACGTATCCGATGGGGCCAAGATACTTCGATGTTGAGCTACGGGCTACGCATCCTTCTCTTCCACCGAACCGCGCCCTCTTCAACATTGGTCTTTGCGCCTGGACAGAGGGTCACCAGTGCTGGTCGTATGACTACGATGCCCCAACTGCCGATTTGTTCGACCGCATATGCGCTGGTTTCTCTACCGCTGGCACGCAGCTGCTTGACAAAATATCCATACTCCAAGGACTCGCCGGGTTATTTCGAGCAGGTGGACTCAGTATGGTGGTATCAGGGGCACGCTTGGTGCTTGGACAGAATTGGCAAAGTGGACGAAGGGCTGTCCGTGATCCAGGCCGCCATCCAGCACGCCCCGCATGACAATTTTCGAGAGCACGCCGAGCGCGTGCTGCAACTTCGGCTCAATGAATGTTGATGTCGCGCGGGCCGTTGACGATAACCTGGTCGAGCATCATCCTGGTGAATGCCTGCATTATGGCGCTGGGGCGTGCGGCGCTCGCCGGCCCATTCCGGTCATCCGAGGCGCTCGCCGAGCCGGCTGCAAGAAGCCTGTGGCAATTGCTTGAAGTCCGTCTCTGACGTACAGTCATGGGATGTTCACGCTTGCCGAAACGCCGACGTTCGCCGCCCTTGCGGATAAACTTTAGTCGGAAGAGGAAAGGCTGCAGTTCTTCTGCTGGTTGGCCGCCAATTCCGAGGCGGGAGACGTCATTCCAGGCAGCGGCGGTTGCCGCAAGGTCCGCTGGTCGCGTGCCGGGTCTGGAAAGCGTGGCGGCGTCAGGGTCATCTATTTCGTGCGTGTGCCATCAGGACAGATACGGCTACTGTTGGTGTATGCGAAGTCGGTCAGGGACAACATCCCAGCACATGTCTTGCTGGCAGTTAGAAGGGAAATTGAAAATGTCTGAGCGTCGTCCGAGCAAGAAGCCTTCTGCAGTCGAGGCCCTGGGGCTCCAACTCCTCCAGTCCGTTCGGGAAATGAAGTCGGGGCAGGCGGCTCGTATCTCGACAGTCGAGATCAACGCAGTTGTTCAGGCGCGCCAAAATACAGGTCTATCGCAGGCGGAATTCGCACAGGCCCTGAGCATTTCCAAGCGCACACTTCAAGAGTGGGAGCAGGGGAGGCGATCTCCATCTGGCGCGGCGCAAACGCTCATTCGGATCGCAGCGGCCCATCCGGAAATACTCAGAGAACAAGTCCTCTAAGCGCCAGGGACCGGTATTGGCGCTTAGAGTCGAGGGCCGAAGTCGGCCCATTCCTGACAGTCAAGTCCAAGCTGCTTCGAGTGTTCAGATGACCATGAGAGTTGTCCGGCTGGTGATCGTCGCTGCGATTTCTGCGCTTGCCTTAGGCGTGAGCGCGACACCGCCAAAGTCTGAGGACAGGTTTGAACTTCGGTTCTGGCAAGGAACTAGCGCAGAATCAGACCCGCGCTTCGTTAGCATTACGGAGGGCAATGGATGAGGTGAGGAAGTCGTTGCACGTGTTCCTACGATGCCGCACTACGCTCAGAATGCACCTTTGCTGCCGGAGCTGGTATACGAAGTCGATCGAGCAGGGCGTAAGCAGGGTACTTGGCGAATTCCCGTTGAAGCCTTTCCGACAGCGATCAACGGGCAGACCTTGTATTTCCGATTCGGTAGCGAAAGCCTTTCGGTATCAAAGCACGGCCGCTTGCGAAAGGCGGCACCAAGCGGCCAGGCGCCAGAGGTAAGCGATGCCAAATGCGGCGCCGCAGATCTCTTCGACGGGTCCAGTTACGCCGTCTGCTGGACGTTCAAGGATTTGCAGTCACGCCGGCGCCGGACACTTGCGTTCCTAGCTCCATGCAGCTAATAAGCGGTGTGCCCGCGCAACTTTGTGAGACGGTGCTGCAGACCTCATTGACGGCCTTCCGCGCAGTCTCTAGGCTTCCGATGACTGCTTGCCGGGAGATGGCGGGCGGTCACTTGTTGGCCCGAACCGGAAGTTGCGGGTCGCATTTGAATTTCGCCGATAGCGGTTATGATGGGTGACCGTTGAATCGCGGGAAACCCTCTGCGCTTGTGCACAGCTATGGAAACGTACGAATTCCTGGGCTCAACGACATGCGCTTCTTCTCGGCACTGCCATGGTGACGGCAGTGGCAATCGTGGCTGACTGTAGCTGGGACGAGTATTTTCTTGGACAATTCGGCTACATATTTGGGCCTGCCGCTATCGGTGCAGCTTTCTTATTTGCCGTTCGGATCCCACAAAAAATTGTTGCCGGCTTTTTTGGGGCATTCTTGGCTTTCTAATTGGCTTTTCCCTTTAGGGCAAGGCCGACCCGGCGCTTGGTAGGAACGGCTTAATTTGGTTCCTATATCTGCTTGGCGCTCCATTAGGGGTTGCGGGAGCGTGGGTTACTTGGATTGCTACGAAAGAACTGCGATGGGGGAGGTGGGCGCTCGTCGCGGCGGCAACTACGGGAACAGCATCTGGCATGGTTATTGGAAGTTATCTCGTATCTCTGTGGATGCGAGGCGCATGATCGATGTCCGCATTGAAATTGATCTAATGGCCGCTGTGGGTCGGCAGGAGTCGGTCGCCGCCAGCAAGACCGGTCATTCAAGGCAGGGTGCAAAGTGCGTCGCCCCTGATTGACTGCTAATTGAGGTAGACCTGCCGGCGGCTCTCGCAGGCGCCTATCGACGACTATTAGGCGACACCGTCGGTCCCGTGGCTAGATGCGAGCGACCGCTGCCAGTCTGAACCAGCCGCTCGTTCACAGGCCTGCCCTGCGCCAACCCCGGCAATCGAGGCCACCAGAGCAGGCCAAATCCACCACATGAGATCTAATTCCCTGTGGTGAGACTGGCAAGACAGCCCCATGACCCTCCCGAGCGCCTCGAGTAGCTACTCCGCCCCCGGGCAGTCTCGGTCCCCAGGTTGTTTTCGACTTTATTAACCTGTTTTCGACTTTAATAACCTGTTTTCGACTTTATTTGCCCGGAACACCAGGACCAACCCCTGCCCCCGACTCACTCCACCGTCACCGACTTCGCCAGATTCCGCGGCTTGTCCACATCGGTGCCCTTCTGCAGGGCGGTGTGATACGCCAGCAGCTGCAGCGGCACCACATGCAGTACCGGGCTCAGGATGCCTTCATGGTCGGGCAGGCGGATCACATGCACGCCAGGCTCGGCCTGGAAGTGGCTGTCGTTGTCGGCCAGCACATACAGCTCGCCACCACGCGCCTTCACTTCCTGCAGATTGCTCTTCAGCTTCTCGAGCAGGGCATCGTTCGGGGCGATGGCAATCACCGGCATGTCGGCATCCACCAGCGCCAGCGGGCCGTGCTTCAGCTCGCCGGCGGGATAGGCTTCCGCGTGGATGTAGGAAATCTCCTTCAGCTTGAGCGAGCCTTCCAGGGCGATTGGATAGTGCATGCCACGACCGAGGAACAGGGCATGGTGCTTGTCCGCAAAGCGTTCGGCCCATAGGGCGAGTTGGGGCTCGAGGTTGAGCACATGCTGCATCTTGCCGGGCAGGCGGCGCAGCGCGTCGAGGTACTCGGCTTCCTTCTCCGGACTGATCACGCCGCGCATCTTCGCAAGCGTCACGGTGAGCGAGAACAGCGCAGCGAGCTGGGTGGTGAAGGCCTTGGTGGACGCCACACCGATTTCCATGCCGGCGCGGGTCAGCATGGCCAGCGAAGAGGCCCGCACGATGGCACTTTCCGGAACGTTGCAGATCGACAGCGAACGGGTATGTCCCTGCGCCTGGGCGTGCTTCAGGGCGGCCAGCGTGTCGGCGGTTTCGCCGGACTGCGAGATGGTGACGATCAGCGTGCGCGGGTTGCGCACGGTTTCCCGGTAGCGGTATTCGCTGGCGACTTCGGCGCTGCAGGGCAGTTGGGCAATCGCCTCGATCCAGTAGCGCGCCACCAGACCGGCATAGAAGCTGGTGCCGCAGGCCAGGATGGTCACGCTGTCGATATCGGCAAACACGTTGGCGGCATCGGCCCCGAACAGTTCGGGCACGAAACCACGCGACAGGGTGGCCTCGATGGTGTCGCCGATGGCGCGCGGCTGCTCGGCAATTTCCTTCTGCATGAAATGCCGGTAGGGGCCGAGCTCGGCGGTTTCACTCGACAACTCACTCAGGTGCACCTTGCGCTCGACCAGGCGGCCATCGGCATTGTGCACGGTGTAGCCGAGCAGGTTGATGTCGGCCACATCGCCTTCTTCCAGATAGACCATGCGCTGGGTGACCGGCAACAACGCCGACGCGTCGGACGCGACGAAGTGCTCCTCGATGCCGACCCCCAGCAGCAGTGGCGAGCCACGGCGGGCGCACACCAGGCGCTCCGGCTCGGCGGGCAGGATGCAACAGATGGCATAGGCCCCCTGTAGGCGCTGGATGGCTTCGCGTACCGCCCGGCCCAGGTCGCGGTGGCCAACCCAATGCTGATGGACAAGATGGCC
The DNA here is from genome assembly GCA_903863375.1 of uncultured Ferrovum sp. Lineage (GTDB taxonomy): Bacteria > Pseudomonadota > Gammaproteobacteria > Burkholderiales > Ferrovaceae > CAIVHB01. The sequence continues at coordinate 4,960 of CAIPBT010000133.1, forward strand.
GATCACCTCGGTGTCGGTATCAGACGTGAACTCGTAGCCGGCGGCCTGAAGCTCCGCGCGCAGGGCTTCGTGATTCTCGATGATGCCATTATGCACCACCGACAAACCATCCTTACTGATGTGCGGATGGGCGTTGCGCTCAGTGGGCGCGCCATGGGTGGCCCAGCGCGTGTGCGCGATGCCTACATTGCCGCGTACCTGCTGGTGGCGCGCATCCGCCGCGAGCGAGGCCACCCGCCCCACACTACGAACCCGCTTCACGGTGCCGCCAGCGATTACTGCCAATCCGGCCGAATCATAACCGCGATACTCCAGGCGTTTCAGCCCCTCCAGCAGGATTGGCACAACATTTCTTTGTGCAACAGCACCGACGATACCGCACATGGAAAGCTTCCCTCAGGTCTGAGGTCGATATTCTGCCAGACGCAGGCCGGTGCCATGAGAATACGGCCGTAAGGCTCCCGAACCGTGGTGAGTTAGAGCGGGGCTGGCCCGGGGGTACGGCCCCAGCCCCAGCCCCGGAGCCTGTGGCTCAGACCGGCGAGAGCGCGCCGAGCAGCGAGTCGACCGCGCGATCGAACAGCGGCGAGTCATTCAGCAGGGTTGCCTCGCCACTGCGCACGGCCGCAGCCAGCGCCTCCGGCGAGATCGAGAGCGCCTGACGACCCGGCTGGCGGGTGAACAGATAGATGCCACGCAGCGGGCTGACCCACGCCAGCTTGCAGCGCGAGCGTTGCCCCTCGAGCGAGGCGAACTCAACACAGGCACCGCGCTTGAGCTCATGCACCATGCGCACGTACTCGTCTTCCTGGTCTGCCGGCACCACCCGGGTGCCGCGTTCCTTGCTCAGGCGGATTTCTTCCAACTGGATGCCGTTTTCCTCCACCCGGGTCAGCAACAAGGGGGCGGGCTGGCCGTCGGCATCCAAGCCTTGGGCCACGGCCTGGCCGGTCGGCACCTCCATGCTGGCAGCGATGGATTCCGGGGCGGGCCGGCGCGCGGTGGTATCCGCCTGCGGCTGTGCCGAGCGCAGCCCCATCTTCACGGCGGAGGCATGACACGCCACCAGGCCGGTGAAGAAGGCGTTGCGTTCCGCTGGCACGACCTCGGCCAGGTCCATGCCCGACTGCAGACGACGTAGCAGCTGTGGCAGGCGCGCCACCAGCTGGTTGCGTTCCGGCGAGGTCAGCTTGGGTTCGACACTCCAGAGCAGTTCATCGAGGGTGGCCAGGCCGGAAGACCACTCCGTGCTGCCCTCGCCGTGGCGCAGATGCAACTCGGCCATCACCTGCGTCCAGTGCTGTCGCAGGAAACTGCTGACTGCCTCAGGTGCCTCATGGCCGGCAAGGCGCCGCTCGATCGCATCGCGCGAAATGTTCAGGCCAATTTCGCGGCGCTCGCGCGCCAGCACCAGATGCGCCGAGGCCTGCGCCAACTCTCGCTCGCGTGCCCGCTCACCTTCCAGAAACACGGTGATGCGGGTGACCCCTTCGGTAAACACGCTGATGTCCGACTCGAAGCGGTCGAGCACGCCCTGTACCACGGCGTCGACTTCGGTCAGCAGGCGATCGTTGTTGAACCCGTCGGGCACCCAGGACTGCGCAGCCTCGGCCAGCAGGTCGATCAGCTGTCGTGCCGGATGCTGGCGCGTCGAGAAGAACGCCTTGTCGAGCAGGGCCACCTTCACTACCGGTACCTGCAGCCGCCCGATCCGGGCCTTCATCAGGTCGGGGATGTCTTCGTCCTCAAAGATGAAGTCGAACAACATCGCCACGATGTCGAAAGTTATGCCATCGGCGGGCGGGAACTGGCTGGCCATCGGCGTGCGCCGGATGGCGTGCAGGATGTTGTTGCTGCCGGTCTCGAAGTCGCCGGGCTGCAGGGCACCCATGGCGCCAAACGCGCTCATGTCGCCGCGCTGCAAGGACGTGAGGGAATGCAGCAGCGTGGCCGAGTTGGCGGCGGCCGGCGTTTCGCCAGGCGGGAATCCGCTCACCGCGCCAACCCCGGCGGCCGGCAGCGGCATGACCGGCGGATGGCCTTGGTCCGGCGGCAGGCCACCGCCGCCTTGCGCGGCCGGAGTCAACGGTGGCGGAACTGCCGGTTCCTGGGTCGACGACGGCCCCGTGCCCGTGGGGGTCAGCGACGCCGCAGCGGCACCTGCTGCTGTGGGGTCGGTTGCCACGCCCGACGCCCCGCTCGGCGCACTGCCGGCAGCGTTTGTGGGATGCCATGCGGCAGGGGGCAAGGCACCCGCCACCTGGGGGCTGGCCGAATGGGGACCAGTGGGTACCGTGCCGGCTACGGTGGAGCCACTGCCAACAATGATGGGGTCCTGTGGGCCCACGGTGCCACCGGGGGCGGACGGGACATCCGTCTGCAGCGGCGCGAGGGCCGCCGAGAAGGTGCCCGGCGCGGCGCTTGGATTCGCGGGCTTGGGCTCGCCGCGGGCTTCCGACACCAGACGGGCCAGGGTGCCGTAGAGATCTTCCTGGTTCTCGCGCCGACCCGGTGCAAAGGTTTTGCGCGGCTGGCGACGGGCGGCGGCGCCGCTCTGCAGATTGCTTTGACGGCGGGCCAGACGCTGTTCGATGGTGACGTAAAGGCGGCGTAGGTCGTCGCGCAGGAAAGGCTCGAGCAAGCCGAGCACTGCAACCTTGGCCCGGGTGCCGAGCGCCAGGTCGGCGAGCGACGCATGCAGCGCCTCGCTCAGCAGTTGCGGGCGCAGGGGATTGCTGGCGTTGTCCAGTTTGGGGTCGCCCAGCAGCTCACCAACACGCGAGCTGAGCTTGAACAGTTGCTCCTCGCAATGGCGCTCCAGACTGGTGCTGAGCTTGCCGATCGCGATGGTCTCTTCCAGGCTGTCGTTGTCGACCAGGGTGAGGTCATCGCCGTCGCGATGGTCGTGCCCGGCTGACGTCGCCCGTACCGACATGACCCTATCCCAGGCAGCCAGATAATTGCGGCGGAAACCGAACACCACCATGGCACGGCGCGGGCCAAGCTTGTCATGCGCATCGAGGCACTGATTGCGCAGATCACTTTCGTCGGTGCGGTCGGCCATGTCGAAGATGGCGCGCTCGACCTTTTCCAGGATGCCGTGAAGGGCACCGGTGATCTGACCAATGACAAAATCCCGACATTCTCCAAGGAACACCGTGGGCTCATCGCGACGTGCCACGGAGTTGTTGAGTTCCGTCGCGTCCAGCCAAACCACTTTGTCGGGCGATACTGGTTCCACGGTCGTTTACCTATGGGGCGGGTGACTCCCACCAGGCGGTGGGAGCGTCGAATCTTAGATGCGGGAAAGGTTCCCACCGCACGCCATACAAGTTAACACTCGGGGCCCCGTGGTGCAATTGCTCGGCGGGTTAATTTCCTGTCAACGAACATGTAAAACAATCACTTAACACATCAAGTACAGTGTTACTCGTAGGCCAAAATACAGTACAGGGAATGCGACAAGGAGGGATTTTGCACCCTCAGATGGTGGCTGCCGTGATCTGACCGGCCTTGGCCAGCAGACCCTCGGCCATGCGGATGCTGGCAATATCGATCAGACGGCCATCCAGGCTAACCGCGCCCTTGCCGGCCCGGGCCGCCTCCGCCATCGCATCGAGAATGCGGCGCGCCTTGGTGACTTCCGCCTCGGAGGGGGTGAATACCTGATTGGCGAGCGCGATCTGCGAGGGATGGATGGCCCATTTGCCTTCGTAGCCCAGCACCGCGGCGCGGTTGGCCGCGCTCAGATAGGCATCCGGATCGCTGAAGTCACCGAAGGGACCGTCGATCGGTCGCAGGCCATAGGCACGGCAGGCCACCAGCATGCGCGTCTGCGCGGCATGCCAGGGATCAGTCCAGAAGTAGTCGCGGTGGCCATCGGCATCGCGGTCGGTCAGCACCCCGGAATCCTTGTTCACGCCGCCGATCACCGTGGTGCGGGCCCGGGTGGAGGCCGCATAGTCGGCCACCCCGAAGGACATGGCTTCGAGGCGCCGGCTGGATTGGGCGATGGCTTCGACGTTGGCCATGCCGAGCGCCGTCTCGATCAGCACTTCAAAGCCGATCCGCTTGGTGCGCTTGCGGGCCGCCTCGATCTGCGTGACCAGCATGTCGATCGCATAGACGTCTGCCGGCACGCCCACTTTCGGGATCAGGATCATGTCCAGGCGTGGGCAGGCTTCGACGATATCCACCACATCGCGATACATGTAGTGGGTATCCAGACCATTGATGCGCACCATCATGGTCTTCTTACCCCAGTCGAGATCGTTGAGCGCCTCAATGATGTTCTTGCGCGCCTGCTCCTTGTCGTCGGGCGCCACCGCATCTTCGACATCCAGAAACACGATGTCGGCGGCACTGGCTGCCGCCTTTTCAAACATGGCCGGATTGGATCCCGGCACGGCAAGTTCGGAACGGTGCAGACGCGCGGTGGCCTGCTCGATGATCGTAAAGCTCATGTCCTGTTCTCCTCGTTGGAAAATTGGGGGGTCCCGGAAACGCCGCAGGCGCTCATCCGGTGGCCCCGAGGCCGGCAGCGGCGCAGTTGATCGACATCAGCAGGGCCTCGCGCACATCATCGCCGCCCCCTTCGCGCAGGGCGCGCAGCAGTTGCGCCTGCTCACGGCTGACGACGTTCAGGGTCTGCAGGCGGCGGTCGAGCCGGCGGCGGAATTGCGGAAAACGTGCCGCCAGTTCACTGGCTCCGGCGATGTGCAGCACCATCTTGCAGGTCAGGGTGTACTCCGCGGTCACCTGCTGGAAGATCTCCTCGCGCGTGACCGGGTCTGCCACCAGATTGGCGTATTCGCGCGCGATCGACAGGTCGACCTGATAGAGGCTGCGCTCCACCTCATCCATGGTCAGCCGAAACAGCCGGAAGTCGCGGAACATGCGCGTGAGCAGATCCAGGCCGCGCTCGCCGCGCACATCCAGAAACGCCTTCAGGCCACTGCCCACGCCATACCAGCCGGTCACCATGTGCCGGTTCTGGGTCCAGGCAAACACCCAGGGAATGGCGCGCAGGTCGGCCAGCGAGGCGGCCTGCGTCCGGCGCTGCGGCCGTGAGCCGATGTTGAGCAGCGAGAGCTCCTCCAGCGGACTCGAAGCCTGCAGGTAGGCCAGCATGTCGGGCCGTTCCATCAGCTTGCGGTAAGCCGTCCACGACATGCCGGAGATGGCCTCCATCGCCTCCTCGTATTCGTGCAGCGGCAGATGGCTCGCCTCGCGGCCGGAGACCAGCATGTGCGACAGCACCGAGGACGACAACAGCTCGAGCTGGAAGGACGCCGTGCCGCGGTTGGCGTACTTGAGCGAGACCACCTCGCCCTGCTCGGTGGTGCGGAAGCTGCCACGGATCGATCCGGCTGGGGCTGCTGCAATGGCCTTGCCGGTCGGGGCGCCGCCGCGGCTGACCGAGCCACCGCGACCGTGGAAGAAGCTGATCGCCACGCCGGTCTCTTCGCCGGTGCGCACCATCTGGCGCTGCGCCTTGGCGAGCTCCCAGTTGGCCGCGAAGTAGCCGCCGTCCTTGTTGGAGTCGGAGTAACCCACCATGACCTCCTGCACCATGTGCTGCTGGTGCAGGCTGCGCTGTACCACCGGCACCGCCAGCAGCTCCTTCAGGATGGCGGGCGCGCGGCGCAGATCCGGAATGGTTTCCAGCAAGGGCACCACCGGCAGGGTGCAGCCCTCCATGCCGGCGGCGTCGACGAACAGGCCCGCCTCCTTGGCCATCACGTACACGCCCAGCACATCGGCCGCACTGTGGGTCATGCTGAGGATCAGGGCCCCAAAGGCCTCGCGGTCGATCTTCTGGCGCATTTCCGCGATCACGCGGAAGGTCTCCAGGGTTTCGGCGGCCTCGCTCGACAGCGCCGACAGATCCCGCCCTGGCACGCGGGGCCGGGTCAGCTCGCCCAGCAGCCAGGTTTTCCAGGCGGGCGAGTCCACCGCCGGGGCCGGCGCTCCGGTGGTCAGCTGGCAGATCTCGGCCAGGGTGCGGTTCATGCGGATGGTGTTCTCGCGAATGTCGAGCCGCACCGTGGAAAACCGGAAGATGCCAACTTCGCGCCGGAAGGGCACCAGCAGGTTGTCGGCTACGCGTCCGGCACCGGCATCCTTCATGGCCTGGATCATGCGGTCGAGGTCCTGCAGCAGCTCGTCAGCCGAGCGGTACCCGGTACCGGCGGGTGGCAGCGCATGTTCCTCGGCAGGCCCCAGGGTGGCGGCCAATCGCAGGCGCGTATAGCCCAGGAACTGGCGGAACAGTTCATTCGGATTGCGTTGCAGCACCGTGTCGCCGCCGGCAATCGCGCCCAGGGTCAGCCGCACATGGTCGGCAAAATCGGCGGGGGCCGGCAGCTGGCGCTCGGAAATGCTAAGCACCCGGATCAGCTCGCCCACCCGGGCGTGATACCGACGCAACGCGGCGAGCCGAGTTTCCCACAGGGTGCGCCGGGTGACCGCGCTGGTGACATAGGGGTTGCCGTCGCGGTCGCCGCCGATCCAGCTGCCGAAGGTCATGAACAGCGGGATGGCAAACGTCTCGCCCGGATAGTGGCGCTGCAGGGCGGCCTCGACCTTGCCGATCACCTGCGGCACCACGTCGTAGAGATTCTCCTGGAAGAAGTACAGGCCCCAGGCCACCTCCTGATCCACTGTCGGCTTTTCCAGCTTCAGCTCGCCCGTCAGCCAGAGCAGCTCGATCTCGCTGGCGATCTCCGCCTGCACTTCCTCACGTTCGCGGTCGGTGAAGCGCGGGGATTCGAAATCGACCAGCTTCAGGTAGATGCGCCGATAACGCTCGAGCACCGTCACCCGGCGCGCCTCGGTGGGATGGGCGGTCAGCGTCGGCCGGATGCGCAGGCTGGCCAGCCGCTGGCGCACTTCGGCCGCCGGCACGCCAGCGCGCGCCACGCCCAGCAGGGCATGGGTCAGGGTGCCCGGCACGCTGTCCACGCCATGCACCTGTTCCACCATGCGCCGGTTGCGCATGTCGCGGTTCTGCTCGGCGATGGCGAGCAGCTGAAACCAGACGCCCTGGGCGCGCAGGGCCCGGCTCATCAGGGCCGGGGCCAGACCGTGGATCGGCACGGTTCCCTCGAGCATGGGCACCAGCTCCGGCTGGTAGCGCTGCAGCACGCCCAGAAACAGGTCGCGCAACAGGTCGGTGCGGGAAAACCCATCCACGGCCTTCGGGCTTTCTTCCGCATCCTCCGGCGTGACCAGATGAGGCTGCTCGCTCATGGCGGTCATGCCACGCTGGCCAACGCGCGTGCGACCGTGGCGCCGAGCTCGGCTGCGCTCGGCGAGACGAACAGGCCGAACGACGCCATGATTTCCGATTTCTCGGCGGCCGTGTCGCCCGCGGCCGAGATGATCGCCCCGGCGTGTCCCATCCGGCGGCCCTTCGGAGCGGTCATGCCGGCCACGTAGCCAACCACGGGCTTGCTCATGTTCTCTTTGATCCAGGCCGAGGCTTCTGCCTCCTGTGGCCCCCCGATCTCGCCGATCATCACCACCGCCCGGGTCTCGGGATCTTCCTCGAAGCGCGCCATGTGATCGAGGAACGACGACCCGTTGATCGGGTCGCCGCCAATGCCCACGCTGGTGGTCACGCCGATGCCCAGGGCCTTCATCTGGGCGGCCGCCTCGTAGCCCAGGGTGCCGGAGCGCGAGACGATGCCGACATTGCCCGGCAGGTAGATGTGGCTCGGCATGATGCCGAGCATGGCCTTGCCCGCGCTGATGATGCCGGCGCAGTTCGGGCCGACGATGGTGGTGCGCTTTTCCTTCGGATACCGGCGCAGGTAGCGCTTCACGCGCATCATGTCCTGCGAGGGAATGCCGTCGGTAATGATGCACACCAGATCCAGGCCGGCATCGGCCGCTTCCATCAGGGCATCGGCGGCGTAGGGTGGCGGCACGAACGCGAGGCTCGCCTGGGCGCCGGTAGCGGCCACAGCCTCCTTCACGGTGTTGAACACGGGCCGGTTCAGATGCGTCTTGCCACCCTTGCCCGGCGTCACCCCGCCGACAACGTTGGTGCCGTAGGCCATCATCTCGGCCGCGTGGAAGCTGGCCTTGTCGCCCGTGAACCCTTGCACGATCACGCGCGTGTGCTGATCAATCAGAATGCTCATCAGTGTTCTCCCCGGGCCAGACGCACGGCCTTATCACAGGCTTCCATCAAGGAATCGGCAGTCACGATCGGCAGGCCGCACTCGCGGATGATCTTCTGCCCCTCTTCCACATTGGTGCCGGCCAGGCGCACCACAAGCGGCACCCCCAGACCGGCGGCCGCCTGCACCACGCCCTGCGCCACCCAGTCGCAACGGTTGATGCCGGCAAAGATATTGACCAGGATCACCTTCACGCCACGGTCGGACAGCACCAGCCGGAAGGCGGCACCGACCCGTTCCGGCGAGGCACCGCCGCCCACATCCAGAAAGTTGGCGGGCTCGCCGCCGCAGTACTTGATGGTGTCCATGGTGGCCATGGCAAGGCCGGCACCATTGATGATGCAGCCGATGTCGCCGGCCAAACCCACATAGTTCAGGCCGTGCTCTGCCGCCTGGGCCTCGCGCGGATCCTCTTCGGCCGGGTCGCGCATTTCCGACACCTTCGGGCGGCGGAACAGGGCGTTGTCGTCAAACGACATCTTTGCGTCGAGCGCGATCACCTCGTCGTCCTTGGTCACCACCAGCGGGTTGATCTCCACCATGGTGGCATCAAGGTCGCGGAAGGCGCGGTAGCAGCCCAGGATGATGTTCACGGCCTGCGAGACCTGCTTCAGGTTGAGCCCGAGACCGAAGGCCAGTTCACGCGCCTGGAAGGGCTGCAGGCCGACCGCCGGCTCGACCTCGATCTGCATGATCGACTCCGGCTTCTCATGCGCGATGTCCTCGATCTCCATGCCGCCTTCGGCCGAGGCGATCACGCGGATGCGCTCGATCTTGCGGTCCAGCACAAAGCCCAGATAGAGCTCGCGCGTGAACGGCGTGGCCTTTTCCACATACAGCCGGTGCACCACCTTGCCTTCCGGGCCGGTCTGGTTGGTCACCAGCCGCGCGCCCAGCATGCCCTGCGCCGCTTCGGCCACGTCATGATAGGTGCGACACAGTTTCACCCCGCCGGCCTTGCCACGCCCGCCGGAATGGATCTGCGCCTTGACCGCCCAGTGCGAGCCGCCCAGTTCGGTGGCGACATACACCGCCTGATCCGGGCTGTAAGCCACCCCGCCCGGCGGGATCACCACCCCGAAACCGGCCAGCAGCGACTTGGCCTGGTATTCATGAATATCCATACTGATCTCCTCCTCAAATTCTCCGCCTACCGACGGGGATATTGGTTTCACCACCAGAGAGTGCTGGCGGTGTCGTTCCGGGCTGGCGGCTTGGGGCATCCGGTCAGGGCCACCAAGGTGGCAAATTTCGGACGAACACCTCCCCTGCAGGCCAAAAATGGCCTGCGACCGCTCTGGGATGTTGCCGGCGCGGCCGGCGCGGATGAAGGGCTAGCCGAGCCGGCTCTTCACCAGGGAATGAGTCGATTCGGCAGACGTCGCACACTCGGCCAACAGGGCATCGAGTTCCGACGTCACGGCATCTGCAAAGATGCGATCTTTCAGGGACGGCGCGTTGATCTGCACATTCAGCGCAGCGCTGCGCAGGGCGGCCTGCGCCGCCAGCACGCCCACGCCGGCGTCGCTGATCACGTTCTTGTTGCCAATCTCGGCCGTGCGGCGGGCCAGCCGTACCACTTCAGCCGCCGCCCGGGCACAGGCCATCGGCGCCTCGGTGGCGGCCCGCAGGGCCTGCTGGATGGTGGCCGAACGCACCGCCTTCTGCTCGTCGGACTCCTTCGGCAGTTTGTAGCTCGCCATCAGGCTGTCAAAGGCCGCCACGTCGTCGGCCATCATGGCCGACAGGCGCGCGCGCAACTGCTCGGACTGCACCAGGATGCCGCGCATTTCGGCGTCCACCTCTTCCAGGCCCTTCTTGCCGATGGTCAGGTTCGCCACCATCGACAGGAGCGCCGCACCGGTGGCGCCGATCAGGGCGGCAGCGCCGCCGCCGCCCGGGGTTGGCGCCGCACTGGCCAGTTCATCCAGGAATTGGCCGAGGGGTTGGTTCAGGGTGCTCATCGTCGGTCCTCAACCCACCATGGTCTTGGCAATGGCGTAGATCTCTTCCGCATCGAGCACCAGCTCATTGGTCTCGAACAGCTTCGCCACGCACGCGCGCTGCAGGGAAATCTTCAGGGCACCAAAGCCGATGGCGCCAAAGCTGATCTTGCCGTGGCGCTCCTTGTTGCGGTCCATCATGTCCACCCCTTCGATGCCAGGCGGCGGGGTGGCGTTGGCATCGGCAATCAGTTCCAGGGTTGGGCTGTCCTTCCAGTCCGCCTCGGCCAGCAGCTGGATGCCGCCGGCACCGGTGGCCACCACGATGTGCGCGCCGACAATCGCCGCTGCGCGGCTCGGACCATCGGGGGCGGCCACGGCTGCCACGGTGATGCCGAAGCGCTCCTGGATCGCCGCCGCCGCCTTCTGTGCCTGCTCTTCTTTGCGCGAGGTGATGGTCACGTGCGCCCCTTCACGGGCCAGCATCACGGCAGCGCGACTGCCCACCGGCCCCGTGCCGGCCAGGATCACGGCCTTCTTGCCGGTCAGGTCGCGGCCATGAGCCAGCCAGGCGACGCAGGCTGCCGCCGTGGTGTTCGACCCATTGCTGTCAAGCATGACCGACACCCGGAAGTTGGCGAAGAATTTCTTCTTCACCGCCTTCAGCAGCGTCTCGCCGTCGCTCATGCTGCTGCCACCCAGGAACAGGGCGGTGTACTTCTTGTCTTTCGGGGCGCGCGTGAAAATCGCGCCATCCACCATCGCCCCCACATTCTGGGGCGTGACACCGCCGATGGCGGTGATGTGATCCGCACCGCCGTCGTAACACACCACGTTGTCGAAAACGGAGGGGGTCGGGTCGGTATCGAGCTGGAACAGCAACTTCTTCATGGTGATCCTTGGCAATCTTCCGCCGCCCGGGGGCCGCGGCTGGTTCGGTTCGGGCGCCGGTGCTGGGCACCGGCGCGCTGTTGTGTCGGCCCGAAGGCCGGTCCGACCGGGCCGGTCACCGTCAGGCCTGCGCCTGCCGGCAACCGGCGGGACACGGGCGTCAGGTCACCAGATGCTGCGGGGTGCCCTTGGCCCACAGGTCGACGTTGTCGATCAGCTGGTCGGCGAGGAACTGCATGGCCCCGTCCGATGCCCAGGCCACGTGTGGCGTGAGGATGAAGTTCGGCCGGCGCACCTCCAGCAGCGGATTGCCGTCACGCGGCGGCTCGACCGTCAGCACATCGAAGCCGGCACCGGCGATCAGGCCCTCGTCCAAGGCCTGGATCAGGGCCGCCTCGTCGACCAGGCCACCGCGCGCGGTGTTGATCAACAAGGCCGAGCGCTTCATCTTGCGCAGCTGTTCGATGCCGATCACATTGCGGGTGGCCGGCGTGAGCGGGCAGTGCAGCGAAATCACGTCCGACTGGGCCAGCACCTCATCCATCGGCGTGAAGGTCACGTCGGCGGCCTTGGGCGGCGCGTGGTCGGCAAACAGCACCTTCATGCCGAAGGCCCGGGCAATCGTGGCCGTGCCCTGGCCCAGCGCCCCTTCACCGATGATGCCGAGCGTGGCACCGTGCAGGTCGCCAATCGGATGCGTGAAGAAGCAGAACTGGTCGGACTTCTGCCACACCCCAGCCTCGACATCCTGCCGGTAGGCCAGGATGCTGCGACGCAGGGCCAGCATCAGGGCAAAGGTGTGCTCGGGCACCGTATGCACGGCGTAGTTGCGGATGTTGGCCACCGCGATGCCGTGTTCCCGGCAGTACGGCACGTCGATCACGTCATAGCCGGTGGCGGCCACGGCAATCATCTTCAGATCCGGCAGCTGGGCGAGCACTTCGGCCCGCAGCGGTACCTTGTTGGTGATCGCGACCGTAGCCCCGCGCAGCTTGGCCACGGTGTCTTCCACGCCCACCGTCTTGGCATGTTCGACATAGCTTGCCGCGCTGGCAGGCTTGCGCACGCTCGCCTTCAGCGACGCCCGATCGAGAAAGACCACTGAGTGCTGGGTCATCTCAACGGGCCTCTGGGGTGTTGACGCGCAGGAAGTGGCCGGCGGCGGCCACACCACTGCCCGGCGTGACCGGGATGCCGACATCGATCATTGCCATTTCAGCGGCGGCCACCGACGCCAGCACCATCACCTCGTTGTTGTCACCCAGGTGGCCGATGCGGAACACCTTGCCTGCCACCTTCGACAGACCAGCCCCCAGCGACACGTTGTAGCGGGAATAGGCACGGGCAATCACTTTGGCCGCATCAAAGCCTTCCGGAACGACAATCGCCGACACGGTGTCGCTATACCACTGCGGCTGCTTGGCGCAGAGCTTCAGCTTCCAGCCATCCAGCACGGCAGCGCGCACGGCACCACCCAGATAGGCGTGGCGGGCAAACACGTTTTCTATGCCCTCTTCCGCCAGGATAGCCAGTGCCTCGCGCAGGCCGTACAACATCGGGATCGAGGGGGTGTACGGGAAATAACCGGTGGCGTTGGCGCGCACCATGTCACCGTAATCAAAATAACAACGCGGGCTCTTTGAGGTTTTTGCGGCTTCCAGGGCCTTCTGGCTGACGCAGGTCACGCCCAGGCCGGCTGGCAACATCAGGCCCTTCTGCGAACCACTCACGCAGACATCAACGCCCCACTCGTCCATGCGGAAGTCGATGGAGGCCAGCGCCGACACCGCGTCGACAAACAGCAGGGCCGGGTGCCTGGCGGCATCCATCACCTTGCGCAACGCGCCGATGTCGCTGGTCACCCCGGTCGCGGTTTCGTTCTGGGTTGCCAGCACGGCCTTGATGCGATGGCCGGTGTCTGCCTCCAGCGCGGCGTGATAGCGCTCGAGCGGCGCGCCCTCGCCCCATTCCGTCTCGATGATCTCGACCTCGTAGCCCAGGCGGGCCGCCATGTCGGCCCAGAGGTGGCTGAACTGGCCGAAACGCGCGATCAGCACCTTGTCGCCGGGGTTCAGGCAGTTGGTCAGCGCCGCTTCCCAACAGGCAGTACCGGAAGCCGGAAACAGGATCGGGGTGCCGGTGGTGGTCTTGAAGACCGGCTTCAGACCCTCGATGCACGCCAGCCCCAGGGCGCCAAACTTCGGCGAGCGATGATCCTCCTGCGAGACGACCATCGCGCGCAGCACGCGGTCGGGCACATTGGTGGGACCGGGGACGAACAGGAAATTGCGACCAGCCATGTAAATCTCTCCTCTCCAAAATCTTTTTATGGGGTGCGGCAAGACCAGGCGACGTCACCAGCCAGGGAATCGCCCGGCCGGTGCCCGATAGACACCGTCGATCCGTCGTGGGATCGGCGGGCGTCGTCGCCTGAATCCGTCAGCCGTAGACCGGGAAATGCCGGCACAAGGCCGTCACTTCGGAGGCAATGCGGGCAACCGCAGCGTCATCCTGATGGTGTTCGAGAACATCGGCGATGAGGTTGGCGATCTGCCGCGCCTCGGTCGTGCCAAAGCCACGAGTGGTCATGGCCGGAGCACCGATACGGATGCCGCTCGTGACGAACGGCTTCTCGGGGTCGTTAGGAATGGCGTTCTTGTTGACCGTCATGTGGGCACGTCCCATCACCGCCTCGGCAGCCTTGCCGGTGATCTGTTTGGCACGCAGGTCGACCAGGAACAGGTGGCTCTGGGTGCCACCCGACACGATGCGCAGCCCGCGCTGGGTCAGCGTGGTGGCCATTGCAGCGGCATTGGCCTTGACCTGTTGCTGGTAGGCCTTGAATTCGGGCTTGCTGGCTTCGAGGAAGGCCACCGCCTTCGCGGCGATCACGTGCATCAGCGGACCGCCCTGGATGCCCGGGAAGATCATGCTGTTGAGCGGCTTTTCGAATTCGGCGCTCGACAGGATGATGCCGCCCCGGGGACCGCGCAGCGTCTTGTGCGTGGTCGAGGTGACAAAGTGGGCGATACCGACCGGGCTGGGGTACTCGCCGGCCGCGATCAGACCCGAATAATGCGCCATGTCGACCAGGAAGTAGGCACCCACCGCATCGGCGATGTTGCGGAAGCGCTGCCAGTCGATCTCCAGCGAATACGCCGAGGCACCGGCCACGATCATCTTCGGCTTGTGCTCATGGGCCAGGCGCTCGACTTCGTCGTAGTCGATCGTCTCGGTGTCGGCGCGCAGGCCGTAGGCCACACCCTTGTAGATCTTGCCGCTGAAGTTGACGCTGGAACCGTGCGTGAGGTGACCGCCGTGGGCGAGCGACATGCCCAGGATGGTGTCACCCGGCTGCAGGAAGGCGCCATACACGGCAGCGTTGGCCTGCGAACCGGAGTGCGGCTGCACGTTCGCATATTCGGCACCGTAGAGCTTCTTCAGCCGGTCGATGGCCAGCTGCTCGGCCACGTCGACGAATTCGCAACCGCCGTAGTACCGCTTGCCGGGATAGCCTTCGGCATATTTGTTGGTCAGTACCGAACCCTGGGCGGCCATCACGGCGGGGCTGGTGTAGTTTTCAGAAGCGATCAGTTCGACGTGGTCTTCCTGACGCTGGCGCTCCTGCTGCATGCAGTTCCAGAGCTCCGGGTCGGCGCTCGCAACGGTGATTCTCGAATCAAACACAGCACACTCCTCGCATTCGGTAACGGTGAGGCTGGGGGTCCGCATCGGGACCACAGCACCTTCTTGATACCCATTATCTGGGCAACAGGTTCCCTCATTCTAAGACTTAGTTATGGAGACGATCAGCCCATGTGCATTGGCGTGAAACCCGTGTGGTTGTAATCTCGGACTTCGGTTGATCCGGCCGCGACGAATGCTGCACCGCACCCAAGGAATGCCCCTTCGTCATGCTGCAGCGCACCCAGCACATCCCCACCGGGCGAGGGTACGCCGCGCCTCCCTGCCCTCTCTCTGGTTGATGCCTTCATGTCCACGCAAGACCTGACTTTTTCTGGCCGGTCTCCCACCGGCATGCCCACCGCACCGACGACTGGGTCCGCTCTCGCGGGCAGCGATGCCGCCCTGCTGCGCGAGATGTTTGCGGCTGCCATTGCCGCTGCTGCCCCGGCCACATGCCTGCCCGCATTCCTGCCACCGCCGCCCAAGGGCCGCACCATTGTGCTGGGGGCCGGCAAGGCGGGCGGCGCGATGGCGCAGGCGGTCGAACAGCACTGGCCCAGCCCGCTGACCGGGCTGGTGGTGACGCGCTATGGCCATGGCGCGCCGACCCGGCGCATCGAGGTGGTGGAAGCCTCGCACCCGGTGCCCGACGCTGCCGGACGGGACGCCGCCGCCCGCATCCTGACAATGGCGCAAGGCCTGACCGCCGATGATCTGGTGCTGTGCCTGATCTCGGGCGGTGGTTCGGCGCTGCTCGCCCTGCCGGCCGAGGGCATCACGCTGGAAGACAAGCAGCAGGTGAACAAGGCCCTGCTGAAATCCGGCGCCACGATCACCGAGATGAATTGTGTGCGCAAGCATCTCTCGGCCATCAAGGGCGGCCGGCTGGCGGCGGCCTGCGCGCCGGCCCAGGTCATCACCCTGCTGATCTCCGACGTGCCCGGAGACGATCCGTCGGTGATCGCCTCCGGTCCCACGGTGGGCGATCCCACCACCTGCGCAGACGCGCTCGCCATCCTGCGCAAGTACGGCATCGACGGCCCTGCCAGCGTGATCGCCCATCTGGAGCGCGGACACGACGAAACCCCAAAACCAGGCGATGCGTGCTTTGCGCGTGCCGAAACCCGTATGATCGCCACCCCGAATGCCTCGCTCGAAGCAGCCGCTGCTGTGGCCCGGGCGGCCGGCATCACACCGCTGATTCTGGGCGACAGCCTGGAGGGCGAATCGCGCGAAGTGGCCCTGGTGCATGCCGGCATTGCCCGCCATGCCGCCCGGCACGGCCAACCGGCCCGGCCGCCGTGCGTGCTGCTGTCTGGCGGCGAGACCACCGTGACCGTGCGTGGCAAGGGCCGCGGCGGACGCAACGCCGAATTCCTGCTGGCGCTCGCCGTGGCGCTCGACGGTCATCCCGGCATCAGTGCGCTGGCCGGCGATACCGACGGCATCGACGGAACCGAGGACAATGCCGGGGCCGTGCTGCTGCCGGACGCCCTCGCCCGTGCCGCGGCCGCCGGCGTCAACGCCAAGGCCCTGCTGGCCAACAACGATGGCTACAGCTTCTTCCAGGCTATCGGCGATCTGGTCGTGACTGGGCCCACCCTGACCAATGTGAATGATTTCCGGGCCATCCTGATCCGCTGACGCAGTAGCCGAGCCCGCCCCTCGCACCTCCCTAAAAAGTAAAATCCCACCACCAAGACCTCGAGGAGACACCCCTACCATGGCATCTGATATCGATATCGCCCAGCAAGCCACCCTGCAGCGCGTCACCCAGATCGCGCGCGACAAGCTGGGTATCGCCGACGAACACCTTGAGCCGTATGGCCACTTCAAGGCCAAGATTTCCCTGCCCTACCTGGACACGCTGAAGGACCGGCCGAACGGCAAGCTGGTGCTGGTCACCGCCATCAGCCCGACACCGGCTGGTGAAGGCAAGACCACCACCACGGTGGGCCTGGGCGATGCGCTCAACCGCATCGGCAAGAAAACCGTGATCTGCCTGCGCGAACCTTCCTTGGGCCCGGTGTTCGGGGTGAAAGGCGGCGCGGCCGGCGGCGGCTATGCCCAGGTCGTGCCGATGGAAGACATCAACCTGCATTTCACCGGCGACTTCTCGGCGATTGCGCTCGCCAACAACCTGCTGGCGGCGATGGTCGACAACCACATCCATCACGGCAACGAACTCGGCATCGACGTGCGCCGCATCACCTGGAAGCGCGTGGTCGATATGAATGACCGCGCCCTGCGCCAGGTGGTGAACTCGCTGGGCGGCCCGGGCAACGGCTATCCGCGCGAGGACGGCTTCGACATCGTGGTGGCGTCCGAAGTGATGGCCATCTTCTGTCTGGCCACATCGCTGGCCGACCTGAAGGAGCGCCTGGGCAACATCGTGGTGGGCTATACCAGCACGCAGAAGGCGGTCACGGCGCGCGACCTCAAGGCCCACGGTGCCATGGCCGTGCTGCTGAAGGATGCCCTGGCCCCCAACCTGGTGCAGACGCTGGAGAACAATCCCGCCATCATCCACGGCGGCCCCTTCGCCAACATCGCCCATGGCTGCAACTCGGTGATCGCCACGCAGGCCGGCCTGAAGCTTGCTGATTATGTGGTCACCGAGGCGGGCTTCGGTGCCGACCTCGGCGCTGAAAAGTTCATCGACATCAAGTGCCGCAAAAGCGGCATCCGCCCCGATGTGGTGGTGATCGTGGCCACCATCCGCGCCCTGAAGTTCCATGGCGGCGTGGACGTGAAGAGCCTGAACACGGAAAACCTGGAGGCCCTCGCCAAAGGCGTGGCCAACCTCGAAAAGCACGTGGCCAATGTGCGCACCCACTACGGCCTGCCCTGCATCGTATCGATCAACAACTTCACCTTCGACACCCCGGCCGAACTGCAACTGCTGCAGGACGCCATGACCAAGCACGGTGTGCCAGTGCTGGTGGCACGTCACTGGGCCGAGGGCGGCAAGGGTGCCGAGGATGTCGCGCGTGCGGTGGTCGATGTGGTGGAAAACCACACCCAGCCGTCGAACTTCCAGTTCGTCTACGGAGACGATCTGCCGATCCTCGACAAGGCGCGCGCCATTGCCCAGAAGATCTATGGTGCCGCCGACGTCAGTGCGGATGCCAAGGTACGCGGCCAGATCAAGAAGCTTGAGGAAGACGGCTACGGCAAGTATCCGGTGTGCATTGCCAAGACCCAGTACTCCTTCAGTACCGACCCCAACGCCAAGGGGGCACCGACGGGCCACACGCTGAACATCCGCGAGGTGCGCCTGGGCGCTGGCGCCGAATTCATCGTGCTGGTGTGCGGTGACGTGATGACCATGCCGGGCCTGCCCAAGGTACCGTCGGCCGAAAAGATCGATCTGGACGCCAACGGCAAAGTGGTGGGGCTGTTCTGATCCCGCCCAGGGCCAGGGTGTCGCGCCGGCAAGGCTGCGGGCGCTGATCGGCTCTGCCCTACCTGGAGATCTAAGGCGCCAATGGCGCCGGCCCCGTAAAAACGCCCCGGCTTTCACCGGGGCGTTTTTGTTGAGACAGTACGACACCACCTGGGAGCAAACGGGGGGGATGCTTGCTCCGGGCGCAGTATCGCGTACCCATGTGACAGTTGTACGCCAGCCGTCCAGCCCGCGGCCGATACCGATGCCAGGGTCGCCCCAAGGATCGGGACGGTGAGGTCGCGCCGAACAACTGCCATACCCTGTACTGGACAAATAATTTCGCCTGACGTTTCATCCAAACTCAACGCCAGCTTAATGCAGCCGTCAGGCTTCGACAAAATGCCGCTCGCCGGGATGCATTATTCGAATTCCTGACCATACTGAAGTCAGACCTCCCCAAATAGAGACTGGCTCATGCGCGTCATCCGCCTTCCTTTCCTGCTGTTCGCAACCGTTCTCTCCACTTTGGGGATGGCGCACGCCGATAACTCTGAACAGTACAACAGCGATGCCGCGCGACCGATGCCGAGCGTGTCAGCCCACTATCGTCGGCTGCATGGCCACTGCTTCGAGCAGCGCACCGTGCTGCTCGGCGACGCGCATATCCTGAGCAGTTCCGGACTCACGCTGGACCTGCCGAACCTGCAGGTATCCCGTCGACTGACCCCCTGCCCGGAGGTCGTGTTGCTGGAAGGGGCGACGGGAACCGATGCCGCCTGGAAAGGGGCTGAAGCCGACGCCGGCGGGATGGTCGACGGCCTGTAATCCAACGCATTGGCCATGCTGGCCAAGCGACTGATCCAGCATCAAAACCGCTGTAAACGATCGGGCGATTGCTGCATCCGCACATGAAAAGGTTTGTTAATCGCTAGAACTTGCCATGTCATGTTGGTAGGGTAGCGGTCTGATGGCGCGTGAGGCGCCTGCCTGGACCCTGCTGATGAACCTGCAACGCCTGCCCGCCAACCTGTATGGACGCGACTTCGTGGTCGGTGACCTGCACGGCGAGCGCGCGTGGCTGCTGCGGGAACTGGATGCCTTGCAGTTCGATACCGGGCGCGACCGGCTATTTTCCGTCGGAGACCTGATCGACCGCGGCAGCAACAGCCTGGGATGCCTGCAGTTGCTCGACGAGCCCTGGTTTCACGCCGTGCTGGGCAATCATGAGGCGATGATGATCGCGGCCCGGCACTCCGACAACGCCCGCTTTGACTGGCTGCGCCACGGTGGTGAATGGGCTACGCTGTTGGGTCGCCGCATGCGGGACCAGTGGGTGGACCGGCTCGAACGCCTGCCGCATGTGCTGGTGGTCGGAGAGGGGCCGGCGCGCTTCCATCTGGTGCACGCCGAACTGACCGACCCGGTTGGCCTGCCGGTCACGGACAGCGACCTCGACAACCGGCTGCGTACCGATCGCTGGACACCGGAACGACTGCTGTGGTCAACCGCCATGGCCAGCCGCTTCGCTCGCACGCAGCAGGGCAACCTGCCGTCGGCGCCAGTCCGGCATGGGTTGTCAGCGACCTTCTGCGGCCATGTGCCGGTCACCGAACCGGGCTGGTATCACTCGCACTATTTCCTCGATGGTGGCGCCGGTTACGACCGCCCCCTCGCCAACGGTTCTGCACCTCGCCTGCATGTGCGGGCGGTCGCCCCCCTGGTGCAGCAGTACCAGCTGGCGCTGGTGCGCACACCCGCGCCGCAGTGCGCGCCGCCAGTGCAGCAGGCTGCCAGCCAAGCCGACAGCGGCGACCGCGCCCGTCCCGGCACACCGCCCGTCCGCGGCTGAGGCCGGTCAGCCTTTCCGCCGGTGGCGTGCCGGAGGGTATTCGCTCAGGTTCCCGGCGCGTGTTCGCCGGGCAACACCTCGGCCGGATCGGCCAGGCTCGCCGCCACCACCGCGCGCACCGAGCAACGCACGCCCTCCCGCCCGGCCGTGGGGTGACGGGCCGGCAAACGATCGAGGAAGGACGCCAGTTCGTTCAGGGCCAGGCGATAGACCTCGCGCTTGAACTCGATCACGGAATCCAGGGGAATCCAGTAATCGTGCCAGCGCCACGCATCGAACTCCGGATGCGACGAGGCACGCAACGAGACGTCAGAATCGCGGCCGGTGAGCCGCAACAGATACCATATCTGCTTCTGGCCACGGTAATTGCCGCGCCACTCCCGACGCACCCAGGTTTCGGGCACGTCGTAGCGCAACCAGTTGCGGGTGCGCCCAAGGATACGCACGTGCTCCGGACGCAGCCCCACCTCTTCCATCAGTTCGCGGTACATGGCCTGTTCAGGGGATTCGCCATGCTTGATCCCGCCCTGCGGAAACTGCCAGGAATGTTCGCGGATCCGTTTCCCCCAGAACACCTGGTTGCGGGTGTTCACCAGGATGATCCCGACGTTTGGCCGATATCCATCCCGATCAATCATTTGCGACACGCTCTGTATGCTGGATTAACACCATTGTTTCACAGTCCGCGCCTGCGCAAAACTGTCACACAGCGAAGGACCCTGCGATCGGCTTCACCGGCAACGCATGGCAGCCGGATTTCAGGCAGCTTTCACCGGCGCAAGACGCTGGATGGCCTCCACCGCAAGGGGCGACAGGCCTTCGCCGCCCGCGGCCACATGGGCGATGATCAACCGGCGCATGCGCGGCTCCCAGAAGCGCTGCACATGCAGGCGGATGCCCTCGACGGCCAGATCATGATCCGGTTCGGTCGCAAAAAAGGACTCGATCTGGTTGAGCATCGTGACCAGATTTTCAATGTGCATGGCAGCTTCCTGAGACGATGAAAGGTGGCCGGGCGTCGGAAGGGATCATTCCGCGAGACGCCCGCCATGGGTGTAGACGGTGTGCCGGCCGGGCCGGGCGAATGCTGCCAGCGTGATGCCGGCCTCATCCGCCATGCGGATCGCAAGACCGGTGGGGGCAGAGACGGCCACCACCACGCGCATACCGACCATGCTGGCCTTCAACACCAGTTCGTAACTCGCCCGGCTGGTCAGCAGCAGAAACCCATCCGCCAGGTCGGTGCCGGCACGCGCCAGGGCCCCGATCAGCTTGTCGAGGGCGTTATGACGACCGACATCCTCACGCACCAGCACGATCTCGCCGGAGCTGGCGCACCAGGCGGCGGCATGCACCGCCCCGGTCACCGCATTCAAGGGTTGGGCGGCAGAGAGCCCCGCCAGCGCCCGCTGCAGTGCCGCCGGGGCCAGGCGACCGCCCTCTGGCACCCGTCGCGGTGCGCGCACCGCCTGGGCCAGGGTCTCTGCACCACACAGGCCACAGCCGGTCCGGCCGGTCAGGTTGCGACGACGCGCCGTCAGATCCGGCAAGGCGCCGGGCGCGCAGGTGAGCTGCACCGCCATGCCCTCCGGATGCGCAAGCACCTCAATCCGTTCCAGCTGGCCCGGGTGTTCCAGCAGTCCCTCGCTCAGGCTGAACCCAAGCGCGAAATCTTCCAGGTCGACCGGCGAAGCCATCATCACCACATGCGGCACGCCATCGTAGAGCAGGGCCACCGGGGTCTCTTCGGCCACGGGATCTTCGCGCGCCTCCTCCACCCCCACCGCACTGTCGAGGGCACGCCAGCGTGCGCCAGCGAACGTGCGGTGGGAATCCAATCCGGCGAATGGCATGACCGGTCAGACCTTGACGGCAGCGCCCTGCGGCAGCATCGACACCTGCTCCTTGGCAAAGCGCTTGTACTGGGACTGCCATTCCGACGGCTGGGTGACCAGGGTGAGCTCGACCGCCGTCACCTTGTACTCGGGGCAGTTGGTGGCCCAGTCGGAATTGTCGGTGGTGATCACGTTGGCGCCCGACTCCGGGAAGTGGAAGGTGGTGTACACCACGCCCGGCTGCATGCGCTCCGAGACGGTGGCGCGCAGCACGGTCTGTCCGGCGCGGCTGGTGATGCCCACCCAGTCGCCATCGCGAATGCCGCGGTCTTCCGCATCCACCGGATGGATTTCGACGCGGTCTTCCGAATGCCAGGCGTTGTTGTGGGTGCGCCGGGTCTGCGCGCCCACGTTGTATTGCGACAGGATGCGGCCGGTGGTCATCAGCAGCGGGAAGCGCTTGGTGACCTTCTCGCTGGTGGGAATGTATTCCGTCAGCATGAAGCGGCCCTTGCCGCGCACAAAGGTGTCGATGTGCATGGTGGGCGTGCCTTCTGGCGTCGCCTCGTTGCAGGGCCACTGCACGCTGCCCAGCCGGTCGAGCTTCTCGTAGCTCACGCTGGTGAACGTGGGCGTGAGCCGCGCGATCTCGTCCATGATCTCCGACGGGTGGCTGTACTGCATCGGGTACCCCATCGCCTGCGCCAGTGCCTGGGTGACTTCCCAGTCGGCCTTGCCGGCGAGCGGCGGCATCACCTTGCGCACGCGCGAAATGCGGCGCTCTGCATTGGTGAAGGTGCCGTCCTTTTCGAGGAAGGAAGAGCCCGGCAGGAACACGTGCGCGTACATCGCCGTCTCGTTCAGGAAGATGTCCTGCACCACCAGACACTCCAGTTCCTGCAGCGCGGCGATCACGTGCTGGGTGTTCGGATCGGACTGGACGATGTCCTCGCCTTCCACGTACAGGCCGCGGAAGCTGCCATCCATGGCCGCTTCGAACATGTTGGGGATGCGAAGGCCCGGCTCATCCTGGATGGTCACGCCCCAGGCTTCACCGAACAGCGCGCGGGCACCGGCTTCCGAGACATGACGGTAGCCCGGCAGTTCGTGCGGGAAGGAACCCATGTCGCACGAACCCTGCACATTGTTCTGACCGCGCAGCGGATTCACGCCCACGCCACGGCGGCCGACATTGCCGGTGGCCATGGCCAGATTGGCAATGCCGATCACGGCGGTGGAGCCCTGCGCATGTTCGGTCACGCCCAGGCCGTAATAGATCGCGCCATTGCCACCGGTGGCGAACAGCCGTGCCGCCCGGCGCAGTTGGTCGGCCGGCACACCGGTGATCGGCTCGAGGGCTTCGGGCGAATTGTTCTCGCGCGCCACAAAGGCACGCCACTTGTCGAAGGACACCATGTCGCAGCGTTCTGCGACAAACTCTTCCTTCACCAGGCCTTCGGTCACGATGACATGCGCCAGCGCATTGACCACCGCCACGTTGGTGCCCGGGCGCAGCTTGAGGTGGTGCTGGGCTTCGATGTGGGCCGAGCGCACCAGATCGATCTGGCGCGGATCGACCACGATCAGATTGGCGCCGGCACGCAGGCGCTTCTTCATCAGCGACGCGAACACCGGGTGACCATCGGTCGGGTTGGCCCCGATCACCAGAATGACATCGGACTCCAGCACCGAATCAAAGTCCTGCGTGCCGGCCGACTCGCCCAGGGTGGCCTTCAGGCCGTAACCGGTCGGCGAATGGCAGACGCGCGCGCAGGTGTCGACGTTGTTGTTGTTGAACACCGCGCGCACCAGCTTCTGCACCAGATACGCTTCCTCGTTGGTACAGCGCGAGGAGGTGATGCCGCCGATCGAATCGCGGCCGTGCTTTTCCTGGATTTCCCGGAAACGGCGGGCGGCATACTGCAGCGCCTCGTCCCAGCTGACTTCCTTCCAGGGATCGGTGATGGCATCGCGGATCATCGGCTTGGTGATGCGGTCCGGATGGGTGGCGTAGCCCCAGGCGAAGCGGCCCTTCACGCACGAATGGCCGTGGTTGGCCTTGCCATCCTTCCAGGGCACCATGCGCACCACCCGGTTGCCCTGCATCTCGGCACGGAACGAGCAGCCCACACCGCAATAGGCACAGGTGGTGATCACGCTGTGGTCGGGCTGCCCCATCTCGATCAGGGTCTTTTCGGACAGAGTGGCGGTCGGGCAGGCCTGCACGCAAGCACCGCAGGACACGCACTCGCTGTCCATGAACTTCTCGCTCATGCCGGCCGAGACGCGCGAATCAAAGCCGCGCCCTTCGATGGTCAGGGCGAAGGTGCCCTGCACTTCCTCGCAGGCACGCACGCAACGGCTGCAGACGATGCACTTGCTGGGGTCGTAGGTGAAATACGGATTCGATTCGTCCTTCTGGCTCTTGGTGTGGTTGGCACCGTCGTAGCCGTAGCGCACCTCGCGCAGGCCCACGGCACCGGCCATATCCTGCAACTCGCAGTTGCCATTGGTGGCGCAGGTCAGGCAATCCAGCGGATGGTCGGAGATGTAGAGCTCCATCACGCCCCGACGGATGTCCGCCAGCTTGTTGCTCTGGGTACGCACATTCAGGCCGTTCTCGCACGGCGTGGTGCACGAGGCCGGGTAGCCCCGACGGCCATCGACCTCGACCAGGCACAGGCGACACGAACCATAGGGGTCGACACTGTCGGTGGCGCACAGCTTGGGCACCATCACCCCGGCCCCCGCCGCGGCACGCATGATCGACGTGCCTGCCGGCACCGTCACGGTCATGCCGTCGATGGTGAGGGTCACGCTCTCACTGGCATGACTCTCGGGCGTTCCAAAATCCTTGTTCTCGAATGGGCTTTGCATGATCAGGCTCCTGCTTCGGCGAGTTCGCGGGCCGCGATGCCGAAATCTTCCGGGAAATGGTTGAGGGCGCTCAGCACCGGGTAGGGCGCCATGCCCCCCATGGCGCAAAGCGACCCGTTCAGCATGGTGTCGCACAGGCTGCGCAGCAGCGTGATGTTGGCTTCGCGATCCTGGTTGGCAATGATCTTGTCGACCACCTCGACACCCCGGGTAGACCCGACCCGGCAGGGCGTGCACTTGCCGCACGATTCGATGGCACAGAATTCCATGGCGTAACGGGCCATCTTCGCCATGTCGACGGTGTCGTCAAACACCACCAGCCCACCGTGGCCGATCATGGCCGAAATGCCGACATAGGACTCGTAGTCGAGCGGCGTGTCGAACTGGCTGGCCGGCACATAGGCCCCGAGCGGGCCGCCGACCTGCACGGCACGCACCGGCCGGCCACTGGCAGTACCGCCGCCGAAGTCGTAGATCAGCTCGCGCAGGGTCAGACCGAAGGCCTTTTCCACCAGGCCGCCCTGCTTCAGGTTGCCGGCGAGCTGGAATGGCAGGGTGCCGCGCGAGCGACCCATGCCGAAGTCGCGATAGTGCTCGCCACCCTTGTCCAGGATGATCGGCACCGAGGCGAACGAGATGGTGTTGTTGACGATGGTGGGCTTGCCGAACAGGCCCTTCAGGGCCGGGATCGGCGGCTTGAAGCGCACGATGCCGCGCTTGCCTTCCAGGCTCTCGAGCAGTGCGGTTTCTTCGCCGCAAATGTAGGCGCCGGCGCCAAGGCGCACTTCCAGATGGAAGGTATGACCACTGCCCTGAATGTTCTCGCCCAGCCAGTTGGCCTGGTTGGCGATCGCGATTGCCTGGTTCAGCACGTCAAACGCGTAGGGATATTCCGAGCGCAGGTAGATGTAGCCCTGGGTGGCGCCCACCGCGATGGCGGCGATGGTCATGCCCTCGATCAGCACAAAGGGATCGTCTTCCATGATCATGCGATCGGCGAAGGTGCCAGAGTCGCCTTCATCGGCGTTGCAGACGATGTATTTCTGGTCGGCCTGGGCCCCCAGCACGGTCTTCCACTTGATGCCCGTGGGAAACGCGGCGCCACCACGCCCGCGCAGACCGGAATCGGTGACCTGCTGGACGATGGCGGCCGCATCCATCGCGAGCGCGTTGCGCAGGCCGCGGTAGCCGTCGTGTGCCATGTAGTCGGCGAGCGACAGCGGATCGGTGATGCCGCAGCGGGCGAAGGTCAGGCGCTCCTGCTTGGCCAGATAGGGCATGCGCTCGGTCAGGCCGTGGCCCAGCGGGTGCACGGCACCCTGCAGGAAACCGGCGTCGAACAGGCCGGGCACATCCTCGACCGTGACCGGGCCGTAGGCCACCCGCCCATCGGGCGTAGCCACTTCCACCAGCGGCTCGAGCCACAGCATGCCGCGCGAGCCATTGCGCACCAGTTCGATGGCGGCGCCGCGGCGTGCCGCCTCACGCGTGATGGCGGCGGCGACGTCGTCGGCGCCGACCGACAGGGCGGCCGAATCCCGGGGAACGTAGACTCGGATCATGCGTGGTCTCCTGACTGGGTTGCGGCGCGTGCCTCGGCGATCAGGGCATCGAAGCGCTGCGGGGTGACGCGACCTTTGAGGTGGCCATCGATCAACACGGCAGGCGACAACGCGCAGTTGCCCAGGCAGTACGTGGCATCGAGGGTGGTCGCGCCGTCGGCGCTGGTGGAATGCAGGGGGGTGCCCAGCACCTGTTCGGCATGAGCAACGAGGGCGTCGGCGCCCATCGCCTGACAGGCCTCGGCGCGGCAGATCTTCACCACGCAGCGGCCGGGCGGCGTGGACCGAAAGTCGTGATAGAAGCTCATCACGCCGTGCACCTCGGCGCGGGACAGGTTCAGCTGCTCGGCGATTTCCGGCAGCGCGGCCTCCGGCACATGGCCAAGCCGCTCCTGGATGCGATGGAAAATAGGTAGCAGTGCGCCCGGCGTGCTGACCAGGTCGCCATAAAGCTCGAGGTAACTCAAGAGAACATCTCCCGCCTTGTCGTTTGTCGTGGCCGTCGCCTGCCGCGCCCGATCCCCGGGACGGCATCGCCACCCAGGGCGTCACACCGCGTTCCCCTGTTCAGGCAGCAGAACTTGTTATATGTTCAATTCTGCATACCTGACGGCCAACTTTTTCTGATTTTCCACTCTAACAGCGCGAACGACCGCCTCACAATAGGATAAAAATAACCGAATGTTTCGCCTGCATGTCAGACCGCACTGGTCCCTGCAGCGCCCTGGCCAGACGGATTTCGATCTGCCGGTGGTGCTGCGTTTGTGTGCTGCGGTGCACGAAGGTGGCAGCCTGGCCCAGGCCGCCCGGCAGATCGGGTTGTCGTACCGACATGCCTGGGGGCTGCTGCGCGAGGCGGAGCAGGTGTTTGCGCGCCCCTTGGTGGAACTGGAACGCGGCCGCGGCGGGCGGCTGACCCGGCTGGGCGAGATCCTGCTGTGGGCAGATCGCCGCATTGCAGCACGCCTTTCGCCCGCCCTCGACAGCCTCTCGTCGGAGCTGAATGCCGAGATCGAGCGCGTGCTGACCTCGGTGGCCCCGGTCCGGATCCAGGCCAGCCATGGCTTTGCCGTGCAGGCGTTACAGGAAACGCTGGTTGAATCAGGGTTGCATATCGACTTGCGCTATACCAACAGTGTGGATGCCCTTCAGGCGCTGGCTCGGCAGGAGTGCGATCTGGCCGGCTTTCATGTGCCGGAAGGGCACCTGCAGGCGGCCGGCCTCTCACCCTATCGGGTGGCCCTGCAGGGCGCGCCGCTGCAACTGATCAATCTGGCCACCCGGGTGCAAGGACTGATGCTGCCGCAGGGCAATCCGCGGGGCATCCGCCACTGGGACGACCTGGCCGAAAGCCCGGTGCGCTTCATCAACCGGCAGCCGGGCTCTGGCACCCGCCTGCTGATCGACCTGCTATTGCGCGAAGAACGGGTGCTGCCGGAACGGATCAGCGGCTACGAGATGTGGGAGTACACCCACGCCGCCGTGGCCGCCTATATTGCCAGTGGCATGGCCGATGTCGGCTTCGGCATCGAGGCGGCAGCGCGGCGCTTCCAGCTCGATTTCCTGCCGATGGCCTCGGAACGCTACTTCCTGGCCTGCCGCGCCGACGCCGGCACCCATCCGGATCTGACGGCCGTGTTCACGCTGCTGCGCGCCGGTGAACTGCGCCGGCGGATCGGCGCGCTGCCGGGCTACAACAGCGATGCCTGCGGCAGCGTGATCACCCTAGCCGATGCCTTTCCGGACAGTTTTCCGCCTGCCAATGCGGATCGGGAACGGGCTCCGGATCCGGCAGTCCTATGACTACTGTTGTCGTCGGTGTGCCCGGCGGCGGCCAGGAATCTGCCGCGCTGTCCGGCACCAGCCCACTTCCGTAACTTTCTCAGGATCATCCATGAGCCTTGCAAGCCCCTCCTCCTCCGTTCCAGCAGGAACGCCGGCCCCGATCGGCCGTCTCGGATTTGTCGGATTGGGCGCGATGGGCCTGCCCATGGCGCAGCACCTGTTGGCCCATCCCGGCGGCCTGCGCGTCTGGAACCGTGATCCGGCCAAGGCCGATAGCCTGATCGCCGCTGGGGCCACCCTGGCGGCGAGCCCGTCGGACACCGCCGAACCTGGCGGGGTGGTGTTCAGCATGGTGGCCGACGATGCTGCCCTGCGCGCCGTAAGCACCGGCCCTGCCGGTCTGGTGGGCCGTCTCGGCGCGGGCGGCATTCACGTCTCGTGCAGCACCGTCAGCCCCGATACCCTGCGCGACCTCGCGCGCCAGCATGCCGAGCATGGCGAACACCTGCTTGCCTGCCCGGTGTTTGGCCGTCCGGACGCCGCCGCCGCTAAAAAGCTCTGGGTGCTGATGGCCGGCCCCGCCGAGGCCTGCGCCCGGGTCGAGCCCCTGCTCAGCCTGATCGGCCAAGGCGCGCAGGCGCTCGGCCAGGACCACGCCGCCGCCGCGGCACTGAAACTGGCTGGCAATTTCATGATTCTGGCGGCAGTCGAAAGCATCGGCGAAGCCATGCTGATGGCCGAGCAGCATGGTGTGGCACGCACCGACTTCGCCACTTTCTTCGGGCGCACCCTGTTTGCCTGCCCGATCTACCAGAACTACGGCATGCAGGTGGCGCAACGGCGCTACCAGCCCGCCGGCTTCCGGCTGCGCCTGGGCCTGAAAGACATGAACCTGGTCAGCCAGGCGGCCGCCCAGGTCCAGGTTCCGATGCCGCTGGTCGACCTGCTGCGCCAAGGCCTGACGGGTGCCATGGCCAAGGGACGCGGCGAATTCGATTGGACCGGACTGGAACTCGGCATCGCCGAAGCCGCCGGCCAACATCCCACCATCCCCACCCAGACCTGACCCCGGGCCACAGGAGACCTTTGATGAGCAGTTCCCCCGACAACAAACCGGGCTGCGGCCCCCTGTCCTGCGATTACCGTGCCGAGCTTTCCGGCGACAGCTATGAAGTGCTGTTCGAGGAAGCCACGGAACGCGCCTTCACCTCGCCGCTGTATCTGGAGCAGCGGGCCGGCGCCTATATCTGCGCTGCCTGCCACAACCCCCTGTTCCGCTCGGACACGAAATACGAGAGCGGCACCGGCTGGCCGAGCTTTTACCAGCCGACCAGCCCGGAGGCGGTCGGCACCAAGAAGGACTTCAAGCTGGTGTGGCCGCGCACGGAATATCACTGCGCCCGCTGTGGTGGCCATCAGGGCCATGTCTTTGAAGACGGCCCACAGCCGACGGGCCTGCGCTATTGCAACAATGGCGTGGCCCTGCGCTTCATTCCGGACGGCGAGCCGCTGCCGGATCTGCGCTGAGCCACGCGGCGAGTCAGGGAGTGTCGATACTGCCGCGGCTGCGTGGATAGGTGACGATGCCCCAGGGACCTTTGAAACCGGTCAGGGTCTTGGTCACTTGCAAAGTGGTGGTGTCTGCCACCACCAGGGTATCGGAGCGGCCGCAGGCAGCCAGCAGATGCTTGCCATCGGGGGCGAACGTGAAATGCCAGCAACGCGCGCCGACCGGAATCTCGCCCTGAGCGGTCAGCGTGGCGACATCGAACACCTGGATCACGCTGGATCGTGAGGCCGCCACAAAGAGCCGCGTGCCGCTGTCGTCAAAGCTCACGCCATAGGGCGACTTCTTGGTAGCGGCGCTTTTCTGGATGGCGAAAGTGGCGGCATCGACCAGCAGCACCTTGTCCGAGAATTCCAGCGTGACGGCATACAGCTTGCCGTCCGGCGAGCGCTTGATGCCGCGCGGCCGGTTGCCCTGTGCCGACACGTCGATCTTGCGCAGGATGGTGCCCGCAGCCCGATCGTAGACCGTGACGGTGTTTTCGCCCTCGTTGGCGACCAGCATCTGGCGGCCATCGGCCGAGAATTCGATACCCTCGGTTTCGCGCCCGGATTTCATCGAGCGCACCACGCGCCCTTGCTGCAGGTCGACCACGGCGATCTCGGCCGGCACCAGATCGTCTTCCTTGTCGTCCTTGGCGGCTTTTTCCGACTTGCCAGCGTCGGCCTTGGGGGTATCCGGCTTGCCAGCCTCGGTCTTACCAGCGTCCGGCTTGCCACCATCCGGTGCACCCGGACCACTCGGCTCATACGTGACGTATGCGAAGTCGCCCTGCACCCGCACGAACTCCACGTTTTTTCCCACCGGGATGCGCTTGACCATGGCCCCGGTGGCCACGTCCAGCACCGAGATGTCACTGCTGCCCTTGTTGGCAGTCACCACCCACTGACCATTCGGGGTGACGCTCAAGCCGCGCGGCCCCTCGCCGCCGGTGGCAAAGGTGCGCTGTACCGTGAACTGGTCCAGGTCGATGACGGACACCCCTGCCCGCTCGTTGGTAACGAAGGCAAGCGGACCTGCCAAGGCAGTCCAGGCCAGGAGCAATAGGGACAGGGGCATCAGACGAAGGGAACGGTTCATGGCGCGGCAAGGTTTCCAGAAGGTGGAGGGCGGACTGGCCGGACATCCCGAGGCAGCCTCAGGAACACACAGCCACTAGAGGTTGAGAGTATGTCAGCATGCAGGAAGTTGCGCCCCGGCCACGCCCCATCCAGGAGTCTTTGAAGATGTCCCGTCCGTTTTCCCGAATCGTCCCGTTGGCCGTCACCCTGTTGCTGGCGAGCACCGCCGCCTCCGCCCTGAGCCTTGCCGAGTATCAGCAGGGACGCAAGGACGCCGCCGTGCGCGAATCCCAGGATGCCTATCTGTTCGTGACCTTCCAGGGCATGCTCTGGTACGGCACGGCGCTGCGCGACGGCAAGCCCGACGCCACCCTGCTGTTCTGCACCAAGCCGGATGAAGTACCCGGCGAACAGACGGTGGCCGACCTGATCCAGGCCGAAACTACCGCCATGAAGGGCGACGAGGCAAGCACGACGCCAATGGAGATGGTGATGCTGCGTGGGGCGCAAAAGCGCTTTCCCTGCAAGGGTTGACGCTGACCGCGCCTGCCCGGGCGGCGGGTCGTCGCGGCAGGTCGTCGCGGCAGGTCGTTCCGGAGAGTCATGGCAGGAATGCGCGCGGTCAGCGGCGCGCGCTCGCCGGGCGCGGATGCCGTGCGATCAGAGCAGGAAGCGGTTGCGCCCGCCGTCCACCGCCAGTTTCTGCCCGGTGATGTAGCGCGCATCGAGCGCCAGGAAGACCACGGCGCCCGCCAGATCTTCGAAGGTACCGATCCGCGCCAGCGGGATCGACGCCACGATCTTGTCGGCGCGGACCACATCGGTCCAGGTTTCCGGAAACGGCAGGGTTCCCACCTGCACGACGTTGCACCGCGTGTGCGGTGCCCAGTCATTGGCCAGGGCCAGCACCATGGTCTCAAGCGCGCCCTTGGCGGTGGTGTAGCCGATGTGCCCGACCGGCGCACGCTCCACCGCGATATCCGAAATGGCCACCACCGACGACAGCAGCGGATAGCCGAGCGAAGCGCGTGGATCGGGATGCAGCGCGGCCAGGATGCGCGCATGCGCCACCACGTGTACCTCGAAGTCGTCGCGGAAGGCCTGCAGGTCGATGACCTTGCTGGGCTTGTATTGCGAGGCATTGCAGACCAGCACCGTCACGCCGAGCGTCGGCAGCCAGTCCGGCACCGGAAACCCGGACTCCAGGAAATCAGCCTGCCACAGCCGCACCGAGCCGGGACGCCGGGCGGCCAGGCTGTCGCGCAACGCCTCGGCGGCCGCGACCGAGCGCGGCGAGTGATGGATCACCACCGACATGCCGCGGGCGTGCAGCATGCGGCAGATGGCGGCACCGCCCCGACTGGCACCTCCCGTGACCAAGGCCCAGCCAGCGGTGGCAGACGATCGTTCTTCTGAAGCGCTCATGAAGATCCGCGACCGGACGGGTCGCACAAAAAAGTTAGGGGGGATCCGGGACGGAGATGCCGACCACGTCGACAGAAAGTGGCGGCAGATGGATTACCCCTGTCAGACTGTCTCCGACAGACGCAAGTTCCGGCGAATGCCGAACCGTCCGCCTGCTGTCCGGAACCGCTTTTCTACCATGGCAACCGCGCATCATGACCAACCCCCTGCTCGCCCGAATCCCCCAGGTGGAACGCCTGCTGACCCATGCCGACGCGCAGCCCTTGATCGCCCGGCATGGCCGCACGGCGGTCACCGCCTCGGTGCGACAACGCCTGGCCACGCTGCGGACCGAGCTGACCGCCCCCGAGGCGGGCGAGCGGCAGCCACCGGAAGCTGAGACCCTGTTGCAGGACGTTGCGGCCAGCCTGGAAGCCGCGGCGCGCTCGCAGGTGCGCGCCATGCACAACCTGACCGGCACCGTGCTGCACACCAACCTGGGGCGGTCGCTGCTGCCGGAATCCGCCATGGCGGCCGTGATCCAGGCCATGCAGTCGCCGCTCAATCTCGAATACGACCTGGACGACGGTGGCCGCGGTGACCGCGACGATCTGGTGTCCCCCTGGCTGCGTGAACTGACCGGTGCCGAGGATTGCACGGTGGTCAACAACAACGCCGCTGCGGTGCTGCTCACCCTGAACAGTCTGGCGCAACGCAAGCAGGTGGTGGTGTCGCGGGGCGAACTGGTCGAGATCGGCGGGGCCTTCCGCATTCCAGACATCATGGCCCGGGCAGGCGCCAAGCTGGTCGAGGTCGGCACCACCAACCGCACCCATCTGGCGGACTTCCGCAATGCCATCAATGGCCGCACCGCCATGCTGATGAAGGTGCACTGGAGCAATTACGCCATCAGCGGGTTTACGGCCGTGGTCCCCGAACCGGAGCTCGCTACCTTGGCCCACGGGCACAACCTGCCGTTTGTGGTCGATCTGGGCAGTGGCACCCTGACCGACCTGGCCGCCTTCGGCCTGCCGCACGAACCGACGGCGCAGGAAACCCTGGCGCACGGCGCCGATCTGGTGATGTTCAGCGGCGACAAGCTGCTGGGCGGACCGCAATGTGGCGTGATCGCCGGTCACCGGGATCTGGTGGCGCGGATCAAGAAAAACCCGCTCAAGCGCTGCCTGCGCGTGGGCAAGCTCACCATGGCAGCCCTCGAAGCGGTGCTGCGCTTGTACCGTCACCCGGAAGCGCTGCGCGAGCAGGTCACCACGCTGCGATTGCTGACCCGGCCGCGCGCCGAGATCCGTGCCCAGGCCCTGATCCTTCAGGATGCCGTGGCCACCCAGCTGGCACCGGATTTCACGGTCGACGTAGTGGACCTGATGGGACAGATCGGCAGTGGTGCGCTGCCCGTGGACCTGCTGCCCAGCGCCGGCCTACGCATCGCGCCGGTTGCCGCAGGCCGCGCGGGCGGCAGTGCCTTGAAGCGGCTGCAGGAGCGGCTGCGTCAGCTGCCGATGCCGGTGGTGGGCTATGTGCGCGACGGCGCGCTACACCTCGACCTGCGCTGCCTGCTGGATGCGGCAGCGCTGCTGCGCGACCTGCCGGGCTGGTCGGCCAAGCCGGGCCGGCAGGGCGCGTCCCTGCCGACCGACTGATGCCAGGTCAGCCCAAGGCAGCCAGGAAGCCCTGATCCATCTGGGCGGTGACCAGCACGCTGGCCAGCTTGGGATCCTGTTCGAGCATCTGGGTCAGATTCGTGGGCGCTGCGGCCGTGCTGCTGCCGGAAGTCGCAGTGCCGGAGGCCGCGCTCCCGGACGTCCCGGTACCCGATGACCCAGTACCAGATGACCCAGTACCAGATGTTGCAGTGCCAGATATCGAATTTGCTGCTGCCGCGCTAGCGCTGGCCGAGGCCTGCTGGGCGAACAGCGCATTCAGCGCCGTGGTGAGCGGATCGGTGCCGGTGCTGTTCGATATCCCACCCGACAGCAAGGACTGCAACAGGCTGGTGCTGTCGGTAGCCGAACTGGTGCCCGTCGCGCTGCCGAACAACGTTGCCCCGGAACTCTCCAGGCCGACCGCCTGCAACAACGGATCCTGACTGGCCGACTGCACGGCGCCCAGCAATCCTGCACCCGACAGTCCCGCGCTCAGCAATGCCGAGGAAGGCAACCCTGCGGCGGTGTACATCCCGGCGGTGCCCGACGCAGACGTGGTGCCGCCGCTCAGCGACACCAGATCCTGCATCAGGGTGCCGCTGTCGACCGAACTGCTGGTGCCGGCCGAAGACTGACTCTGGATTGCCGACAGCAGCTCGCTGCCGATGGCGGCCGTGGCTGACGATGCGGTGGATGTGCTATTTCCGCCGGCTGTGCCGAGCAGGCCAGACAGCACGGTCGGAGACAAGGAGGATGGAGGCAAAGAAGATATGGTCATGACAGCACTCGCGCAACCCAGTGGCAGGAAACTACCCGGTAAAGGAATAGCGTAGCGCTGCTCTGGTCACGATGGCAGGCATTTCCCGGGCGATTTCGGGTAAAAAGTAGTAATCGCTGCCGGGATCCGAATGGAAGGATGCCAATCGATCCACCGCCAGCAAGGCACGTTCTCCCGACTTGCCGGTCTGAAGGAGAGCGTGCTGTCACCAAGCCGCCCGTTTCCATCGAGGACACCCCGCCCCATGAGCTCCAAGAAAGACAAGAACACCAGCATCGACATCGGCATTTCGGCCAACGAACGCAAGAAAATCGCGCAGGGTTTGTCTGCCCTGCTGGCCGACAGCTACACCCTGTACCTGACCACCCACAACTTCCACTGGAACGTTACCGGTCCCGACTTCAACAGCCTGCACCAGATGTTCATGGCGCAGTACACCGAGCAGTGGGCAGCGCTTGACCTGATTGCCGAACGCATCCGGGCACTCGGCCACCCGGCCCCCGGCACCTATCGCGAATTCAGCAAACTCACGTCGATCGACGAGGTGGAAGGCGTTCCCAAGGCCATGGACATGGTGCGTTTTCTGGTAGCAGCCCAGGAAGCCACCGCGCGGACCGCCCGCGATCTGTTTCCGCTCGCCAATGCCGCCAACGATCAGCCTACCGCCGACCTGCTGACGCAGCGGCTGAACGTGCATGAGAAAACCGCCTGGATGCTGCGCAGTCTGCTGGAGGGCTAAGCCGCCCCGGCGGGTCGGCCCCGCCAGACCAGGGCCCGCCCCCCTCTCGACGGAACTGTTTCGTGCAACTCAATCTGTTTACCGACAGCCGCGATGTGGTGCTGCGCAACGATGCCGTGATCGCTGCCCGACGGCAGGATGTGGCCGCCCTGCAGTCGGCGATCACCGCGTTGTCGGCGGCGCTGCCCGGCGACCGCCTGCTGCCGGACCTCGCCGTCTTGCTCGCTGCCCTCACCCACCCGGTGGCGGGTGCGCTGGATGCCGGGCAGGGCAGGCAAGCGCTGCTGGAGCTGGAGACTCTTGCGCAGGCAGCTCGCCGCGTCCTGGGCAAGGAACAGCAGCCCTGGATGGCTGCC
This sequence comes from uncultured Ferrovum sp., assembly GCA_903863375.1. GTDB lineage: Bacteria > Pseudomonadota > Gammaproteobacteria > Burkholderiales > Ferrovaceae > CAIVHB01. The sequence continues at coordinate 40,532 of CAIPBT010000133.1, forward strand.
CGATGGATGACGCTCGCCCGCGCTGTGGCGCATCTGCCCTTCCAGGCGCATACCGCTGCCCTCCATCCGGCGGCGTTGCTGTTGCGCGGCGAGCACTGGGTAGAGGCACAACGCGCCATCGAGACCATCCCTTCCTGGCGCCGGCAACCACTGCCTTTGGCCTGGCACGTGCACTGTACCTACCGGCTGGAGGGCCTGGATGCCGCACTGCCCCTGCTGGCCGAGCTGGCCTGGATGGATCCGGACCTGACCGCCGAGGTCATTGCGATCCTGCAGGACCCGGTGCTGACCCAGTCGGTGCGGGATTTCGAACAGGCGCTGGACGGAGACGCGGAGCCGACGGATCTCGGCTGGTGGCCCGCCTACCTGCTGATCGAGCTGCCGCAGTGCGCCGCCACCGTGCGCAGCGCGCAACCCGGTGCCGGCACGGCGGCGGAGCGTGCCCTGCGCACGGTGCTGGAGCTACAGGTGCTGGAGCGCCAAGGCCGCCAGAAGGAGCAGTTGGAAGCCCGGCGCATCTTGCGCGAACTGCACGCCGGATTGTTCGGGCATTACCTGCGCAAACGCTGAACCCTGAAATTTAGGGCCGGGAATCTGGAGCGGGCGACCTGGAGCCGGGGACCTGGGTCCGGCATCCTGGGTCCAGCATCCTGGAGCCGGTATCCTGGGTCCGGCATCCTGAAGACGGGAACCTGGCGCCGGGGGACCTGGGTCCGGCATCAAGCCGCGCTGGCAGCACCCGCCAGGTAGGCCAGGGCCGCATTCACCGTGACACGTTGCGCCGCGTTGCACTGCGCCGGGGTGGCGGACCGGCCGTCCGGATAGACCTCGGTGGTGGTCACAAATCGCGCATCCGTGAAACCACCACATAAGCCCAACGACCGCTTGGCGTACTGGATCACGCCCTCCTGCTGCAGGGGGGTGCCGATCAGTCGTCCGTTGCCATCAGCTTCGGCAATCGGCGTGACCTGGCGCACTGCCTCGATCAGGGCGCGCTGGAATTCCGGTTCCGGCCGTTCCGCATCCGCCACCAGATAGAAGCCATCCGGAATGGCATGCCAGTCGAATGTTTTTCCGTCGCGGGCGGCCTTGGCCGGCCCAAACTCGCTGTTGTCGGTGTCGGTGGTCTCGTGCAGATCGATATGCACGTCCACCCGCGCGCCGTGGGACTGGATGCAGGCCATCGCCTGCGCTGCCTCTGCCGCCGAACTGTCGGCGCGAAACTGCCGGTTGGGATCGAGGGCATTCGGATTCCAGCGGTTGATCGTCTCGTAGCCCCACGGGCAGATGCACGGCAGCACCAGCAGATTGACGGCCGGCACGTGCTGCGCGAAATCGTGCGCAATCCAGTCGAGTGCGCCCTGCACCCCGCTGGTTTCGTAGCCATGCACGCCTCCGGTCACCACCACGGTGGGCCGCCCCGCCCGCCAGTCCCGGCTGCGCACGCCATACAGCACATAGCTGCCCAGTCCAAGCGGGGCGTAATCGAGTCGACCGTATTCGAACAGCTCGGCCTGGGCTGGCAGGTTTGCCTTCAGCGGCGTCACCACCTCGTCCAGGTAGCTCCGCCTGACCTTCTGGCGGGATAGCCAGACGGCACGCTCGGCATCGCCCCAGGGCGTGCCAGGGGTGCCAATCGGATATACATCAGAGGGATTGGGGGAATGTGAGTCAGGCGGCACCCGAACGCTCCTGGAGGTGGTCATGCATCGGCAATTCCGCAGGGTATCCGAAATCTGCCGCCCTGAAACAGGGGGGCGCTGTAAGGAAGCCCGCGCCCATCCGACCCAATGGGGCATCCCCCGAGAAGGAACCCCTGCCATGCACACGACGCCGTCCATCCACCGCCAACCCACTGCACGCAGCGTCACGCTGTCGGCCGGGCCCATGCCAAGATCGACGGTGCCCTTGCTGGCGCTGTTGCTGCTGATATCGACCGTCGCCCAGGCCGCTCCGCCGTCCTGTGCCGGGGTCAGTGGATCCACGCTGCCGCTGGTGATCGAGCTGTTCACCTCGGAAGGTTGCAGCAGTTGCCCGCCGGCGGATGTCTGGGCCAGCCGCGCCAGCCAGGAAAAGGGCTTGGCCGGAACCATCCTGCTGGCCGAGCACGTCGATTACTGGGATGACCTGGGCTGGCCTGATCCCTACGCCCAGCATGCCTTCAGCACCCGCCAGCAGAACTACACCGCGGCACGAC
>CAIPBT010000134.1 GCA_903863375.1 uncultured Ferrovum sp.
CGAAGATCTTCTTAGCACTTTGTCGTTTCCAGGCCTCCCGATGACAAGCACGAACGACTGAAGGCGCTCGCCCGGGCCAACTCGGTCAGCGTCAACAAGCTGATCGATGAACTGGCCACCGTGGCACTGACGAACTACGACGCCAGGATTCGCTTCGAGTTCCGAGCAGCCCGTGGCGATCCTGCACGGACGCTGGACCTGCTGGAGAAACTGGACAGCGGGGAATAGAGACGCAGGTTGTGCTCGCCGTGGTACCACCTCGTGGCACTCGGTGCCAAAAGGTGTGACCAGCGTCATACGTGGCAGATGGCGGAAACAGAATGGTGGAGACGAGGAGGATCGAACTCCCGACCTTCGCATTGCGAACGCGACGCTCTCCCAGCTGAGCTACGTCCCCACGGGCAGATACGAGCGCATCTGCAAGCCCTGCATGTTAAGCCACTGGATCTGCACCAGGCAAATGATTTACCGCCCCAGGGGCAGACCGGCTGGCAGGGTGAACAACGGGCCCGACTGGCAGCGCACGCCAAGATCCGACAGGACCACGGACAGGCGGTCTGAAATCACCCCGTCGGCAATCGCCTGACAACCCAGCTCACGACAGGTGTTGACGATGCCTGCCACGATGATCCGCGTGCCATGGTCGATCGCCACCCGGCGGATCCAGTCGCCATCCAGGCACACCACGGCGGGTTCCAGCAGCAGCATCAGCGCCAGGCCGGAGAGACCGCCGCCAAAGCGCAGGATACCCGTCCGGAAGCCCATCGCCCGCCATAATCCCGCGGCCCGGGCGAGCTGATCCGGACTCTGTACCGCTTCGGTTTCGCTGATCTCCAGCACGATGCGGTGGTGTGCAATGCCGTACTGCCGGGCGTCCGCCAGCAAGCCCATGCTGCACGCGTCGTTGTCTTCGCTCGACGAAGCCAGCATGCATACGTGCAGATCCCCCTCCCACCCGACCGCTGCCGTGGCCGCAAAGGCCGCCCGACGCTGCTCGCGGTCTGCCGTCAGGCGCCACAGCAGTCCGGCGGAGGTCGGCTGGTTGGCCAACCACGCCGCCATGGCGCCATCTTCCAGCATGGCCGGGCCATGCGCCCGGACAGCCTGCAGGGTGCGGGTTTCCGCATCGACGATGGCGTCAAAGCGGGGCGATCGGGACGGCAGGGCATCCCCGATGCGCAAGGCAAGCGGCGATTCCGGCAAGGCTGTCACAGCGAAACAGCCCAGCGCGACGCCTCGCAGCAGGCGTGCCGGACCGGGGGCTGCGCCCACTGCACGGCGGGCAGATGTTCGATGCCCGGGCGAGCGAACCAGTAGCCCTGTTGCAGGGGAATGCCAAGGTCACGCAGTACCTCGGACTCTTCCTTGCGCTCGACACTCTCGGCAATCACCTCACAGCCAAGATCGCGGGCGGTACTGAGCAGATGCCGGATTACGGTACGGGCGCGTCCGTCATGAGGGGCCCGGCGGGTAAATTCATGCGCCAGCTTGATGACATTGGGGCGGAACTCACTGAGCAGCAGCAATCCACAATGGCCATCGCCAAAATCGTCGAGCGCGGTCCGGAAGCCAACATCCCGATACAGGGCGATGAAGTCGCGCAGCCGCGCGGGGCGCATCACCCGGGTGGATTCGGTGATTTCGAATATCAGCTGATGCCGTGGAAAACCGAGCGCCTCCGCAGCTGCCAGGGTTCGCTGAATGGCGACGCTGGGACATCCTTCGGAATCCGGAAACAGGTTCACGCTAAGCAGGCCACGTAGGCCGAGTGTCATCGCCACCTGCATGGCCCGCACCCGCAACCGGTGATCGATATCACCGAGCTGCGGGCCGTCAAGCCCGGCGAACACCCAGTCGGCACCCTCACCCGCCGGACCACGCGCCAGTGCTTCATGGGCATGGACGGTGCAGCTTTCCAGGTCAACGATCGGCTGAAAGGCGATGCGCACGGCGCGCGGCACAGGCGTGCCGGACTGTTGATAGATCGCCATGGACAGGCCCCAAGCAAGTCATAAGACAAAAGGACGACTCGATCAGGTCGGCATGCGTCTTGACCCAGCGAATTGCGTCTTAAGGAACTATACAGACGACGTAGATCGACACCAAGCCCTTTAGGTCAGCAATTCGCTGTATTTGTGCCTGAATTGCTGGTGGCATTCAGTTTCGACAGGTTTAAGACCCGGCGATCCAGCCTCACGATCTTGCTTGGCGATCCGGCCTCGCGCTCAGGACCGGCACTACCCCGGCGAACCGGCTTGGCGATCAGGTCTGGCGGCGGGACCGAAGCAGCAGGATCACGCCAAGCACCACCATGGGCAGACACAGCCATTGCCCCATGCTTAGCCCCCATTGCAGCAGCCCCAGAAAATTGTCGGGTTCGCGCGCGAACTCGATCACAAAGCGGAAGCTGCCGTAACAGAGCAGGAACAGTCCCGAGATGGCCCCCCGCGCCCGTGGCTGGCGGGAAAACCACCACAGCACGGCGAACAGCAGCGGGCCTTCGGCGAAGGCCTCGTAGAGCTGGGACGGGTGTCGCGGATAGGGGTCGACATGCGGAAAGATCATCGCCCACGGCACGCTGGTGATGCGTCCCGGCAACTCGCCGTTGATGAAATTGCCCAGCCTGCCTGCGCCCAGCCCCACCGTGACAAGGGGCGCGACAAAATCGGTCACGTCCAGCCAGCGCTTGCCATGCCGGCGGGCAAACCACAGCGACGCCAAGATCACGCCCAGCAGCCCGCCATGGAAGGACATGCCACCCTGCCACATCTGCGGCACTTCGATCAGATGGTCCAGATAGTAAAGCGGCTTGTAAAACAGGACATAGCCCAGACGCCCGCCCAGAATCACGCCAAACACCACAAAGGTCAGAAATTCGTCGACCTGTTCCACGGTCCAGTTCAGCCAGGCCTCCTGCCGAACCCGCAGTTTGCCCAGCGCCTGCCCGCCCAGGAACCCGATCAGATACATCAGGCCATACCAGCGCACGGCGAGCGGCCCGAGTCGCACGGCAACCGGGTCGAAATCGGGGTGAATCAGCATGACGGATCCTGGCAGGAAGACGGTTGGATGGCCGGAGTATACCGACCCCCCACTCCAGCCGGCTGCAGCGTCAACCGCAGGGACCTCAGCAGCGTTGAGAGCCTCAGGTGAATGACTGTCGTCTGCACACACAGCCACACCGGTTTGCAGGACCGCAGCGGTACCGGGGTTTTCCGGCGCCGCCGGGATAACAGTAGCGCAACAAGCTAACCAACCAGTTCGACGGCGTGGTGCCGCTCGACGAGGAGAATCATGATGTCGATTGCCAAGATTGGAATGATTGCCGTGGCAGGCCTGCTGGCCGCAGGTGCCGCGAATGCTGCAGGTGAACTCGAACTGGCGACCAAGAGTGGCTGCCTCGCGTGCCACGCGGTGGACCACAAGGTGATCGGCCCGGCCTACAAGGATGTGGCGGCCAAGTACAAGGGCGATGCTGCCGCCCCGGCCCGTCTGTATGCGAAGGTGAAGGCCGGCGGCGCCGGCGTCTGGGGCCAGATCCCGATGCCCCCGAACGCGCAGGTCAGCGACAAGGACATCAAGACCATCGTCGACTGGGTGCTCACCCAGAAGTAAGGTCTGCCGGATCGCGTCCGCAGTGTAGGTCACCGGCCCGCCTGCCCGGCCACTTTTGCCAGGCGACGGGCAGCCGCGTGCCGGCCCCTGTGAGACGATACAAGAAAGCCAGCCACCGCATGATGGCTGGCTTTTTGCTTTGAAGAACCAAGTCAGGCTATGCATTTCTGCAGTAGCGGCTGGGATGCCGGCGGCGGTGCCGACTACGATGCCCGTCGCGCTGGGCAGCAGCCTTTGACAAACCCGCCGCGCAAGCGGCCGTCACCCCCGTCGCAGGCTTGCAATTTCAGCCATCTGGGTTAGCATCAGCCATCAAATGTTCAAGGCATTTGCCTTCCTCCTCGAGGTTTCCATGTCCCGCCTGTTGCATGCGCTGTTTCTGAGCATGGCCATTGTTGCTGTGGCTTCCTGTGGCAAAGCCGAGAGCCCTGCCGCGTCTGGCGAACTTGTCGTCAAGATCGGCGCGAGCAATCCCTTGACCGGTCCGCAGGCTCATCTGGGCAAGGACAACGAGAACGGCACCCGCATGGCCATCGACGATGCCAATGCGCAGAACCTGACCATTGGTGGCCGCAAGGTACATTTCGAGCTGCTGTCCGAAGATGATGCAGCCGACCCGAAGACCGGCACCATCATTGCGCAGAAATTTGTCGACCAGAAGGTGGCCGGCGTGATCGGGCACCTCAACTCTGGCACCACGATCCCGGCCTCGCGCATTTATGCCGACGCCGGCATCCCACAGATTTCGCCCTCGGCCACGAATCCGAAGTACACGCATCAGGGCTTCAAGACCGCCTTCCGGGTCATTCCGAACGACACGCTGCAAGGCAAGGCGCTCGGGGAATTTGCCACCGGCAAGCTGGGCGTGAAGACGGTGGCAATCATCGACGACACCACCCAATATGGTGAAGGTCTGGCCGCCCGCTTCGAAGAGGCTGCAAAAGCCTCCGGCGCCACGGTGGTCACCCACGAACACACGGACGACAAGGCCACCGATTTCCGCGCCATCCTGACCAACGTCAAGGCCAAGTCACCCGACCTGATCTTCTACGGCGGCATGGACTCGCAGAGCGGGCCCATGATGAAACAGATCAAGGCGCTGGGCGTGACCAGCAAATTCCTGACCGGCGACGGCGGCTGCTCGCTCGAGTTCATCACGCTGGCCGGTGCCGACGGTGAAGGCATCTATTGCAGCATGCCAGGCCAGCCGATCGACAAGATGCCGAAGGGTCCGGATTTCATGAAGCGCTTCAACGCCAAATATGGCGAGATCCAGGATTACGCGCCGTATTGCTACGACGCCACTATGGTGCTGGTGCAAGCCATGAAGAAAGCCGAGTCGACCGACCCGGAAAAATATCTGAAGGTTCTCGCCGGCATGGATTACGACGGGGTGACCACCCACGTGGCCTTCGATGAGAATGGCGACCTGAAGGGTGGCGTGATCACCGTGTTCCAGGTGCAGGGCGGCAAACTGGTCGCGCACGATATCCTGAGCAGCAAGCCCTGAGCGTTTTCTCCACCTGCGGCGGGGAGCGCTGAGTTTGGACATCTTTTTGCAGCAGGTCATCAATGGCCTGGTTCAGGGCAGCATCTATGCCCTGGTCGCCCTCGGCTATACGATGGTGTACGGCATCATCGAGCTGGTGAACTTCGCTCACGGCGAAGTGGTGATGGTGGGCGCGCTGGTCAGCCTGTCGGTGATCGAGCGCCTGGCGGCGCGCGGTTACAGTGGCTGGACGGTGATCGTGATTGGTCTGCTGCTGGCGGTGCCGGCCTGTATCGCGCTCGGCCTGGGCATCGAGCGTGTGGCCTATCGGCCGCTGCGCAAGGCGCCACGCCTGGCCCCCCTGATCAGCGCGATTGGCGTGTCGATTGCCCTGCAGCAACTGGCGGCGTTGATCTGGGGGCGCAACTATCTGCACTATCCCGACATCCTGCCGAAGACGCAGTACGCCATCGGTGGTGCGGTGATCAGCGAGGTGCAGGTGGTGATCCTGATCGCTGCCGCCGTGTTGATGGCCGGTCTCTGGATTCTGGTGCAACGCACCCGGCTCGGCCGGGCCATGCGCGCCAGCGCGCAGAATCCGGCTGTGGCCGGTCTGATGGGCGTGGACGTCAACCGCATCATCGCCACCACCTTTGCCGTGGGCTCTGGCCTGGCGGCCGTGGCGGGTGCATTGGTGGGCGCTTACTACAATGTCGGGAACCACACCATGGGCTTCCTGCTCGGTCTGAAGGCGTTCACAGCAGCGGTACTGGGAGGCATTGGCAGTCTGGGCGGTGCGATGTTGGGCGGCTTGCTGCTGGGCGTGATCGAGAACCTGGGCGCCGGGTACATGGGCAAGCTCACAGATGGCGCGGTGGGCAGTAACTACAGCGATGTGTTCGCCTTTCTGATGCTGGTGCTGGTGCTGGTGTTGCGCCCCTCCGGCCTGCTGGGCGAGCGCGGAATCGAGAAAGTATGAAGTCGCGTTACCTTCCATTGCTGCTGGTGGTCGGCATCGCCGCCCTGCCCTTTGTCACCGACATCGCCCTGGGGCGCAGCTGGGTGCGATTGCTGGACTTCGCCCTGCTCTATGCCATGCTGGCGCTCGGCCTGAACATCGTGGTGGGCTATGCCGGCCTGCTCGACCTCGGCTACGTGGCGTTCTATGCGGTGGGTGCTTACAGCTACGCCATGCTGGCGTCACCCCACATCGGCATCCATCTGCCACTGTATGTGCTGCTGCCCACCGGCGCCCTGCTGGCGGCCGCTTTTGGGGCGCTGCTGGGGGCGCCGACTCTCGGCCTGCGCGGTGATTACCTGGCCATTGTCACGATGGGGTTTGGCGAGATCATCCGTATCTTTCTGCGCAACCTGTCGATCACCAACGGTCCGGCGGGCATCGACCTGATCGATCCGATCGCCATCGGTGGCTTCTCGTTTTCGGCGAGCCATACCCTGTTTGGCTTCACCCTGCCGGGCATCTACAACTATTATTTCCTGTTTGTCGGGCTGACGACGCTGATCCTGCTGATGTCCAAGCGCTTGGAAGGCTCTCGCATCGGCCGAGCCTGGGCGGCCATCCGCGAGGACGAGATCGCGGCCAAGGCGATGGGCCTGAATACCAAGAACCTGAAGCTGCTGGCGTTCGCCATGGGCGCCACATTTGGCGGCATCTCTGGCGTACTGTTTGCTGGCTTCCAGGGCTTCGTCAGCCCGGAGAGCTTCACCATGAACGAGTCGGTGATGATCCTGTGCATGGTGGTGCTCGGTGGCATGGGCCATCTGCGCGGTGTGCTGCTGGGTGCCCTGCTGCTGGCGATCCTGCCGGAAGCTTTTCGGCCACTTGCCCAGCTGCAGCAATCGGCCTTTGACCAGGTCTATCTCGATCCCGCCAACCTGCGCATGCTGCTGTTTGCCGTCGCGCTGATCGCCGTGATGATCCTGCGCCCGGAAGGTCTCTGGCCATCGCCCGTGCGCAAGCGCGAACTGCATGACAAGGAAGGCGACGACCGCCCCCTGCCGCCATCCGGCCAGCCCACGGGATCGGACAGCGTACCGGGCCACACCGGCGTGTCCGCCGCGGATGCTGGAGGTGTCGCATGACGCCCCTGCTGCGCGCCTTGGGTGTCGGCAAACGCTTCGGCGGACTGGCGGCGCTCTCAGAGGTGCGTTTCGACATTCCGGAAGGGTCGATCTATGGACTGATCGGTCCGAACGGGGCCGGTAAGACCACCCTATTCAATCTGCTCACCGGCATCTATACCCCGGATGAAGGGCATTTCGAATTCGGCGGGGCCCCCCTGCCTGGCAAGCCACACGACGTGTGTGCGCGTGGCATCGCGCGCACCTTCCAGAACATTCGGCTGTTTGGCAGCATGACTGCACTGGAAAATGTGATGGTCGGACGGCATGTCCGTACCCGTGCCGGATTGTTCGGCGCCATCTTCCATCCTGCCGGGGAGCGCGACGAAGAAGCGGCAATCCGCGCGCGGGCGCTGGAACTGCTGGATTTTGTCGGTATCGCCCACCGCGCTGATCAGGTCTCCCGCCAGCTGTCCTACGGCGACCAGCGCCGTCTCGAGATCGCCCGGGCGCTGGCAACCGAGCCGCGGCTGCTCGCCCTGGATGAACCGGCAGCCGGCATGAATGCCACGGAAACCGCCACACTGGGCACCCTGCTGCAAAAGATCCGCGCCACCGGCGTGACCGTGCTGCTGATCGAGCACGATGTGAAACTGGTGATGGGCATGTGCGACCGCGTGGCCGTGCTGGAGTATGGCCGGCTGATTGCCGAGGGTCCGCCCGAGCAGGTGCAGCGTGATCCCCGGGTGATCGAGGCCTATCTGGGCGCGGAGACTACCGCATGAGCGCCTTGCTGGAAGTGAAAGGCCTGCAGGTGCATTACGGCGGCATCCAGGCGGTGAAAGGAATCGACCTCGATGTGCACGAAGGCGAACTGGTAACCCTGATCGGGGCCAATGGGGCCGGCAAGACCAGCACGCTGAACGCGCTGTCGGGTCTGCTCAAACCAGCCGCTGGCAGCATCACGTTTGCCGGCCAACCGCTTGCCGGGATGCCGGTTCACCAGCTGATCACCGCCGGATTGGCGCTGGTGCCCGAGGGACGCGGCGTGTTTCCGCGCCTGACAGTGGCTGAAAACCTGGCGATGGGTGCCTATGTACGCGCCGACCAGGCCGAGGTCCGCAAAGACCTGGATCGCATGTTCGGGCTGTTTGAGCGACTGCACGAACGCCGCGACCAGAAGGCCGGCACCCTGTCCGGCGGCGAGCAGCAGATGCTGGCGATTGGCCGTGCCCTGATGGGCCGGCCACGCATGCTGCTGCTGGATGAACCGAGCATGGGCTTGGCACCATTGATGGTGCAGAAGATCATTGCCGTGATCCGGCAAGTGGCAGCCGAGGGCATGACGGTGCTGCTGGTGGAACAGAACGCCCGGCTGGCCCTGCAGGCGGCCCAGCGCGCTTATGTGATGGAGGGTGGCCGGATCAGCTTCAGCGATACGGCGCATGCCTGCCTGAACGACCCGCGCGTGCGCGCGGCCTATCTCGGGGAGTGAGTCAGATGGCTTCCGACAAGGCTGTTATCTGGCACGCCCCTTTCACCACCGACTGGGTGAACCAGGTCGGGCGGGGCACCCTTGCCACGGCCCTGGGCATGGAATGCGTGGACATCGGCGCTGATTTCCTGCGCATGCGCATGCCCGTCGACGAACGCACCCGGCAACCCTTCGGCCTGCTGCATGGCGGGGCGAGCGTTGCCCTGGGGGAAACCATCGGTGGCGTGGCCTCCGGCCAAGTGGTTGCGCCCGGTTACCGGGTGGTCGGTCTGGAAATCAATGCCAACCACGTGCGCAGCGTGCGCGATGGCTTTGTCACTGCCACCTGCCGCCCGATCCATCTCGGCCGCACCACCCATGTCTGGGACATTCGCGTGGAAACGGCCGAGGGCAAGCTGGTCTCGATCATCCGGTTGACGAACGCAATCCTACCGCCGGACGACTGAATTTATCTGGGCGTATGCGGACATGGCGCGGGGAGACGCCGCGCTTTACGTCTTGTCCGCAACTGCAGCGCAGCGTTTCAGGACAACCCATCCTCCCGCTCTGGCCAAGGTGTTGACGCATCCGGGTGCCTGCAGCAAGGTATCCAGAGGCCGACCGGCGCCGCGCACGATGTAATAGTCGTAACGATCCGCCTTGTCCTGAACCCAGTCGAAGACTTGGGGGGTTTCGCCAAGATCGTACATCCGCAAAAATGCTGCGGAATCAAAGACCTGCGGCCTGTACCGGACAACCATCGCCATCTGCATGGCAAAGTTGGGGTCAACGAAGGCCTTGTGCTCTGCCTGCAACCACAGTGGAAAGTGCTGATAGGCGTAATCATTGTTGGTCGACACGCTGCGCTTGTCCCGAACCAGGGCCAGCACGTGTGCGCCGTCTGGAATGCTGCGAATCACCGTGTCGAATGCCTGGGTTTCCCGCTCGGATTCGATGGCTTGCCAAGAGCGCCATCCGCTGTGCAGAAAACAGATCATTGGCAACATCACAAGCATCACGTGACGCCACGCCAATGTACGCCGGTGACTCTGTGGTTCACCGGGGGCGGGCCGAACGAATTGCAGGATGTAAAAGGGCAGGATGAAGATGCTGAAGCGCTCATAGAGATAGCCCACCCCAATCGCCGTATTGGGCACCAGCAACCCAATCAGCATGATGACTGCAAACGGAATTCCGGTCCGCAAGGTGGGGCGAAAGCGGTACCCGAGCAGAAATGGAGTAAGCAGCAGCACCGCGAAGAAAATCATGTGCGGGACCTGCTGCAGGACGCTATGCCCCTTGATATGGTTCTCGTTCCAGAGACAGTACACGAACTTGATTGGCCGGGAGAGTGCCAGATCCCACTCCCACGGAAGGGTGACTGAAGCAGTATTGACTTCAGCAGACTTGGCTGCAAGGAAGTAGGCGACGGCAAGGGCAGCCATGAGGTAGTACGGCAGCAGACGGAGCGCGGCACCGCGAGCAGAACGACTGGCGGCGATCGCGTAGAGGCCGCCGACAGCGGCTGAGGCCATGAAGATCAGGCCATGGCAGAAAAACAGGAAGACCCCAGTTGCGGCAACCAGCAGACCGGAGCCAAAGGAGGAACGCTGCGAATAATGAATCGAAACAAGAATGAAGGCGATTCCGACGGGTGCCGCCACCAGAAACGTGTAGAAGCCGAAAAGGTAGGCGAAACCGAAGAATCCGGGAAGGATCAACCAATCAAGCTCAGCGGGTGCCTGCAGCCGACGCCTCAACTCGGTGGATAGTCCGTAAAAGGCGATGAGCGTCACCGACAGGACAATCTTGACTGCTGCCACAATCGGAAACAACAGCGCGAGCAAGCTGCCTACCCCATACCCGAACAGATAAGGGGTGAAATAATTGAAACTTACCAGGTCCTGCCACGGCGAATCACCATGCAGCAGTTGCAGGATCAGAGCAATCTGGCCCGCGTGCTGCGGCAGATCAGTCAGGGGCGGGTATTTCGTCAGCCACAACGGCGCGATGGCGGAGATCAGATACAAGGCCCGTAAAATAGGGCTCTCGAGTCGAAAAAAACTGGGCATCATGGTTCCAGCTGGTGACTGGGCGTAGCTACGGGAAAGCCATCGTGGAGGGAAGCGTTTCTATCCGGCTTGCAACATCTCAGGCGCGGTCAGATGGACTCTTCCAGTCATTCGGTACTGAATTTTGCTGTGCCGGGCCGTTGAAACCGACGGTATCACCCACGATGTAGAGGGGCCGACCGCGGACCTCGATGGCAATTCGACCGACATATTCGCCCAGGATGCCCAGCGAGAGAAACTGTAATCCCCCGAGAAAGAGCACGACTGACATCAATGAGGCATATCCCGGCACCACGGAGCCCTGGAGCAGCGTTCTCACTACGATGAAGGCACCGTAGGTCAGCGCTCCCAAGGCAACCAAGCCACCAAAGTAAGTCCAGAGACGCAAAGGCAGGGTAGAACTCGCGACAATGGCATCAAGTGCAAGAGACCACAGCCGCAGGGGCCTGAATTTGGTGCGGCCTGCACTGCGCGCTTGCCGTTCGTAATACACGGTAGCCGTTCGGAAGCCAACAGCGGACATCAGTACTTTCATCACGCGTTTGCGCTCTGGAAAGCTCAGCAGGGCGTTCACGGCAGCACGGTCCATCAGCCTGAAATCACCAACATTCTCTGGCAAGGATGTTTCGGATATCTGGCCCATCAGTTGGTAGAACCAACCCGCCGTTTTCCGCTTGAGATAGCTGTCGCTGTCGCGGTTGGCCCGCGCTGCGAAAACAATCTCGAAGCCCTCACGCCACTTCGACAGGAGTGCTGGAATCACCTCGGGCGGGTCCTGCAAGTCGACATCGATAGGGATGATCGCATCCCCCGACGCGTGGGCAATGCCCGCAGTCAGGGCAGCCTCCTTGCCAAAGTTGCGGGAAAGAGACACCAGCTTGACTTCTGGCATACGCTGGTGGGCAACCCTCAGCAAAACCGATGTATTGTCCGTAGAGCCGTCATCCACAAACACCAGTTCGTAGCGCATTCCAGTCGATTTCAAGATCGGGGTGACGGCGTCGAGAAAGATGCCCACCGCCTGCTCTTCATTGAGCACTGGCACGATAATGGAAACCAGAGCTACTTCACTTGGGTGATGCATAACGACGTTCTCCGCCTCAACCGCGCGTGTCAGGATCATCCGGCTTGCAGGAATTACTCAGCTCTGGATCGGAATCAGTTTCTGCCATACATCTCTATTCTACCCAAATTACGTTCATAAATAATGCCAACAGCGAACCCGACGGAAAGATTTCCAGACAGCCGGCCATAACGCGGCCTCTTCACACCCAGTCGCGCTCGACCAGGAAGTCGGTGTAGAGCGCCGCTTCCGGCGACCCGGCCTCGGGCTTCCAGTCGTAACGCCATTTGACGATCGGCGGCATGCTCATCAGGATCGACTCGGTGCGTCCGGCCGACTGCAGGCCGAACAGGGTGCCGCGATCGAACACCAGGTTGAACTCGACATAGCGGCCGCGGCGGTAGGCCTGGAAGTCGCGCTCGCGCTCGCCGTAAGGCGTGTCACGACGGCGCTCGACAATCGGCGCATAGGCCGGCAGGAAGTGATCGCCCACACTGCGCCACAGGGCGAAGGCCGGATCGAATCCCCCTTCGCTGAAGTCGTCAAAGAAGATGCCGCCCACGCCCCGGGGCTCCTGGCGGTGCTTGAGGTAGAAATACTCGTCGCACCATTTCTTGAAGGTGGCATGGTGATCGCCGAATGGCACCAGGGCATCCTTGCAGGTCTGATGGAAGTGCCGGGCATCGTCGGCATGGCCATAGTACGGCGTCAGATCCATGCCCCCGCCAAACCACCAGATCGGCGCCTCGCCTTCCCGGGTGGCGGCAAAAAAGCGCACGTTCATGTGCACGGTGGGCACATAGGGATTGCGCGGATGGAACACGAGCGACACCCCGAGAGCCTCAAAACCACGCCCGGCCAGCTGCGGCCGGCTGGCGGATGCGGACGGCGGCAGGTTGGCACCGCGCACATGCGAGAAGTTCACGCCACCACGCTCCAGCACCTTGCTGTCCTCGATCAGGATGCTGAGCCCGCCGCCCCCCTCCGGACGGTCCCAGCCATCCCGCCGGAAGGTACCGCCATCCAGACGCTCCATCTCGCCAACAATGCGCCCCTGCAGCTCCAGTAGGTAGGAACGGATGGCTTCGATGTTCATGATTGCGTCCTTGCAGAAGTTGGCGTGAGGGATGGCGATGGCAGTGCCAACGACAGTGGCCGTGGCAGTGGCAGTGGCAGTGGCAGTGGCAACGACAGTGGCAGTGGCCGTGGCGATGACAGCAGCGATGGCCGCAACGATATCAGCAGCCGGATCAAAGGCATATCCGCATCCGCGCTGATATCAGCACAGGTATCAGCGGCGCAGGATGCGGCCGCTCGCCAAGTCGGCAATGGTCGATGCGCGCGCGCCGGGCTGACAGCGGCCTGGCACCACCCAGACCCGTCGGCCAAACAGGCGGCGCACCGCACGGGTACTGCGCGCTGGCGGCTGGCCGCTGCGGTTGGCACTGGTCGAGACCAGCGCGGTGCCGAGCGCGCGGCACAGCGCACGCACCGGCGGGTAGTCGTCCACGCGCACCGCCAGTTGGCGATGGTGGCCGCGCAGCAGGGCTGGCACCCGGCGACGCGCTGGCATCAACCACGTCCAGTGGCCAGGCCAGCGCTCGGCGGCCCTCTGCGCCTGCGCAGGGGTCAACGGTTCGATCAAGGGCCGCAGGCGGCGCATCTGGTCCGCCACCACAATCAGGCCCTTCTGGATCGGTCGGCGCTTCAAGCGCACCAGACGGCGCAGGGCCCGGGTGTGCAGGGGCAGGCAGCCCAGCCCAAAACTGCCCCGGGTGGCATACGCCACCAGCCCACCGCGCCGCAGGTGCGCCGCCAAGGCCCGGGTGGCGACCGGTGCGCCAGCCTGCCGCTGCCCTCGTCCCACACGCATGCCGTCACGACTCCGCTGCGTCAGTGACGGACCGGGGCGGCCAGGGCCCGCCAGCCGATGTCGGTACGGAACTGCCGTCCGGCAAAGCGGATGCCATCGGTGGCCTCGTAGACCGCCGACCGCGCCTGCCGCAGGGTATCGGCCAGCGCCGTGACGCACAGCACCCGGCCCCCGGCGGTCTGCACTGCACCGTCGACCAAAGCCGTCCCGGCATGGAACACCATGGTGTGCTCCGGCAGCTTTTTCAGGCCCTCGATCACGTCGCCCTTGCGTGGTGACTGCGGATAACCCTCTGCTGCCAGCACCACCCCCACGGCCACCCGACGGTCCCAGTCGGCTTCCACCTGATCCAGGGTGCCGTCGATGGCATGGTCCAGCAGCACGGTCAGGTCGCTCTTCAGACGCATCATGATTGGCTGGGTTTCCGGATCACCCATGCGGCAGTTGAATTCCAGGGTGGAGGGGTTGCCCTCGGCGTCGATCATCACGCCGGCATACAGGAAGCCGGTGAACACGGTGCCTTCGCTGGCCATGCCGACCACGGTTGGCTGGATGATGTCGCGCAGGATGCGCCGGTGCAGCGCTGGCGTGACCACCGGCGCCGGCGAGTAGGCACCCATGCCACCAGTATTGGGGCCGTGGTCACCATCGAGCAGGCGTTTGTGATCCTGGCTGCTGGCAAGCGGCAGCACGTGCTGACCATCCACCATCACAATAAAACTGGCTTCCTCGCCCGTCAGGAACTGTTCCACCAGCACGCGCGCACCGGCACCGCCGAGACTGCCGCCCAGCATGTCGTCTACCGCCTGATGCGCTTCGGCCAGGGTCATGGCCACCACCACCCCCTTGCCGGCGGCCAGGCCATCGGCCTTGATCACGATCGGCGCGCCTTCGGCGTCGATATAGGCATGGGCCGGGGCGGCCTCTTCAAAGGTGGCCGATCGGGCAGTGGGCACACCGTGCCGGCGCATGAACTGCTTGGCAAAATCCTTCGACCCTTCCAGCCGGGCTGCGGCCTGGGTCGGCCCGAAAATGCGCAGACCGGCAGCGCGGAAGGCATCCACCACCCCGGCGGCCAGCGGCGCTTCCGGACCAACCACCGTGAAGTGCACCTCCTCCTGCTGAGCGATGCGCAGCCAGTCGGCCACCGTCTCGCCGGGCACATTGAGCAGCGCCGGATCGGTGGCGGTGCCACCGTTGCCGGGCGATACCAGCACGCGGGACACACGCGGTGACTGGGCGATGCGCCAGGCCAGCGCGTGCTCGCGCCCCCCACCACCAATGACTAGGATTTTCATCGGGTTTGCATCCTGCTCAGTGACGGAAATGGCGCACGCCGGTCAGCACCATGGCGATGCCGTGCTCATCTGCGGCCGCCACCACCTCGGCGTCGCGCAGGCTGCCGCCGGGTTGCACCACCGCCCGCGCCCCGGCGGCGGCGATCACATCCAGTCCATCGCGAAACGGAAAGAAGGCATCTGAAGCACAGACCGATCCGGCCAGCGGCAGACCGGCATCAGCCGCCTTGCGGGTTGCGATACGCGTACTGTCGACCCGGCTCATCTGTCCAGCGCCAATGCCCAGGGTACGACCGCCGCCACAGAACACCACGGCATTCGATTTGACGAACTGCGCGACGTGGCAGGCGAACTGTAGATCGGCGGTCTGGGCCGGGTCTGGTGCTGCCCGTGTCACCACCTGGAAACTGGCCGGCGCGGCGACGTCCGGCGATTGCACCAGCAATCCGCCGCCCACGCGCTTGTATTCCCAGGCGTTGCTGCCGGTGCCGGCCGGCACCTCCAGCACCCGCACGTTGCCCTTGCTGCGGAATCGCGCCAGCGCCTCCGATGTATACCCCGGCGCGATCACCACCTCGGCAAACTGTCCGGTGACGGCCTCGGCTGCTGCCTCGTCAACCGGCCGGTTGAAGGCGATGATGCCGCCAAACGCCGATGTCGGATCGGTGGCAAACGCCTGTTGATAAGCCTGCAATGGCGTGTCGCCGAGCGCCACGCCGCAGGGGTTGGCATGTTTGACGATCACGCAGGCCCCGCCGGCCAGGCCGCGCACACATTCCCAGGCCGCATCGGCGTCGGCGATATTGTTATACGACAGCTCCTTACCCTGGTGCTGCTGCCAGTTCGCCAGGGTGCCGGGTGCCGGGGTGCTGTCGCGATAGAAGGCGGCTTGCTGGTGCGGGTTCTCGCCGTAGCGCAGGGCCTGCGCCTTTTCAAAATGCAGATGCAGCCGCGGCGGAAACGGCGCTTCTTGCGGCTGCGCCTGCAGCGCGAGCCAGTCGGCAATCGCGCCATCGTATTCCGCCGTATGGGCATAGGCCTTGCAGGCCAGCCGGAAGCGCGTGGCAAACGAAACCGCCCCGGCCTGCTCCGCCATTTCCTGCAACACGGCGGCGTAGTCAGCAGGATCGGTCAGCACCACCACATGGCGGTGGTTTTTGGCGGCAGAGCGCACCATGGCCGGACCGCCGATGTCGATGTTCTCGATCGCCTCCTCGAGCGTGCAGCCGGGCTGGGCGATGGTCTCGCGGAACGGATAGAGGTTGACCGCCACGAGATCGATCGGTGCGATGGCATGTTCTACCATAGCCGCCACATGCTCGGGATGGTCGCGCCGGCCAAGCAGCCCCCCGTGAATGGTCGGGTGCAGGGTCTTGACGCGCCCGTCGAGCATTTCCGGAAATCCGGTGTGCTCCGACACTTCCGTGACCGGAATACCGGCCTCGCGCAGCGCACGCGCCGTGCCGCCGGTGGACAGCAACTGCACGCCCAACTGGTGCAGGGCGCTGGCAAAACCGACGATGCCTGCCTTGTCGGACACGCTGAGCAGCGCACGCTGGATGGCCATGGGATCAGATTCCTTCAATGAGACCGTATTGCTGGAGCTTCTTGCGCAGGGTGTTGCGGTTCATGCCCAGGATTTCTGCCGCCCGGGTCTGGTTGCCCTCGGTATGGTCCAGGATCACCTCCAGCAGCGGTTTTTCCACGCTCTGCAGCACCATGTCGTAGATGGCGCCCGGCTTCTCGCCATCGAGCAGGCGCAAGTAATCGGCAACTGCCCGGCGCACCGCACCGCACAGCTCACTTTCTTTGCGCATCGTCATGCCGCCAGCACGCGTGACGCCGCAGGGACTTCTTCGTCCCCAACCTCGCCATCCTCTTCCGGGGGGACATAGGCCAGCCGGGTGTCAACCGCCGCCAGGCTGTCGAAAAAGCGGTCGATGGCCGCGTATTGCGTCTCAGCGCTGGACAGCAGGTTCATGTCGCGCCGGAACGCGGCCGACCCCACCAACCCTTTGGTGTACCAGCTGATGTGCTTGCGCGCCACCTTCACGCCACGCTCGGGACCATAGAACTGGTGCAGGTCGATCAGGTGCGCCAGCAGCACCCGGCGGATCTCTTCCACCTCGGGGGGTGGCAGATGCGTGCCGGTCTGCAGGAAGTGTTCGATTTCGCGGAAGATCCACGGCCGGCCCTGCGCGGCGCGGCCGATCATCACGGCATCGGCGCCGGTGACCTGCAACACGTGGCGCGCCTTTTCCGGTGAAATGATGTCGCCGTTGGCGATGATCGGAATGCTCACTTCGGCCTTCACGGCGGCGATGGTTTCGTATTCGGCATCGCCGGTGTACCCGCAGGCCCGGGTGCGGCCATGGATGGCCAAGGCCTGAATGCCCGAGGCTTCGGCAATGCGCGCCACCGTGATGGCGTTGCGGTGACTGCGGTCCCAGCCGGTGCGGATCTTCAGGGTGACCGGCACGTTCACGGCCCCCACCACCGCCTCCAGGATGCGCTGCACCAGCGGCTCATCCTGCAGCAGGGCCGATCCGGCCATCACATTACACACCTTCTTGGCCGGACAGCCCATGTTGATGTCGATGATCTGCGCGCCGTGATCGGCGTTGTAGCGGGCGGCTTCCGCCATCATGGCGGGGTCGGCGCCAGCAATCTGCACCGAGCGCGGGTCATCCTCACCTGAATGGTCGGCGCGCCGCCGGGTCTTCTCCGAGCCCCAGAGCAGGGAGTTGGAAGACACCATTTCGGATACGGCAAGCCCCGCGCCCAACTGCTTGCACAGTTGCCGGAATGGGCGGTCGGTCACCCCAGCCATGGGGGCGACGACCAGATTGTTCCGCAGAACGTAAGGTCCGATTTGCATGGCAGTGTGGCCCCGGGCTGGCGCTGGCAAAGAGCGCGATTTTACCCTCAAGCAGGTCGATCGTGATAGCGGATGGCCGCTTCCCAGCTTTCAGGGCAGGAATGAATGCCAACACAGCATGACGGAATCTGCCGATCGGAACGGCCTCAGTGCGCCTCGTCCCAATTGGCACCAACGCCCATCTCGACCAGCAGGGGCACCTGCAGCGCTGCCACGTCACACATCAACCCCGGTAGCGCGGCGCGCACCGGCTCCAGCTCGGCCGTTGGCACCTCCAGCACCAGTTCGTCGTGCACCTGCATCACCAGCAGCGTGTCCAGCCCTTGAGCATCCAGCCAACCCTGCACAGCAATCATGGCCAGCTTGATCAGGTCGGCCGCCGTGCCCTGCATCGGCGCGTTGATGGCGGCACGCTCCGCGCCTTGCCGGCGACCGGGACTACCACTGCTGATCTCGGGCAGCCAGAGACGGCGGCCAAAGACGGTTTCCACGAATCCCTGGGCACGGGCCTGCGCCCGGGTGCGCTCCATGTAGGCAGCCACCCCTGGGTAGCGCGCGAAATATCGGTCGATATACGACTGGGCAGCCGTGCGCTCGATATTCAGATTTTGCGCCAAGCCGAAGGCCGACATGCCATAGATCAGGCCGAAGTTGATCATCTTGGCAACCCGCCGCTGGTCATCGGCCACCTGTTCCCGTGGCAGACCGAAGATTTCCGAGGCCGTGGCGCGGTGCACATCCTCACCGGCGGCAAATGCCGCCAACAGGCCGGCATCCGACGAGAGGTGCGCCATGATGCGCAGCTCGATCTGCGAGTAGTCGGCAGAGACGATCACCCGGCCGGGAGGCGCGATGAACGCCTCGCGGATGCGCCGGCCCTCGGCGGTGCGCACCGGGATGTTCTGCAGGTTGGGGTCGCTGCTCGACAGGCGGCCGGTCACGGCCACCGCTTGCGCGTAATGGGTGTGCACGCGTCCGGTCTGCGCGTTGACCATGCGGGGCAGTTTGTCGGTGTAGGTCGACTTCAGCTTCTGCAGGCTGCGATATTCCAGGATCAGGCGCGGCAGGGGATGATCGAGCGCCAGCTGCTGCAGCACATCCTCATCGGTCGAGGGCGCTCCGCCGGGGGTCTTCTTCAGCACGGGCAGACCCTGCGTGACGAACAGCAGCTCCTGCAACTGCTTGGTCGACCCGAGGTTGAAGGGACGCCCGGCTGCCTCGTGCGCGGCCTGTTCGGCCGCCAGCATCTTGTGACCCAATTCGGCGCTTTGCACCTCCAGCAGCCCGCTGTCGATGGCCACCCCATTGCGCTCCATGCGCCACAACACCTGGGCCACCGGCAGTTCGATGGTGCGATAGACGCGCTCGAGCGCCGCGTCGGCAGCCACCTGCGGCTGCAGCACGTGATGCAGCTGCAGCGTGATGTCGGCATCTTCGGCGGCATAGGCGGTGGCCCGGTCTAGGTCGACCTGATCGAAGCCGATCTGATGGGCCCCCTTGCCGGCCACGGCCTCGAAGGGAATGGTCTCGGCCCCCAGATGACGGCGGGCCAGGCTGTCCATGTCGTGCGGACGATGACTTTCCAGCACATACGATTCGAGCAGGGTGTCTTCGGTCACGCCGCGCAGGCGGATGCCGTGATTGGCGAACACGTGCTGATCGTATTTCAGATGCTGACCGACCTTGGCGTGCTGATCGCTCTCCAGCCAAGGGCGCAGTCGGTCGAGCACCAGCGCGCGCGTGAGCTGGTCGGGGGCGCCCGCATAGTGGTGGGCAACCGGGATGTAGGCGGCAGCGCCAGCATCGGTGGCAAGCGAAATGCCCACTAACTCGGCGGTCATCGGGTCGAGCGAGGTGGTTTCGGTATCCACGCAGGTCAGGCGGGCAGCCTGGATGCGACGCAGCCAGGCGTCCAGCGCAGCCTCGGTCAGCACCAGTTCGTAGGCGCCGCTGGCGCGCAGCGCCGACGCGCTGTGGGTCGAACTGGCCGGGCCGGCCAGGGTGCTGCGATCGCCGGCAGATCCTTCGGCGGGCCCTTGCGCTGGCCCTTGGGCTGGTCCTTGGGCACGCGGTGCATCGCGCAGCCAGCTTTTCAGGTCATAGCGGTCAGCGAGCGCGAAGATGGCTTCCGGGTCCGGTTCCACCGCCACCAGTGCGCCTGGGGTGACGTCGAGCTCGACATCGCACTTGATGGTCAACAGGCTGCGCGCCTGGGGCAGCCACGCCAAGGCATCGCGAAGGTTCTGACCCACTACCCCGCCAATGTCCGGTGCCGCCGCCATCACCGCCTCGAGCGTGCCGTATTGCTGCAGCCATTTGAGGGCCGTCTTCGGCCCAACCTTGGCCACGCCCGGCACATTGTCCACCGTGTCGCCGATCAGGGTCAGATAGTCGACGAAGCGCTCCGGCGGCAGACCATACTTGGCCTCTGCAGTGACCGGATCGAGCGCCTCGTTGGTCATGGTGTTGATCAGATGCACCTGGGGGGTGACCAGCTGCACCATGTCCTTGTCGCCGGTGGAAATCACCGTACGGATGCCTTCGCGCTCAGCTGCACGGGCCAGCGTGCCGATCACATCGTCGGCTTCGACACCGGGTACGCACAGCAAAGGCCAGCCCAGCGCCCGGATTGCCTCATGCAAGGGCTCGATTTGCACGGCGAGTTCGGGCGGCATGGGCGACCGCGTCGCCTTGTACGCAGGGTAGGCGAGGTCCCGGAAGGTCGGGCCATGGGCGTCGAACACGCATGCGCTGAATTCGGGCTTATACTCCGCCAGCAGTCTCCGCAGCATGTTCAGCACGCCATAAATGGCGCCGGTTGGCTCTGCATGACGGTTCCGCAGGTCAGGCAGCGCATGAAAGGCGCGATACAGGTAGGACGATCCGTCCACCAACACCAGAGTGGTCATTCCGCTTCGATCCCCATGAGCCAAGTCCAGAAAATTCCCGCCAACGTCGACCCGGGTCGCGTGGAGCACTCCGCCTACAACGCCAGGGAATCCTGGCGCACCCTTGAAATTATGGCAGAGTTCGTCGAGGCAACGGAGCGCCTGGAGCGCATCCACCCGGCGGTCAGCCTGTTTGGCAGCGCGCGGATCGGACAGGACCATGCCTGGTACGCGTTGACGGAAGACATCGCGCGCAAGCTGTCGGACGCCGGATTTTCCGTGATCTCCGGCGGCGGACCGGGTCTGATGGAAGCCGCCAACCGGGGGGCTTTCGCGGGCCGCTCACCCTCGGTGGGCCTGAACATCCTGCTGCCGCATGAGCAGTCTGGCAATGGCTATCAGGACGTGTCGCAGACCTTCAAGCATTTCTTCGCGCGCAAGGTAATGTTCGTCAAATTCGCCTCCGCCTACGTGGTGATGCCGGGCGGCTTTGGCACGCTCGACGAACTGATGGAAGCCCTCACCCTGATCCAGACCGGCAAGAGCCGGCCCATCCCGATCATCCTGGTGGGCGCGGAATTCTGGTCCGGCCTGCTCGAATGGTTCAGGACAACCCTGGTGCGCGAGCGCCTGATCAGTGCCCGTGATCTCGACCTGATCCAGGTGATCGATGAACCGACCGCCATCGTCGAAGCGATTTTCCGTCATTACGAAACACGCGGATTCGAGCCGTCCCCGGCCGAACGCGAGGTCCAGCTGAACCTCTGACAACGGACCGCCCGTGGCGGGCAGGAGGCTCCCGGCGCCCGGCACCACGCCCGGCCCCCGATGACGCCACGCCTGGCCCTAGATGAAATGTTCAAGACAGCCCCCTGGCAGCAGGCGCGAAGCGCCTGCAAGTGCCTATAATTCGAACTTCCCGGAAACCTTCTTCAGGATCTCTCATCATGGCCGTCAAATTCACGCTGAATGGTATTGCCGTTACCGCCAAGTCCGATGGCGATACGCCGCTGTTGTGGGTGATCCGGGATGAGCTGGGCATGACGGGCACCAAATTTGGCTGCGGCGCCGGATTGTGCGGCGCCTGCACCGTGCACGTCGCCGGCGCACCGGTCAGGGCCTGCCAGACGCCCCTCGCCAGCATCGACGGCAAGGAAATCCGTACCATCGAATCGCTGTCGAAGGACAACAGCCACCCACTGCAAAAGGCCTGGATCGCGCACCAAGTGCCTCAGTGCGGCTATTGCCAGTCCGGCCAGCTGATGAGTGCCGCCGCCCTGCTCGCCACCAACCGCAATCCGAACGACAGCGATATCGATGCCGCGATGAGTGGCAACCTGTGCCGCTGTGGTACCTACAACCGCATCCGCGCGGCCATCAAGGATGCCGCAGCCGAAATGCGTGCCAGCGCCTGATCCCAGGCAGCGCCCGAACCCGAGCCGCTGGGCCAGAGCACCCCAATCCAGAGCACCTTAGTCCAGAGCACCATGCCCAGAGCACCATGGCCGTCTTCACATCGGTAAGCCCCGACGAACTGCAGCCCTGGCTGCACCAGTTCCAGGTGGGCACCCTGCAGTCGCTCGAGGGCATTTCCGCCGGGATTGAGAACACCAATTACTTCGTCGATACCGATTGCGGCCGGTATGTGCTGACGGTGTTCGAAAAACTAACGCCAGACGAGCTGCCGTTCTATCTCGGCCTGATGGACCATCTGGCGCAGGCCGAGCTGCCTTGCCCCAGCCCGGCGCGGGCAGCCGACGGTGCGCTGTTCTGCATGCTGAAAGGCAAGCCGGCATCGCTGGTGTCGCGCCTGTCCGGGCGTTCGGCGCTGACCCCCGACGCCACCCACTGCGCCGCGATGGGTGCCATGACGGCCCGGCTGCATCTGGCGGCGGCCTCCTATCCGGCGAGCCAGGCCAATCCGCGCGGTCCACGCTGGTGGGCGCGCACCGTGCCGCAGGTCCTGCCCTTCATGCCGGCCGACGAACAGGCGATGCTGCAGGATGAACTGGCCAGCCAGCTGGCACACCGGCTCGATCCCCTGCCCCGTGGCGTGATTCACGCCGACCTGTTTCGGGACAATGTACTGTTTGACGGTGGCCAGGTAGGGGGCGTGATCGACTTCTACTTTGCCGGCGCCGATGTCTGGCTGTTCGATCTCGCTGTGGTGATCAACGACTGGGGTATCAATCCTCAGGCCGAGCATCAGCCCCTGCTGTGCCAGGCCCTGCTCGACGCCTACCAGGCGGTGCGACCACTGACCGCGGCCGAACGCGCTGCCTGGCCCGTGATGCTGCGGGCGGCAGCACTGCGGTTCTGGCTGTCGCGACTGTTTGACCTGCACCTGCCGCGCCCCGGCGAACTGATCCACCCGCACGATCCCGGCCGCTTCCGTGACGTGTTACGCCTGCACCGCGACGGCGCTGTCGCCTGGAGCCTGTGATGGAAGACCACGCTTCCAGTCCTGAACTGTTGCCCACCGCCGAGATCCGGCAGGTGCCGGCGCTGCATGGCCTGCTGTGGTTGCAGCGCGGCTTCCGCCTGTTCGCGGCTCAGCCGCTGCGCTGGATGCAGTTGCTGTCCCTGTGGCTGGGACTGGCGCTGGTGATGCCCCTGATGCTGACCGTGGCGTTGGAAAATGTGCGCAAGGCGATCCTGATTGCGCTCAATCCCCTGAACCTCGACGAGTCGGTGGCCAGCCTGCTGGGCATCCTGCCCATGCTACCGCCGCTTGCCATGGTGCTGCTGTTTCCGCTGGTGTTCGCCGGGCTGATGGTGGGCTGTGCCACCGTGGCCCATGGCGGCAGGCTGCAGCCCAGGCATCTGTTTGCAGCCCTGCGCGTCGAGCCGTCCCGCCTGGTGACCGTTGGCGGCATCAACGCCGTCGGACAGATCCTGATGTCGCAGGCCATCGCATGGCTGATCCACGATCGCGTCGGCGACCTCGATTTCAACATCCCGAGCGGTCCGCATGCCGCGCAGGCCATGGCCGAACAGCTTGACCGACTGCAGGCGGTCACGCCCCTGGTGCTGCCGGTGCTGGTGCTGCAGACCCTGCTGATGGCAGCACTGTGGTTCACGCCTCCCCTGCTGGTCTTCCACAACATCACCCCGCTTGCGGCCGTGCGCCTAAGTATTTCCGGCTGTGCGCGCAACATGGGAGCGCTCAGCGTGTATTCGCTGGCGCTGGTGCTGATGCTGTCGCTGGTGGGTGCCCTGGCGCTATCCGCCAGCGCTGGCATCGTGTTTGCCGTGATCGCCCTGCTGGTGCTGGGCGCGGCCATGACCACCATGATTGCCTCACTGTACGTGTCCTACTGCGACATCTTTCAGCCGCACGGCTGAGGCAGCGACCTTTCGCAACGGTGCCGCCGAGGCAGCGCCCATCTTCCATCGCAAGGCTGAGGCTGCGGGGCGCCCCCGCCCGGCCGGATCAGGCCGCCGTGAGCTTGGCGTAGGCCAGCGCCAGCCATTTGGTGCCGGCTTCCCGGAAATTCACCTGCACCCGGGCATCGTCGCCGTGCCCTTCCGCCGCCAGGATCACCCCGGCACCAAAACGCGCGTGCTTCACGCTCTGGCCGATGCGGAACGGAATGCCACGGTCGACATTGGCTGCCGTGGCAGCGCCAAAACCGGTGCCGACGTTGCCGGTGAACGGACTGCGCAAGGGTTCACCCCGGCCCGGCAGCTCCTGATGGCTCGCCCAGGCACTGGGAAAATCGCGAGCCGCCTGCACCGGCCCGGTGAAGCGGCACAGCGCCTCCGGCACCTCATCGATAAAACGCGAGCGCAAGCCGTAGCGCACCTGCCCGTGCAGCATGCGGCTACCCGAGCGGGTCAGGTACAGCCGCTGCCGGGCGCGCGTCACAGCGACGTACATCAGTCGACGCTCTTCCTCCAGGCCATCGTTTTCCGAAAGGGAATTCTCATGCGGAAACAGGCCCTCCTCCAGACCGGTGACAAACACCGCATGAAACTCCAGCCCCTTCGCCGAGTGCACCGTCATCAGCTGCAGGGCATCCTGCCCGGCACCAGCCTCGCGCTCGCCGGCCTCCAGGCTGGCGTGCGACAGGAAGGCCGCCAGGTCATCCAGCTCGCTGTCATTGCTGAAACTGGCGGCCGCACTGACCAGTTCTTCCAGGTTTTCCACCCGTTCCGCACCGTCCCGCTCGGCCTTGTAATGCTCCAGCAGGCCGCTGAGTCGCAGCGCCTCCTCTGCCAGCTCGCCCAGGGTGATGCTGCCGCGCACGTCACGCAGCTGGTTCACCCGCGAAAGGAAGTCGCCCATGCCACTCGCCGCCTTGCCAGCCAGGCGCACCTGCGCCGCCGCTACGGTCATGGGTACCCCCTGGGCGATGGCGTGCTGCTGCACCAGTTCCACCGACCGGGCGCCGATGCCGCGGGGCGGAAAATTCACCACCCGCAGGAAAGCGCCGTCGTCTTCCGGACTTGCCGCAAGCCGCAGCCATGCCAGGGCGTGCTTCACTTCCAGGCGCTCGAAAAAGCGCAGACCACCATAGACCCGGTAGGGCAGTCCAGCATTGAAGATCTGCTGCTCGAGCACACGCGACTGGGCGTTCGACCGATACAGCAGGGCGATGTCGGACAGGTGCATGCCCTCGGCGTGCAGCGCACGGACTTCCTCGACGACATAGGCGGCTTCGTCG
>CAIPBT010000135.1 GCA_903863375.1 uncultured Ferrovum sp.
CGGCAGGGCGCCTGCCCGGGCCAGGATCTCGAGAATGCTTGGCACCTTGTCGAAGTTCAGCGCGCCCGGGTTTTGCACCCGACCCAGCACCGTGATGCGGTTGGACTGGTACTGCTCGATATTCACGCTGACCACGGGCGCAGTGTAGTACCGGGACAAGGCCTGGCTGACGCGGCCGCTGACTTCGTCCCGGGTGGCGCGGGCCACGGTGATACTCCCCACCAGCGGCAGGCTGATGCGCCCGTCCGGGCCAACCGTATATTTTCCAGTGAACTCGGTGCGCCCCCAGACGGACAGGCTGATTTGGTCGCCGGCGCCCAGCACGTACACCGGATCGATCTCGTCTTCGAAGGCGGCCAGCTCCTGCAGGCTTGCCATGCTCACCGCTTCGGTCTTCTGCACCGGATGGAAATTCTCGATGTGCTGGGCAACATAGGGTACCGGTGGCGAGGAGCAGGCTGCCAGGAGGCCGGCGGCCAGCAGCAGCAGGGGGCTGCGCGCCAAGGCTCGGGTCAGCGCCCGCCGCAGGTCTGCGCGCGGAGCGTCATGCCGACCCTGCGGCGGGATGGCGAAGATCGACGGGACAGGGCAAAGCGACAGGACAGACAGGATGGACATGGTCGTGCGGGTGGGGGCAGGGTCTGCGTCAGGTGGCAAAACCAAGGCGGGCTTTCGTGCCTTGCAACAGGGCGATCATCTCCTGGCGCTCCTCGCCTTGCAGCACCAGCCAGAGCAGGGCACTGCTCAGCAGCAGGTGTACGACACCAAAGGTGCATAGCGCCGCCAGCGTACCGAAACGACCTAGGTCCGGCATGGTCATCGACCAGAGCTGGAACAGCAGCGCTCCCACCAGCAGTGGCAAGGCGCCCGGAAACAGCACCTGGCTGACCAGTTCGCGCAGGGGCGCTCCCAGGGCGCGGTGATTATGCGACATGTAGGTGAGCGCAGCGACGGCAATTGCGCCATTCAGGGCCGCCCCGATGATCAGCACATTGACCGCTCCCATGATCCAGGCACAGGTCACCGCCGTTCCAATCAGCACCACCCGCAGGGCGTGATAGACGAATTCATTGGCAAGGTTGCCGCTGCCGCGGAACACGGCAGTGCCAGGGCCAGTGGCGATGTGCAGCTGGGCGCTGAGCGCCGTCATGGTCATCAGCATCGGCAGACTCTCGAGGCCGCTGCGGTCGCCCAGCCAGACCGCGCACAGCGGCGCTGCAAAGGCGGCTAGGAAAGACAGCAGCAGGCCAGCCAGCAGGAAAATCGAGCGGGTGCTGCGCAGGTAAAGAGACCGCATGCCAGCAGAGCCGGGCGGTTGCTGGTTGGCCGCAAGGTGTGCGGCAGCTGGCAGGGTGACCTGATTGATGCTGGCGGGAATCGACACTGCCGACGCCGGTAGTTTTCCGCCGAGATCGAAGACCGCAATCGCGCTTGGTCCGAGGGTAAGGCCCGCGACCACCTTGTCCACCGAGTGCAGCGCAATGGCGAGCATGCTGCTGGCCTGCACGCCCATGCCAAAGCTCAGGAATCCGCGCAACAGGCTGCGATCAAAATGGCGAGGCCCCAGTTGCAAGCCCGGCAGTGCACGGTAAGCCAGCCGCATGTTCATCACGATGGCATACGCGTAGCGCAGCAGGAATGCTGCCAGCAGCGCGTGAATGCCCATGCCGCCATACAGGAACGCCGCAATCAGCACCAGTTCGAGCAGGATCGCCTCGGTCCACACGCGCTGTTCTGCCCGGAACTGCTGCAGGCCATGCAGGGAATAGGCGAAGGCCGACAGGCTCATGTCGACCAGAAATACGGCACAGGTGCCGAGCACCAGGATCTGCGCTGTCGGGCGAAGCGCCGGCGCGATATGCAGCAAGGTCAGGATCGAGGGCAGATACAGACACAGCACGGCGAGCAGCACGAGCGCCAGCCCCATCATCAGGCCGATGCCAGTGGACAACACCCGGCTGATGGCTGCGATATCCCCAGATGCGCGTAATCGGGACACCTCGCGGATGTAGATGCTCGACAGTCCCAGATCCAGCATGCCGATGTAGCCCACCAGGATGAAACAGGCAGACCAGAGCCCATATTCGGCCAGACTGACGTGGGCCAGGATCATGGGTGGCAGGCACAGCCGTGTGAAGAGATACAAAATCTTCACCAGCATGGAGAACGTCGCATCGCTGGTCATGGTGGTGGTCGGGGAAGCGGCAGTCATCAATCAGTGCCTCGAGAGCGGGGAAGAGGGAGAGGGCAACGACCGTGTCTCCAACACCACCAGGGTGTGGGGCGGCAGTTCCGGCAAGGTGTCAGGACGGCAGGACCAGGTTTTATGGACGGGGCCCGGGGCTTCGCCGGGCATGGCGGTGGATGCGTCGGCCGGGAGGGTCAACGCCGGCGACGTGGCAGCCGGCGCAGCGGCGTCGCCCAGTACCGCCATCGTGCCGCTGGTGGGACACACTGATGGTTGGACGAGCCGTATCGGACGATTGGCGGCCGAGGTGATCACCCAGCGGGCGATCTGGTCTTTGCGCACAAGCAGCGCGGTGAGGGCGGCACATTCGTCCGCTGGGCCGTGACAGGTCACCGGGAAGGCATCCCCTTCGATGGCCTGGTTGAGCAAGGCCATGGCCTGGCCGGTCGAGCGCAGACGGCCTGGCGCGAGGTCGCGCGCCACCCCCCACAACGGGATCAGCCCGTCACCGCTGTCGGGGTGGGTATCAAATCCTGCCAGGGTATAGACCGCCTGCTCCCGTACGCCGCTCAGCAGGTTTTGTAACAGGCGCCGGGCCAGCGCCGGGCCAGCCCCGGCAGACTCCAGCAACTGGCGTCGCTCGGCTGCGGATGCGTTGCCGCTGGTGGTATGGAAATTCACTTCGCTCGCCGCCAGCATCTTTCCCTCCCCCTTCACCAGGGCGTGGTCCTGCCGGATCAGATCGGCAGACTCACCAAAGGCAGCTTGCATGGCTCCCGGCCCATCGGTGGTATCGAGGCGAAACAGAAAGTAGGGTGCCACACTGATACGGCTTGCTTCGTGGCTCAGTTGTGCCATCTGCCGGACCTGATCCGGGTTGACATATTGGGCGTTGATCACGGGCACCAGGCGGGCATCATGGCCGGCGGCCGCCAACATCAGCCGGAAGGCACGATCGGCTGCCGCAGCATGGGTGCGGGCGTCAATGAAGCCGGCAGGACGAAAGACGCTGTTCCAGTTTTCGTTACCGAATTCGACCAGGATTTCCCGAAAGCCATACTGCTGGGCTGCGGTTGCCAGCCAGCGTCCCAGTGTCTGCCATTCGGTGTCGCTGGCCAGCGAGGGCGCCACCACCCAGGGCTGTGCCCCGATCGCGCCGCACAAGGCGAAGAAGTCCGGCAGGCTGTAGAAATACAGCTGCTCGTTGTCGCCGGGCCGGTAGCGGCTGGGCTGACGTGCTTCGTCGCCTGCCAGACGGTTGCTGATGGTGTCGCCCAGCTGGCCTTGCCAGTCGCGCAGGAAACCGGGGTGCAGGCGTTGCAGCACCCGTACCACCTCAGGGCGGAAACCGCCCGCACCGGATTGGGTGGGACCGAGGAACGCATCGTCGAGCCAGGCTTCACCCTGAGCAAGCTCGAAAGAGAGCTCAAGGGACGCTGCGCTGTGACCATCCGCCGCTTCGGCCGCGTCGAAGGGCAGGGTGTACAGGTGCCAATCCGGACTCAACGAGAGCGAGCGATCGAGGAACGCGGCGCTGCCATGCCGATGAAAGCGGATTTTCAGGGGCGTGCCAGCGTGGCCCGCCCGGGCCCAGAAGCGCAACTGCCACGAACCTGTGACCGGCAGCAAGCGGCCCGCACGATCGCCGATCATGTCCAGGTGGTGGGCCAGTCGGGACGGTTGC
Organism: uncultured Ferrovum sp.; assembly: GCA_903863375.1. GTDB lineage: Bacteria > Pseudomonadota > Gammaproteobacteria > Burkholderiales > Ferrovaceae > CAIVHB01. Next base: position 3,873 of record CAIPBT010000135.1, read on the forward strand.
TGTGGCAAGGCGAGCAGGTGCACGGACTGCCGCCCGGCACTGCCAGGGCGGGTGGCCGTGCTGGTCTGCACCATGCCGGCACCGATCCACCACAGGGCGGGGGCGGCAGCGGGCAGGGTCCGCGTCAGGGTGATCGCGTCGCCGCGCTGGAGCGGACTGGAAGCGGGCGACAGCAGCAGGGCGGGTGACACGGCATCCACAGTCGCAGCAACGCGGCTTCGGGCCGCCATGGCTGTTTCCGCAGCATCATCGAGCACACGCCCTCCTTGGCCGGCGGCCGCGCCGCTACGCACATCGAAGGTCGCGCCGGTCCAGAAACCGGGCGCGCGGTGCAGCCAGGGCGAATCATCATGCACCCCGGCCGAGCCGTTCTCGCCTACTACCACCAGCGTACGGTCGATTGTGGGCTCGAAGCCCGGGTTTTGCAGGACGTTGGTGCGAAGCTGTTCGGCGCCCCAAGTGCTGCTGCCGCCCAGGTTCAGGCCGATCCGGGGCGCGTCGCGCAGCACCGGCACGGCGGCTGCCTCAAGGCGCACATCCGCGTGGGCGGTCAGCGCCGTGCATAGCGTGACGGCCAGCAGCAGGGGGTACGGCAGACGCATGGCGACGAGATCCTGTGGAAGATGGCCATCATCTTCGCGCAGGGGTCATCGGCAAGCGTTGTGGCAATGCAAAATCTTTGTGTGGCCGGGAGCGGGCCGCTCAGGCCGTGGCGAAGTGGTTGCGGCAGCGGCGCAACCAGGCCACCGCCACCGCCACGCCTGGCCAGCGGTCGTACCAGCGGTTGGCATGGATGTCGCTGCGCGAACTGCGCTGTCCGCCGAGCGATGGCGAAGCCAGCAACGTGGTGGCCCCGGTCATGGCGCGAAACATCGAAAAGGCCCCGTCGACATGCATCGGCCCCCCGGCCGGATCGCCTGCCGGGCGCTGCAGGCAGGCTTCCAGGTACTGGCGCAGCGGCCCGAGGATCTGGTGATGCAAGGCATAGAAATGGGCACATACAAGCGGTGCATCAGAAGTCAGCCAGACCGCCCGCTCAGGATCGCCAGCAGCCTGTTTCGGCAGCACGTAGGTATGCCCCGGATAGGCAAAACACCAATCGTTGCCGCGCAGGCCCTGCGCCAGCAGTTCCTGCGCGTGGCACGCGGCATCCTGCAGCTGCAGGTCGTCTTCCAGGATCAGCAGCCGCTGCACGCCGTCGCGTTCGGCTGCTGTGATCACCCCAAGATGGCTGCGGAAACAGCCGTGGGCGCCAATCGACGGAAAGGCACCGGCGTCCTCGGGACGGATCGCCGGAAAGATCACCAGGCGCGGATCATCGGCCGCGATGCCGGCCCGCGCCAGATCCTTGAGAATGGCCCGGCGACGATCCGGTCGGCTCGGCAGGTTGATCACCGCGATGCGGTCAAACTCATCAAACAGGGTCATGACGTCAGGATTCCCGGGTCGGTTGGGGGGACAGGGTCTGGTACGAGTCCGGTGGCGTCACCAGGCGTCGGCGCCGCCACGGCAAGCGGCGCCCGATGGCCTGGACGGCCGTCCACCAGCGGTCGACGCGCAGGGGCAGGTGGGTCAGCAGCGCCAGGCGCCAGCCTGGCAAGGTCTGGAATTCGGAGAACTTGCGGCCGCTCAGCTGTTCGATCATCAGGCTGCGCAGGTAGCCGCCCCGTTCGAGTGGTTCGATCCGGCTTACCACCATGCCCACCGCCCCGGCCCGGGCGGCATCCAGGATGCGTGCGGCGCGCAGCAGCTCTCCCGGGCTGATGGCATTGGCTTCGACCACCAACAGCGTGCGATCAACGGATTGCAACAACAGTTCCGCATCGGCCGACAGCAGCAGTGGTGGCATGTCGACCAGCACGAACGCGTATTCGCCCGCCCAGGTCTGCAGGGCATCACCGAACCCGGCCAGTTTGCCGAGGTGCGGCTGGGCAGACGTCGTGCCGACGCAGACCCGTGCCGGCAGGGCGGCTCGTGGGCTCTGGATGGCTGTCATGGGGGCGACCTCGCCAGCCAGTACCTGGGCCAGGCCGGCAGCACTGTCCCTGCCGAAGGCGGTGGCAGGTTTGAAGGCATTGGCCTCGACCGCCAGCGTCGGATAGCCAAGCTCACTCAGGGTCTGCGCCAGTTCCAGCGTCAGGGTGGTGGCCCCGGCCCCGGGTTTGACACTGCAGAGGCCGAAAACGCCGCCACCTGTCTGGCCGCGTTCGCGCAGCAGGGCGGCCGCGAGCCGGCGCAGCTGGTCGCTGCCGAGCGCCTGCGTGGCGGTATTGCTGCGTTCCACCAACCAGCCCATGGCGGGGATGGCCAGGATCTTTTCGGCGTCGGTGACAGAGCGGATGCGCCGGTCGGTCAGGTCGATGCCCACCGGCACCACCAGCGCCGCCGCGAGGGCTGCGGCAATCACCATCATCAGCAGTTTCTTGCGCCCGGGGCCAAAGGGATATTCCGGCGGCAAGGCCGGGGTCACGCCCCGAACGAAGCCGATCGAGCCCCGCTCGGCTGCGAAGAAATTCAGGCGGTCCCGCAGTGTTTCCAGCTCCTTGCGGTTTTGCGCCAGCTCGTTCGACAGGGTCACTGCTTCGTTGAAGAGGCGTGCAAAGTTTTCGCTGGCGGCTTCCTGTTCCTTCACCACCCGCTGCATGCCTTCCTCATAGCGCCGGGCCTGGTCGGCAGTCATCTCATAGCGCGTGCGCAGGTCGCCACGTACCGTGGTGGACAGCCGCTGGCTCTGCTGGGCAATCTCGGCGTCGATCTCGGCCAGTTCGCTGCGGGCTGCCACGGCCGCCGGGTGTTGCGGCGTCAAGCCCGACAGGGTGGTCAGCAGCACGGTGCGCCGGTTGTTGAGGCCGGATTTCAGGCTGTTCAGGCCGGGGTCGCCCAGCACATTCTCGGCCACCGAACGCGTGGTGGTGTCGGTTTCGCCACGGGCCAGGAAGGCCTCAAGATGGGCCTCGGCCTGCAGGCGGATGTTGCGCGCTTCCGCAGCGGCATTGCGCGTGTCGGCCAAGATCTTGTCGTAGGGGCTGCCGGCGGCCTCCGCAAAGCTGGTGATGCCCAAGGCCAGCGAAATCTGGGTACGCCGGTCGGTCGCCAGGTTGATCGCCTTCACCACCTCGGCTTCGCGCCGGGTCAGTCGCAACACCCGATCATCCGCCCCGAACACCTGTTCCGCCCGGAGGCGTTTCAGCGCGGCCTCCACCACCGCATTGACCACCACATCCACGCCCTTGCGACGGGGGCTTTCCAGCATGACCTGCACCATGTAGGTATCGGTCACGGGGATGACGACCAGCGCCGCCTGCAGGCGTTCGATGGCATGGCGCTCGGTCTCGTGCTCGACATACCAGAGAGTCTTTTGCGGGCCGAGACTGGCCAGGGCGTCCTGCACGATGTCGTAGCGGGTCAGGCTGCGCATCTGTTGGGTCACGAACTCGCGGTACTGCTGGTTGGATTGCAGGTCGAGTTCGTTGTCTTCCTTGACGTTGCGCATGTAGCGCGGTGCCACTTCGAGGGTGGCCGTCGCCATGTAATGGGGCACTCCCTTGGTCCAGGCATAGGGAATCCCGGCCACCAGCACCAGGGCCAGCGCAATCCAGGCGGCGCGCCGATGTTTCAGCAGGCTGGCAAGCGGGCGTACGCCCAGACCCTTCAGGCGGCTGACATCAAAAGAGGCGGGATTGTCTTGCATCGGGCGGGCTTCCAGCCGGAGGGGGGCCACTGCGCTGTCCGACGGGCATATGGCCTGCCGGGAGCTGGGTCTGGACCTTGTCACTGTTCGGGAACTGCATTGAACCCCAGCCGCGACCCCGAAATGTGGCGGAAGTGAAAACTGTTAGCAAAAAACGGCCAAGCCGATTGCCTCAGGTAAGCTCGGCGCCAAGCTCCTGCAGGGCCGCCTGCAGCTCGATCAGGTGCTCGCCAGGCTGGCTTCCGCTGCCCGCAGCGAGGCTGTGTTCCAGAGCGCGCACGGCCTGCAGCAGGCGCATCGCGCCAAACAGCCCGGCCGTTCCCTTCAG
>CAIPBT010000136.1 GCA_903863375.1 uncultured Ferrovum sp.
AGCCCCACCGCACCAGCCCCAGCGCCCGCCGCGTGTGCCCGACAGCCCGCCAGCCATTGGGCTGGTGAGCCGTCAGGCGCACGCTCCCACTGCCCGCCAGCCGTGACTAGCGTGTGCCTGCCCGCCCGTCGGCCTTGGGCCGTCGAGCGTGCGGGCGCACGCGCCCAGACATGCAAGCATCGTGCCAAGCCGCGCACGGCGCCGTGCCATGCAAGCATCGTGCCAGTCTGCGCGTGTGGTTGATGCGCCGGTAGCGAAGAGTGTAAACGAGCGGTAAACGCCGTGCATTTATTTATCCACAGGGGGTGGGACCCCCCTTGACAATAGGCGAAACCAGACACCGTAGGTGGCTGCATCACAAATCCACATACGCCTGTTTTCTCAAATACTTACGGGCTTGCCTGCGGGAAGGGGGCACCCCCTAATTGCCATAGGCACCCCGGGGGTATTGCCAAAAAAAATTTTCGCGTTTAGTTACGGCGCCGCGCCGCCCGGTGCCCACCCCTCCAGCCGGGCGGCGTAACAGCAGACCACACGCGACGCGAACTCCCAACCGGGACACACATGCAGCGCACATTCACCTGCCTATACTGCGGCGCCACGGCAGTGATCCGGCGCAACAAGCACCGGCCGCGGAAGTACTGCAGCTATACTTGCCAGAATGCCCGCCAGCGCGAAGACAAGATGCTCGACGGCCGGCTAGCGGCGCGGTCCGCCAAGAGGATCTTGCTGGACGAGCGCGGCCACCAGTGTTGGCGGTGCGGCCTCAGCGAGTGGATGGGCAAGCCGATTACTCTGGAACTTGACCACATCGATGGCCACAATGGCCGAAACGAGCGGTCCAACCTGCAGATCCTGTGCCCGAACTGCCACGCCCAGACCGACACGTACAAGTCCAAGAACCTCGGCCGCGGCCCCATATCGAGGCGCACAGCACTTGACAGTCGTGCGAGCGTTGTGCAACTCGGGCAAGGGCGAGAGCCCAAGGGTCTGGCCCATACTTAGCAGCGCAATTGGCGTGCGCGGTGTATTCCGTACTTGCGGGTTCGATTCCCGTCTAGGGCGTGGCCAGACCCACCACCCGCCGAGTTAGCTCAGTGGCCAGAGCAGCCGCCTTGTAAGCGGCAGGCCGTGGGTTCGACTCCCACACTCGGCACCACACTTGCCCGAAGTACAATGGCGCGCTATATTGCGTCATTACTAAACGAAATGGGATGAACGTGGCCAAGGCCCCACCGCTCAAAATATCGAAGAGCCCTCTGGCACAGAAGAGGCCGGACGGTGGAGTAATCCGCGGCGCTCCACGGCACGACATCGACGATGTCACGGCCGCGATGATTGAGCGCCTACGTTCGGTCGGGATGACGAAGGAGCAAGTCTCCAAGATCGTCCGCCTCAACCCGCAGACGATGGACCGCTACTACAGCGAGGAGTGGCAGGAGGGCACCGCCAGCCTCGTGGCCAAGATTGCGGGCAACATGGCGACCATCGCGCAGGACCCGAACAACAAGCAGTCCGTCGCGGCCGGCAAGTTCATGCTGTCGCGTCTGGCGCCTGAAGTGTTTTCGGAGCGGCACCAGTTCCAGATGCTGGACAAGGACGGCAAGCCCGTCAACCCCGGCGCCGGCAACGTCCTCGACCCGTACGAGATGTCGGACGAGCAGCGCGACTTGCTGCGGTCCACGCTGGCGTCGGTCATGAAGGAGGCCGTCGAGGACGTGCGCGAGCACCAGCAGGCAAAGATCCCGGCCGCCGAGTACGTGCAGGTCGAGGACCATACCGACGACACTGAATTTGAGGAGGAAGAATAATGACGTACGGAGAAAAAGCTGTCGGACTCTCGTTCAACCCGAGCACAGACCCAAGAGTCCATGAACTGAAAAACGCCTACGCGAAAATTATCGACCACTTGAATCACTTTCGCACGAACAACCCCGGCGAGGCAGCCCGTCTGGCGAGCATCGCCATCACCGAGGCCCAGACCGCCCAAATGTGGGCAGTCAAGGCCGTGACGTGGAAGGATTGACCGATGCTGACTGCTGAAGAAATCAAGGAACTGGCGAACAAGGACTTCACCGTCGCGGCCGTGGTCGATGAATTCGACGCGATTGCTTCCCGTCTCCGCGACATCATGAAGGACAGCGAGAACGACATCGCACGCCTACATGCCCAATTCAGCCTCGGGTGGCTGGAAAAGGCTCTGGGC
>CAIPBT010000137.1 GCA_903863375.1 uncultured Ferrovum sp.
GTGCCTGCGCTGAAGGACTCGACTTGGGCCAGCATCTCGGACAGCTTGCCGACCTGTGCCGATTGATGCTCGATTTCGTGTGCCACATGGCCGATTTCGCCCGCCAGCAGATTCACGTCTTTGCCGATTTCCGCGGCACTGTTGCGCGATTGCTCGGACAGTTTGCGCACTTCATCGGCAACCACTGCAAATCCACGGCCTTGTTCGCCGGCGCGCGCCGCTTCGATCGCCGCATTCAGCGCAAGCTGTGAACGCTGGCCAGGAACCGCGACTATTTGACGCGTGCCAGGGGCCGTAGTCAGATCCGCCTGGGCGGGCTTGTGCCTGGCTACTTCTTGCTTGGCAGTGGGATGATTTGGGCTTCTGAGGTCTTGCCCTTCTCTGGTGAGATCACTTTGGTGAGCAGTCCGGGTGCGACGTTCCATTGCTGCCGATCATCGGTCAGCACCGTCACCGTCTTCCGGTTGACCTTCACGATGATGCCCGTCAGGTCGCCATGACTGGCCGGATGGAAGCTGACCCGGTCACCGATCGATAGCGCCAGCATCTGGTGGAAGTTGCGCATCTCCTGCAGGAACTTGACCCGCGCCACCACCCTGCGGTTGAGGTCGATGAGTTCGGCTTCACTGAGGTGTTCGATGTCGATGGGCATCTGGCTTGCGCCACTTGAGTGACGTGCCCAAGATCCTGACACGCTGAAGAGAAACGAACGCGACGACGGCCTCTCACTTGGCGGTGACTCCGCCGTCGCGCCCCACACCGTGCTGGACACGAGTGCTGGCTGAATCTTTGCATTCGTCTGTCGTGGCGTCCAGTCCTCTTGAGCGCGAGGAAGTGCGCCCATGGAGGAGCCTGCGCGGCTGTTCTATTGCGGCCGCTGTCGGGCAATGGTGCGGATCTGCCGGAGCTGCGACCGTGGCCAGGTCTATTGCAGCCCGGCGTGTTCTGGTCAGGCCCGCCGTGACGCTCAGCGTGCTGCCGGCCAGCGCTACCAGCAGAGCCGGGCTGGGCGCTTTGCGCACGCTGCACGGACCCGTGCCTGGCGGGCCCGGCAGCGGAATGTGACGCATCAGGGTTCCGAAGTTCCCCCCGCCGCTGCTGTACTGGCCACCGCGCCGTTGTTGGCCGAGTCCGGCCACCGGCGCACCGTGGCGATCCCCGGCAAACCCGCCCTGGAAGTGTGCTGCCGTTGTGGCCGGCTCTGTGCCGGTGCCGTTCGGCTGGACTTCCTCGGCACCCGGGTTCGGCTGCGGCCACCCTGGATGAGGCGCTGATGACCGTACCGCCCGAGTTGGAAGCCAAGATCCTGCGCTACCACTTCGCCGAGCAATGGCCGGTGAACACCATCGCCCGGCAACTGGCCGTGCACCACAGCACGGTGACCCGGGTACTGGCTCGCTCCGGCGTACCACGGCCAAGCTATGTGCCGAAGCCCTCGGCGATCGATCCCTACATCCCGTTCCTGGTCGAGACGCTGACGCAGTTCCCGACCCTGACCGCGGCGCGGCTCTACGTGATGGCCCGGGAACGTGGCTACGGCGGGAGCTCGAGCCAGGTCCGCCACCGGGTCTCGTTGATCCGGCCACGCAAGCCGGCCGAGGCCTACCTGCGGCTGCGCACCTTGCCGGGCGAGCAGGCCCAGGTGGACTGGGGGCACTTCGGCCACCTGACCATCGGGCGGGCGAAGCGCCCGCTGATGGCCTTCGTGATGGTGCTGTCCTACTCGCGCCGGATCTATTTGCGCTTCTACCTCGATGCGCGGATGGCGGCGTTCCTGGCGGGTCACGTGGAAGCCTTCGGCGTCTTCGGCGGGGTGCCCCGGATCCTACTCTACGACAACCTCAAGAGCGTGGTACTGGAACGCCAGGGTGCGGCCATCCGCTTCCATCCAACCCTGATGGCTTTTGCTGCCCACCACCACTACGAGCCCCGGCCAGTGGCGGTGGCGCGTGGCAATGAGAAGGGACGCGTCGAGCGCGCCATCCGCTATGTGCGCGACGCCTTCTTCGCTGGCCGCAGCTATCGGGGTCTGGATGATCTCAATGCCCAGGCCAGAGCCTGGTCCGACCAGGAGTGCCGCAGCCGGACCTGGCCCGAGGACGACAGCAAGAAGGTGGTCGAGGCCTTCTCCGCCGAACAGCCCCTGCTGCTCGTTCTACCCGATGCACCTTGGCCACTGGAGGAACGGCTGGAAGTCTCCATCGGCAAGACACCCTATGCTCGCTTCGATGGCAACGACTATTCGGTGCCGCATGACTGCGTGCGCCGCGCGCTCACCGTGGCCGCCACCGAGCAACGGGTACGCATCCTCGACGGCGCCACCGTGCTGGCCGAACACGGCCGCAGCTACGATCGCCACCAGCAGATCGAGGTGCTGCAGCACGTGGACGACCTCAAGGCCATGAAGCACGCAGCCCGGCGCCATCGGGACACCGACGCCCTGGTGCGCGCGATCCCAATCGCCGAGGAGTTCTTGGTGCGCGCCGCCCAGCATAACTACGTGATGGGCGGCATCGTGACGGCCCTCGGACGCCTGCTCGATCAGTATCCAGTCGAGGCCGTCGCAAGTGCCGTGGCAGAGGCCCTGCAGAAGGACGTGCCGCACCCGAATGCGGTCCGCCACATCCTGGACCGCCGGCAACAGGAAGCCGGCATCCCTCCCCCCGTGGTGAATCTGCCCGAGCACGTTCGTAGCCGCGACGTGCACGTCCGCACCCACTCCCTCGACACCTATGACCAACTCCAGGAGAACGGCCGTGGCGATCCCGAAGACCCCGAGCAATCTGCGTGAGCGGGCGGCAGCACTACACTTCAACGGCTTGGTGGCCCACTGGTCCGAGGTGGCCGAGGCCGAGTGGGTCGCCCAGGTGGTGGAATGGGAAGAAGCCGAGCGCGCCAAGCGCAGCATGGCCCGACGGCTCAGCACGGCGACCATCGGCAGGTTCAAGCTGATCGCCGACTTCGATTGGCAGTGGCCCAAGGAGATCGACCGCACAGCGGTCGAAGCCCTGCTGGCGCTGGACTTCATGGAGGACGCCAGCAACGTGGTGCTGATGGGACCCAACGGCGTGGGCAAATCGATGATCGCCCAGAACATCGCCTACCAGGCCCTTATGCGCGGCCACACCGTGCGGTTTACCTCGGCCGGCAATCTGCTGGGTGAACTCACCGCCATCGACAGCGCATCGCGCCTGCAGGCCAAGCTGCGCCGCTACGCCAACTACGACCTGCTGTGCATCGACGAGGTCGGCTACCTCTCATACTCGAACCGGCACGCCGACCTATTGTTCGAGCTGACCAACCGGCGTTACGAGAAGAAGAGCACCGTGCTGACCTCCAACCGGGCCTTCCGGGAGTGGGGCGAGGTGTTCCCGAACGCCGCGTGCGTGGTGTCCATGGTGGACCGGCTCATCCATCGCGCCGAGATCGTGTCCATCAAAGGCGAGTCGTATCGGGTGAGAGAGGCCCAGTTGCGCAACGAGCAGCGCGCGCAAAAACGGAAGCAGAAGAAGACATGAGGCGCGGGCACACGCTGCTGCCGGACCAATGGACGCCGAAGCAGGCAATGGCGGCGTTCGAGCTCCTTGATCTGCTGCGCGATGAACTCTGGGCGCAGTACGGTCCTGCCATCCAGCGCGCGCATCGCCACGACCGAACTCCACGCCCAGATCCGCGGCAGTTGCCCATCCCGCTCGGCGACCAACCACCGTTCTGAAACCCGGCAGCGCCAGCGGCGCTCACGCCCCGGACAGCCCCGCGTCAAATAGCCGCGCTTCTACGCCAGCGCTAACAGCTTGGACTGCCCGAGATTCTGCATGCGGATAACGGTGCGGCCCAGCGGTCGTTCACGCTGCGCGCCAAGCTGCAGGAGCTCGGCATCGAGCCCAGCTA
>CAIPBT010000138.1 GCA_903863375.1 uncultured Ferrovum sp.
CGATCGGCCACAGCCATTTCGCCATGCTGCGCGAAAAGCTGCACTGGGGCGCCCACCTGTAAGGGGCTGATTGCATGCTGCTTTCCCTGGAAGTCCGAGATTTTGTGATTGTCGAGCAGGTGGCTCTCGAATTCTCGAGCGGCCTCACGGTGCTGACTGGCGAGACCGGCGCGGGCAAGTCGATTCTGGTCGATGCCTTGGGGCTGGTGCTGGGCGCGCGCGCGGAAAGTGGCTGCGTGCGGCAGGGTGCCGAGCGCGCCGACATCACGGCGCTGTTTGCCCTGCCTGCTGGCATTGTCCATGCCGATGCTGGTGCCAAGGTCAGTGCTAGTGCCGATGCCGATGCCGATGCCGATCCCGATCCCGCTGCGGATGCCGACGCCGACGCCGACGCCAGCCAAGTCGGTGCCTTGGCCTGGCTGCTGCGCGAGGGGTTTCCGGTGGAAGAACCCGAGGTGCTGATCCGGCGCACCATCGATGTCAACGGCCGCTCCCGCAGCTGGATCAATGGGCGATCGGCCACCCTGCAACAGCTGCGCGACCTGGGCTGTGGCCTGCTCGATATCCACGGACAGCATGCCCATCAGAGCCTGTTGCGGCCGCGCGCCCAGGGCGGGTTGCTGGATGCTTTTGCCGGTGCCACCGCGCAGGCCGGGGCCGTGGCCCAGGCCTGGCGTGCCTGGCAATCTGTGGAACGGGCGCTCAGCGCCTTCGCGGAACGCGCGGCGGCCCGGCAGGCCGAGCAGGAAGCGCTGACGCGCGAAGAGCAGGAACTGGCCGCCGTGGCACTGACACCGGAGGCTTGGGCCGAGCTGCAGCAGGAGCAGGCGCGGCTGGCGCATGCCCACAGCCTGCTCTCGGCGGCGCAGCAGAGTGTGGACAGCCTGACCGACGGCGAAGCCGACGTCCTGTCCTCCCTGCATGCCATCATCCAGCGGCTGACCGCACTGGAGTCGATTGATCCGGTACTGGCCGGCCCGCGCGAACTGGTCGACAACGCGGCGATCGGCCTGAGCGAGGCCGTGCATGCATTGCGCAAATACGCGCATGGCGTGGAGGCCGATCCAGAGCGGCTGGTCGCGGTCGAGGACCAGATGCAGCGCCTGCTGGCCACGGCGCGGCGGTATCGTCTTCTGCCAGAAGCCATGCATGCCCGTCTGCAGGCAGTTCGTACCCAGCTGGCCCTGCTGCAGGAGGGCAGCTCGGAGGAAGCCCTCGGCCAGCAGCGCGATCTGGCACAGGCGCGCTATCGCAAACTGGCCAAGGAGCTGAGCCAGTTGCGGCAGAAGGCAGCCGAGCGCCTGGGCCAAACGGTCACTGCCAGCATCCGCGCCCTGGCCATGGGGGACGGCGTCTTCACGGTGGGCTTACGCCCGGTTGCCGGTGGCAGTGCCGACGGTGACGAGCAGGTGGAATTTGGTCTGGCGGCCTATCCTGGCCAACCCGCTGGAGCGCTTGCCCGGATCGCCTCTGGCGGCGAATTGTCCCGGGTGAGCCTGGCGCTGCAGACTGCATTGTCCGAGGTGGCCCGTGTGCCAACGCTGGTTTTCGACGAGGTCGACACCGGCATCGGTGGCCGGGTGGCCGAAATCGTCGGCCGTCTGCTGCACGCCGTCGGAGCGCGCTGCCAGGTGATGTGCGTGACCCATCTGCCGCAGGTGGCGGCGTGGGCGGATCATCATCTGCAGGTGTCAAAGGCCCGTGAGGAGGGGGCGCCGGTCAGCCGTATCGACGTGCTTGAACCCAGCGCGCGGGAAGCCGAAATCGCGCGCATGCTGGGCGGCATCGAGATCACCGACACCACCCGTCAGCACGCGCGGGAACTGCTGGCAGCGCGACCGGCGCGCTGACGCCCCTCTCTCTGTGTGCCACGCCGCGAGGGCGATCGACAGGCCTATGCCCGGCGATATTTGTCGATCACGGCCTGGTCTGGCTCCAGTCCAAGGCCTGGTCCCTGCGGCACGGCCACCGACCCGTTGAATGGGCGCACGGCGGCGCCGTAGAGGGTTGCTTCCGGTTCAATGCACAGGTGTTCCACCAGCATGTCTTCGCCTGCCGAGGCGTTGACGTGCAAGGTGGCGAGCAGGGCCGGCCCCAGGTAGGGCGAATGCGGGTGGACCGTCACGTTGTA
>CAIPBT010000139.1 GCA_903863375.1 uncultured Ferrovum sp.
CCACTGGATGCTGCACCACTGCCGGACAGGGCAGCGCTGACGGCACCAGGGTTTGCCGATCCAGCGGCCCCCGGGACAGCGCCGTTGCCGGCCCCGCCGGCGTCGGCATTCGCAGGTGCCTCAATGGCCACGGCCGCGCTGCTGCCAGCGGACTGAGAGACTGCGGCCGGGTCGCACCACGCCGGTGTGGCGAGCGTCAGCAGGGTCAGCAGATAGAGCGGTTTGCGTGTCATACCCGGAGTGTACGGGAAGCGGCGGCCCTGCGCCATGCTTCTCAAATGCACCGGCAGCCTGAAAAACTGTAATTGCAATCAATGGGATACCAGACTATAGTGCCGACGTGGACGAGAGACTGACAACTGACGTAAGCCCGGTCGCGCCGGAAATTGCAGCGGTGCTCGGCGCTGACGGCGTATTTGCCCAAAGTGGCCGTGCGTTCCGTGCCCGCACCGGCCAGCAGGAAATGGCCTCCGCCGTCCTGCGTGCCATGCGCAGCATGCAGGGCCTGATCGTCGAGGCAGGCACGGGCACCGGCAAGACCTTCGCCTATCTGGTGCCGGCCCTGCTCGCCGGCGGCAAGGCGATCATTTCTACCGGCACCCGAACCCTGCAGGATCAGTTGTTTCATCGCGACCTGCCGCTGGTGAAGGAACTGTTGCGCATCCCGGTCGATATCGCCCTGTTGAAAGGGCGGGCCAACTATGTCTGCCATCATCACCTGCAACGCACCCTCGGCGAGGGTCGCCTGTCCAGCCGGGAAGAGGCGCGGCAGTTGCGCGAGATCGAACGGTTTGCTGCCGTCAGCGTCACGGGCGACCGTGGCGAGTTGCCGGGGGTGCCCGAAACTGCGGCGATCTGGGGGCAGGTGGCTTCCACCCGCGAGAACTGCCTGGGCAGCGAGTGTGCATTCCACGCCGAGTGCTTTGTGCTGGCGGCACGGCGGCGGGCACAGGAGGCCGACATCGTCGTGGTGAATCACCACCTGTTTTTCGCCGATGTGATGCTGAAAGACGAAGGGGCTGGCGAATTGTTGCCGAGCGCCAACACGGTGATCTTTGACGAGGCCCATCAGCTGCCGGAGGTGGCCAGCCTGTTTTTTGGGGAATCGGTCTCGACCGCACAGCTGCTTGATCTGACCCGCGATGTCCGCGCGGAAGGTCGCACGCTGGCAGGGTTTCCGCCCGAAGCCGAGCGTCTGCTGGATCGCAGCGACAAGGCCGCCCGCGAGTTACGCCTGGTGTTTCGGGAGCGTGAGGGACGCCATGCCCAGGCCAACGTGGCGGGGCAGGCCGGTTTTGTGCCGGCCCTGCATGATCTGGTTGCCGCCTTGACCGACCAGCAGCAGATGCTCGATAGCCTGGCAGAACGCAGTGAGGGCATGACCGCCTGTGCCGCCCGCGGCCAGGATCTGCTGCGGCGGGTGCGAATCTGGCTGGACGGCACGCCGCCGGTGCCCGGCAGTCCAGCGGATGCCGCGCTGGTGGCCGGTTCTGCCGGTGCCAATGCCAATGCCAATGCCGGGGCAGGGCAGTTCGCCGCAGCCAGTGCCTGGGAAGAATCGTCCGATGACAGCCCGATGGCGTCGCGCGTGCGCTGGCTGGAACTGTTTCATCAGTCGCTGCACTTGAATTCAACACCCCTGTCCGTGGCGGAATCCTTTCGGCGACAGCTGGCCCAGCCTGGCAAGTCCTGGGTGTTCACGTCGGCAACCCTGTCCGTTGGCGGGGACTTCCGCCATTATCAGGAGCAGATGGGACTGGAGGAGGCAGCAACCGGCCGGTGGGACAGCCCCTTCGACTACGATGCCCAGGCCCTGTTTTTCGTCCCCGACGGCATGCCACCGCCCAATACACCGGGTTACACCGATGCCGTGGTGCAGACTGCCTTGCCACTGATCGAGGCCAGCGTTGGTCGGGCCTTTCTGCTGTTCACCAGCTTGCGGGCCCTGGCAGAAGCGCACAGTCTGCTGCGCGAAGCGTTTGCGCAGCGCGGCATCGATCTGCCCTTGCTGGTGCAGGGAGAAGCCTCGCGCGGCGAACTCCTGGACCGTTTCCGCAGCCTGGGCAATGCCGTCCTGCTCGGCAGTCAGTCCTTCTGGGAGGGGGTGGATGTGCGCGGCGACGCGCTGTCGCTCGTGATCATCGACAAGCTGCCCTTCGCGGCACCGGACGATCCGGTGCTGGCGGCGCGTCTTGCCGAAATCACCCGGAAAGGGGGCAATGCGTTCATGGACTATCAGCTGCCGCAGGCGGTGATCACGCTCAAGCAGGGTGCCGGGCGCCTGATCCGGGACGAAAACGACCAGGGCGTGCTGGTGATTTGTGATCCGCGGCTGCTGACCAAACCGTACGGTCGCAAGATCTGGCGCAGTTTGCCGCCGATGCGCCGCACGCGCGATCCGGCCGTGGCGGCACAGTTCCTGGCTACGCTGCGTCCGACATCGTCGGCGACGCTGACGGCCGACTGAGCACGAAGTCGACCCGGGCTTCCAGGCCGCCGCCCTGGCGCGGCAGCAGCTGCAGGCGACCCTGATGGTTGCGGGCGATACGGTCGACGATGGCCAGTCCGAGACCCGCTCCGGCAGGCCCCGTGCGCGAGGCATCCAGCCGGGTGAATGGCTGCACCAGACGGGTTGCCTGATCGGGTGGAATGCCCGGGCCACGGTCGAGTACCGCAAGGCGCAGCCCCTCCGGTGTCCGACAGGCGCGCAGTGTGATGTGCGGACCGGCGTAGCGTCGCGCGTTTTCCACAAGGTTGTTGATCAGTCGCTCCAGGGCCGGCCGGCGCATGGGCATCCGGAGGTCGCCGGCAAACTCGGTCACGACACTGCAACCGTGTGCACGGGCACGCTCCGCGCAGTCCTGCAGCAGATTGGCCAGGTCCTCCTCGACGTTCGGATGCACCTTGATGTCGCGGGCGAAATCGAGAAACTGGCCGATCGTGCGGTCGATCTCCTCAATGTCGTCCACCAGTGCCTCGCGGTCCTGGGTTGATTCGGCAGCCAGCATCTCCACCGCCAGGCGCAGCCGGGCCAGCGGGGTGCGCAGGTCGTGCGACACGCCGGCCAGCAGCAAGGCGCGCTCGTCGCCAGCTTGCGTCAGGGCCCCTGCCATGCGATCAACCGCCTCGGCGAGATCCGATACCTCGGCCGGGCCTTCTGGTGCGCGGGTTGGCACCACCTCGTCGCCGCGGCTCAGGCGCAGGATGTTCTCCTGGATGGCCCGCAACGGCTGATTGATCCGGCGCACGGTGAACCACGCCACGGCAACGGCCAGCACCAGGCTGCTGGCCAGCAGCAAGGCAGCGCTCATGGGAAAGGCGCGGTCGAAGCGGGTCCGTTCGAAACGTACCCACCAGTCGCCCCCGTCCACCGGCAGACGGATCCAGACCCGCTGCGGTGTGCGTCGCCCTTCAACGTAGACGCGGGCCTTGGCGGACAGGCGCTCCTGCAGCCGTTGTTCCAGCTGCTGCAGCCGGCTGGCGTCTGCCGGACCGACATCGGCAGGCAGGGTTAGGGTGGCGCCGGGTACCACCTGGTAACCGCTGGATTCACTGATCTGCACGGCATAGTCGGCACGTGCCGCCGGCGGCAAGGCGCGCAGGGCCAGTCCGATTGCCGTGATGTTGTTGCTACCGACGCGCACGATCGACCGTGAAAATTCGTCGCTGACGAAGTAACGAAACACCATCTGGGTGGCGATCTCTGTCAGCGCCACCGTCAGGATCAGCACCAGGATGGTCCTGCCGAGCAGGGTACGCGGCAACAGGGTCATCGGTCGATGGCTGCGGCGGCGGCCTGACGGCGCACGGCGTCAGGCATCCGGAACAAAGACGTATCCGAAGCCCCAGATGGTCTGGATGTGGCGGGGGTGCGAGGAATCCTGTTCAATCAGCCGACGCAGTCGGGAGATCTGCACATCGATGCTGCGATCAAAAATCTCATGGTCGCGTCCGCGTGCCATGTCCATCAGCCGTTCGCGGGACAGCGGTTCGCGCGGATGGGTGGCCAGCACCTTCAACAGCGAGAACTCACCGCTGGTCAGAGGCACATCCACGTTGTCGCGCCGCAATTGGCGGGTGGCCAAGTGCAGCACGAAGTTGCCGAAGCGCACCTCCTGCTGTCCGTCGACACTCGGCGCGGAGGGCAAGGCCGGCGGTGGCTGCCGCCGCATCACGGCATTGATCCGGGCCACCAGTTCGCGCGGATTGAATGGCTTGGCCAGATAGTCGTCGGCGCCCATTTCGAGTCCGACGATGCGATCGACTTCGTCCCCCTTGGCTGTCAGCATGATGATCGGGATGCGGTTCTCACCTGCGCGCAGGCGACGGCAGATGGTCAGCCCGTCCTCTCCCGGCAGCATCAAGTCCAGCACGATCAGGTCGAACGGTTCGCGCGCCAGCAGCCGATCCATGAAGGGGGCATCCGGCGCAGCGTCCACCGTGAAACCCTGTTCCGACAGATAGCGCCGCAACAGTTCACGCAAACGCATGTCATCGTCCACCACCAGCACGCGCACCTTGCGGCGGGCTGCCGGATCGTCGACGGGTTTTTCCTTCGCGATAGCCATTGCGCTATCCTAGAGCGGGGTGGGGCTTTCAGCCACCGCATTTTGTAACACCGTATTGCCTTGCAGGCGTCACGCATGACTTCCTTTCGCTCTCTTTCCCGTCTGGCCTGGTTGGCCGTGATGTCGCTCGCCGGTTGCAGCACGGATCATGCCGCGCCCACCGGGGGCGCTGGGGCCCTCGCGCCAGCGTCCGACGGGCCGGCGGCGCTGGTGCGTCGGCTGGAGAAAGCCGGCATGCCGCCCCGTCTGCTGATCGCCGCCGACATTGGGCAATGTGACCGGTCCGGCAAGTCCCGTCCGGAAACGCGCGCCACGGCCGCCCTGCTGGAAGACCGGCCGGGCCTGGTGATTGCGGCTGGCGACCTTGCCTATCCCGATGGCAAGGCCCTTGACTTTGCCAACTGCTACGACCCGGCCTGGGGCAGCGCGCGGGCCCGGACGCTGCCTGCGCCGGGCAATCACGAGTATCACGTGGCCGGTGCCCCGGCCTATTTTGAGTACTTCGGCGCGCAGGCCGGCGATCCGGCCGCCGGCTGGTACAGCGTCAACTTCCATGGCTGGCATCTGGTCGCGCTGAACAGCAATCTGCCGGCGGAGGAGGGCTCCGCCCAGCTGGCGTGGCTGCGTCAGGACCTGGCCAGCCGCCCCGCCGGGTGTCTGCTGGCGTTCTGGCACCATCCGCGGTTCAGCAGCGGCGGCCATGGCAACAACACCAGCATGGCAGCCGCCTGGCGGGTGCTGGCTCAGGCTGGGGCGGATCTGGTGCTGAACGGGCACGATCACGACTATGAACGCTTTGCACCCCAGGATGCCGAGGGCCATGCCGATCCGCATGGCACGCGCGAGCTGGTGGTTGGGTCGGGGGGCGCAGAGCTCACCCCGTTCCTGATCGTGAAGGACAACAGCGAAGTCCGGAACAATGTCACCTACGGCATTCTCGAACTGGATCTGCGGCGTGACGGGTTCGATTGGCGCTTCCTCGGAACGGATGGCGCCGAATTCGAGGACCGCGGCACGGGAATCTGCCACCAGCCGGGCGCCTGACCATGCGGGTGCTGGCCCTGGAGAGCGCGTCCCGGTTGTGTTCGGTGGCCCTGATGATCGACGGGCGAGTCGAATGGCGCCTGGCTGCGGACGACGCGCGCAATTCCGAGGTGCTGCTGCCGCTGGCGCGAGCCTTGCTGGCTGAGGCGGATGTCGCGCTGAGCAGCCTGGATGGCATCGCCTTTGGCGCTGGCCCGGGCGCCTTTACCGGATTGCGGGTCGCCTGTGGCGTGGCGCAGGGACTGGCGTTCGGCGCCGACCTGCCGGTGGTGGGAGTGGGATCGCTGGATCTGATCGCCGAGTCGGTGCGTTCGGCCGTGGTGCCGACTGCTGAGGTCCCTGACCTTGCGGCCCCGGTGGCAGGCGCCGCGACAGGGGCAACGGCAGCCGCCGATGCTGGCGCAGCGCCCCTGCGCGTGCTGAGCGCGCTCGATGCGCGCATGGGTGAGGTGTACTGGGCCACCCTGGAAGCCGCCGGTCCCGACTGGCGCACCCTGGCCGGACCGGCGCTCTGCCGGCCGGAAGCGGTGCCTGTGCCGACGGGGCAGGGCTGGCTGGGCGCGGGCGAGGCCTTTGTCCTGTTCCGCGAGGTGCTGGAAGCGCAGCTGACCGGACACTGTGTCTGGGTCGCATCGGCCGATCTGCTGCCGCGTGCCGACCGGCTGGCGCGTCTCGGGCAGCATCGCCTGGCGCATGGCCAGGGCATGGCGCCCGAGCACGCGCATCCCATTTATGTGCGCGACAAGGTGGCGCAGACTGAACAGGAGCGACGTACCGCAGCGACGCCTAAATCGGCATGAGCGCACGCCCGCAAAGCCCGGTCGACGAGGTGGTGATCGCGGAGCGAGATCTGCCTGAGGTCGCTGCCATCGAGGCGCAGGCTTACGCGTTTCCCTGGACACCCGGCAACCTGCGCGATTCCCTGCGCGCCGGGCATCTGTTTCTTGGTCTGCGACAGCACGGTGTGCTCCTGGCCTATGCCATCGTCATGCCAGTGCTGGACGAAGCCCACCTGCTCAACCTGACCGTGGATCCGCGCCGGCAGGGCGAAGGCATTGGACGCCGCATGTTGTTGTGCAGCATGCGCGTGGCTGCCACCCAACTCGCTGCGCGCAGCATGCTGCTGGAGGTCCGGCCCAGCAATGCTGTGGCCCTGTCGTTGTATTCCGGTCTCGGTTTTGCGCAGATCGGCCTGCGTCGACAGTACTATCCCGCCGAGCACGGGCGCGAAGACGCCCTGGTACTGCGCCGGGGCTTGCCGTGATCCAGCAGGATGCCCGCTGGTGGCGTGAACTGGGGGTGCAGATCGAGGGCCTGTTGCCGGCAGGCGCAGATGTCACGGCACCGCCCGCCGCGAAAGTGCTGCCGCAACGCCAGGTTCCGCCGGCCCCGGCCGGGATCCGGAACGAGGCGCAGCGTCGCGGGCCATCGCTGCCACCAGTAAGTCGGGTCGCGCCGCAACGGCCGCTGGCACCCGAGCCAGCGACGCCCACTGATTCCGCGCGCGCAGGCCGGATCGCCGGGCTCGCCTGGGCGCAGCTGCCAGAGGCGATTGCGGCCTGCACTGCCTGCAGTCTATGCCGGCACCGGCAACACAGCGTGCCCGGGGCAGGGGGCGCTGCCGCGCCCTGGTTGTTCGTTGCGGACGGCCCGGATGCAGGTGACGATGCCACAGGTGCCGTGCTGGGTGGCAGCGCCGGAGCGCTGTTCGACAACATGCTGGTCGCGCTCGGTCTGGCGCGCGGCGACCAGGTGTTCATTACCCAGGCGCTGAAGTGCCGTCTGCCGGAAGATCGTCAGCCAGACGGCGGCCAGGTAGCGGCCTGCCTGCCGTTCCTCGAACGTCAGATTGCCCTGCTGCAACCTGCCGTGATTGTGGCGTTGGGCAAGACTGCCGCACAGGCACTGTTGGGCAGCAACTTCAACGTCCGCAGCCTGCGCGGCAGGGCGCACAACCGGGACGGACTGCCTGTGGTGGTCACCTTCCACCCCGCCTTCCTGCTCGACAATCCGGCTGAAAAGGCGCGCAGCTGGGAAGACCTGTGCCTGGCGCGCTCGCTGGTGCAGGCGGCTGGCGCGCGGGGCAGCCAACCGCACGCTGCAGTCTGAACCGCTGTCAGTCTGCGGCTCAGCGCCGGAGGTTGGCGGCTTGGTCGCTCACGCGTAAACGGTGTGGCGGTATCGGCGCCACAACCATGCCATCAGCCCGCTGATGAAGCCTCCGAGCAGGATCACCGATACCCACAGCGCCGATTCTTCTGGCGAGAAGGCCCGCCCCAGCAGGTGCTCAAGTCCCACACCCTGCAACGCGGTGTGAATCGGCTCCTGCGCGCGCAAGATGCCGGCGTAAGCCCCCAGCATGACCAGAATGCTCAGGTTCTCATTGAAGTTCTGCACGGCAATGCTGTGACCGGCGCCCATCAGCTGGTGGCCACGGTGTTGCAGCAGGGCATTCATCGGCACCACAAAGAAGCCGCTGGCAGCACCGGCCAGCACCAGCAGCACTATGGCCGGCACCTGGGTGTGCACCATCAGCATGGTCAGGATGATGCCACCCATGGCGATGCCGACCGGCAGTACCGACAGCGAGCGCTCCAGCTTCACCAGGCGCGCTGCGACAATCGCACCGATCGCGATTCCTACCGCCGACCAGGCGGTGAGCTGGGTGGCTTTCTCAAGACTCAGATCCAGATTCTGGTCTGCCCACACCAGCACGATCAGTCGGATGCTGGCACCCACGCCCCAGAACAGGGTGGTGACGGCCAGCGACACCTTGCCCAGCGGATCCCGCCACAGGCGCAACAGGCACTGCCAGAAGTCCGTCAGCAGGAACCAGGGCGTGCGGCGGGCGGGCGCGTGGTCTATCGCCACCGCCGGAATGTACAGGTTGACGAAGGCGGCACACAGGTACAGCACGGTCAGCACCAGCAGCGAGAAGCGCGCGGGCGACAGGTCGAGATGCAGGTTTGCGAGCATCAGGTCATGCAGGTGATCCAGCGCCGGATTGTCCGGGCTCAGCAGCTTGCCGCCAATCACGGCCCCAAGGATGATCGCCAGCACCGTGAGGCCCTCCATCCAGCTGTTGGCCACCACCAGTTGGGAGGGGGCCAGGTACTCGGTCAGAATGCCGTACTTGGCCGGCGAGTAGGCGGCTGCGCCAAGGCCCACCACGGCATAGGCCAGCATGGGATGCACACCGGCGAGCATGGCGAGGCAGCCGCACAACTTGATCGCGTTGCTGATCAGCATCACCTTGCCCTTTGGCAGGGCATCGGAAAACGCCCCGACAAAGGGTGCCAGTGCGATGTAGGACACCACGAAAAACTGCTGCAGGATCGGGGTGAATTCGGGTGGCGCGTCCAGTTCACCCAACAGTGCGATGGCGGCAAACAACAGGGCGTTGTCGGCCAGCGCAGAGAGAAACTGGGCAAGGAGAATGATGTAGAAACCGAGATTCATCAGGCAGGATCATCAGGAGCAATGCTGTTATAGCATGGAAACCCTGATCCTCGACGCAGTGGTGCGCGATACCATGCGGTGACATGGCGGCAGACCAGCGACGGCAGCCTGCGCTGCTGCCGTGCAACACAACGCCCCTCACGAGATCGCGCACGCGCATGACCACCCTGTTTCCCGACTTCGCCCGGGCCCGCATCCGCACCTCGGGTGCCGACATCCATGTGCGCGTGGCCGGAGATGGCCCGCCGCTCCTGCTGCTGCATGGCTATCCGCAGACGCATGTGATGTGGCACCGCCTGGCGCCCGTACTGGCGCGGGACTTCACGGTGGTGGTCACCGACCTGCGCGGCTATGGCGAGAGTTCGCGTCCGCCAAGCGGGGTGCGCAGCATGAATTACGCCAAGCGCGCCATGGCGCAGGATCAGGTGGAGGTGATGGCGGCACTCGGGTATGAGCGTTTCCGGGTGGCGGGGCACGATCGCGGTGGTCGGGTGGTGCACCGTATGGCGCTGGATTATCCCGAGCGCATCGTGCGCGCGGCGGTACTCGATATCGTGCCTACCCTGACCGCCTTCGACGAGGTCGACCAGCAGGCCGCACTTCGATACTTCCACTGGTTCTTCCTGGCCCAGCCACACCCCTTGCCGGAGCGCATGATCGGTGCCGATCCTGAACACTGGCTGCGCAGCCGCCTGGCGGCGTGGTCGCGGACGCGCCGAGCGTTCAATCCTCAGGCAGTGGCCGAGTACGTGCGCTGGTTCAGCCATCCCGACGCCATCCGCGCGACCTGCGACGATTATCGCGCCTCGGCCGGGATCGACCTCGAGCATGATCGCGAAGACCATCGCCTGATCCAGGCACCATTGCTGGTGCTGTGGGGCAGCCTGGGGTTTGTCGGCCAGCACTACGACGTGCTGGCCGCATGGCGTGCAAAGGCCATGGACGTGGTTGGCCAGGGCCTGCCCTGCGGCCATTTCGTGCCGGAAGAACAGCCGCGCGAAACCGGTGACCTGTTGACGGAGTTCTTCCTGGCTACAGAACTTCCGTCGCGTGCTCTGCCAATCGCGAGCGCTCGCCGCGCTGCAGGGTGATGTGGCCGCTGTGGCCCCAGTCCTTGAAGCGGTCCACCACATATGTCAGACCTGAGCTGCCTTCGGTGAGATAGGGCGTGTCGATCTGCGCGATGTTGCCCAGGCAGACCACCTTGGTACCTGGGCCGGCGCGGGTGATCAGGGTCTTCATCTGTTTCGGCGTCAGGTTTTGCGCTTCGTCGATGATCAGATACTTGTTCAGGAACGTCCGGCCGCGCATGAAATTCAGGCTCTTGATCTTGATCCGGCTGCGGATCAGGTCACGCGTAGCAGCCCGGCCCCAGTCGCCGGCCTCGTCGTCGCCACGGTTCAGCACGTCCAGATTGTCTTCCAGCGCGCCCATCCACGGCGTCATCTTTTCTTCCTCCGTGCCGGGCAGGAAACCGATGTCTTCGCCCACGGGCACGGTCACCCGGGTCATGATGATTTCGCTGTAGAGCTTGTGCTCCAGGGTCTGCATCAAGCCGG
This sequence comes from uncultured Ferrovum sp., assembly GCA_903863375.1. GTDB lineage: Bacteria > Pseudomonadota > Gammaproteobacteria > Burkholderiales > Ferrovaceae > CAIVHB01. The sequence goes on from CAIPBT010000139.1 coordinate 10,631, forward strand.
CGGCCAGGGTCAGCAAGGTCTTGCCGGTACCGGCCTGTCCCAGCAGGGTGATGAAATCCAGTTCCGGGTCCATCAGCAGGTTCAGGGCAAAATTCTGTTCGCGGTTGGCGGCCGTGATGCCCCACGTGTTGTTGCGCTGCGAGCTGTAGTCGCGCAGCGTCTGCAACACCGCAATGTTGCCATCGCGTGAGCGCACCTGGGCGAAGAAGGGACGGTCGCCTTCCTGCCAGACAAATTCGTTCACCAGCAGGCTGGCGCACAGGGGGCCCGCGATGCGATACAGCGTGCGGCCGTGCTCCTGCCAGGACTCGATGTTGCCGCCATGGGTATCCCAGAAATCGGCAGGCAGTTCACGGGCACCGGTGTAAAGCAGGTCGCTGTCTTCCAGAACCTTGTCGGTGGTGTAGTCCTCGGCCGGAATTCCCAGGGCATGCGCTTTGATGCGCATGTTGATGTCCTTGCTGACCAGGATCACGGCACGTTTGGCATTGCGCCGCTGCAGGGCCAGCGCCACCCCAAGGATCTGGTTGTCGGCCTTCAGGCCGGCCACGAGGGTGTTCGGCAGGTCGGCCACCAGGGCCTCGGTCTGCAGGAAAAGGTTGCCCAGCGCCTGGCGCTGGCCAGTGATGGACAGCGGCAGCCCGGCCACCATGTCGGCCTCCGGCTGGCGCACCAGTTCGTCGAGGAAGCGGCTCACCTGACGGGCATTGCGCGCCACTTCCGTCATGCCCTTCTTGTTGTTGTCCAGTTCCTCCAGCACCACCATGGGGATGAACACATCGTGTTCCTGAAACTGGAACAGGCTGGTGGGGTCATGCATCAGCACATTGGTATCGAGAACAAACAGCTTGGTGCTGCCGGCAGCATTACGTGACATCAGGGCGGGGTCCTGGCAGGAAGTGGCGGGAACTGTCTCGGGTCGGCCATCGTCACGGGCGGGTGGCTCGGACCGTCCGTGATGATGGGGTCAGGCCAGGGTCTGGACGAAGTCGAGCACCTCCTGTGCGTGTCCGGGCACCTTCACACCGCGCCATTCGCGTTTCAACACGCCCTGGGCATCGATCACAAATGTGCTGCGCTCAATGCCGCGCACCTGCTTGCCATACATGTTCTTGAGCTTCATCACACCAAACAGCGTGCAGACGGCTTCGTCGGCATCGCTCAGCAGCTCAAAGGGAAACTCCATCTTCGCCTTGAACTTGTCGTGCGCCTTCAGGGTGTCGCGCGAGACGCCGAACACGCTGCACCTCGCGGCGGCGAACTGCTCATACAGGGCCTTGAACTGCAGGCCCTCGTCGGTGCATCCGGGGGTATCGTCCTTCGGATAGAAGTACAGCACCAGCGGGGCGCCGCGCATGGCGGAAAGCTGAAATTGCTGGCCACCGGTGGCGGGCAGGGTGAAGTCGTCCACAGGCTGATCGAGGGTCATGTTGTTCCGTATGAAAAGGTGAGGGGTTGGTGGGCGTGTGCCATGCCCTGCAGCGAGAGCACGCCAGAGCGGCCGGGCACTTCGCCCTGCACGAAATCGTGTCGGGGCAATACTTGGGTACCCAGGGCCGTGGCGAGTTCCCCCATCGAAACCAGTTCCCAGCCCTGTTCCTGCCAGCCGGCCAGCAGTCGCTCCAGCACCGGCAGCAGTTTCATGCCCTCCAATTCGGCGTGCAGGGTGAAGACGTGGCCACCGGGTGGGTCGGATGCCGTCAGGGCCAGCAGATGTTCATGTACGTTGTCGGCCGTCCAGCCGTTCAGTCCGATCAGTTCGTCGAGTGTCGGCAGGGTGGTGGGCAACTGGATGCAGGGAATCACCTCGCCCTGTACCACCGGAACGAAAGGCGCCGAACCGCGGCAGTCGGACGCGTAGCGGATGCCGGCGTCCTGCAGCCAGCGCAGGGCATGGGCGTTCATCTGCCACCCGGCGGCACCATGGGTCACCGGTGCATGCCCAAAAATATCGGCAAACCGTGCCGCAGCCTGATCCATCTCCCGTCGCGTCCAGGCCTCATCCGCTTGCTGCACCCCGTCCTGCCAGCGCACGTGGTCCCAGCAGTGGATGCCCACTTCGAAGCCGGCGGTAGCAACCGCGCGCAGCTCTTTCCGGCAGCGCAGGCCAATGTCGGGGCCAGGCAGCAGCGTGCCGTACAACAGGGTTTGCAGGCCGTAATGCTCCAGTACGGAAGTCCGCGACACCTTTTTCAGGAAACCGGGCCGGAACACCCGCTTCAACGCCCGTCCGGTGTGGTCTGGCCCGAGGCTGAACAGGAAGGAGGCCTGCGCCTGGCGGCGCTGCAGCGCTTCGACCAGCTGGGGTACGCCAACCCGGGTTCCACGCAGGGTATCAACATCAATTTTCAGGGCTAGGGTACGCATCCGGGCATCCGTGGTTCCGTTTCGGCACTATGACGTGAGCCGCCAGCGTCATGCAAGCATGCTAGTATCGCGGGTTGATTGATAACGGAAATCCCTAATGGCCCGCGCCCTTCGCAACATCGCCATCATCGCTCACGTTGACCATGGCAAGACCACCCTGGTCGACAAACTGCTGCAGCAGACCGCGACCTTTGCCTCCCACCAGGCCGTCGTGGAGCGGGTGATGGACAGCAACGATCTGGAAAAGGAACGTGGCATCACGATCCTGGCGAAGAATTGCGCCGTCCAGTTCGAAGACACCCACATCAACATCGTAGACACCCCAGGCCATGCCGACTTCGGGGGCGAGGTGGAGCGCGTTCTGTCGATGGTGGATGGCGTGCTGTTGCTGGTCGATGCCGTCGAGGGACCGATGCCGCAAACGCGCTTTGTCACGCGCAAGGCGCTGGCATTGGGGCTGAAGCCGATCGTGGTGGTGAACAAGATCGACCGTCCGGGGGCGCGCCCGGACTGGGTGGTGAACCAGACCTTCGACCTTTTTGACAAGCTGGGCGCCAGCGATGAGCAGCTGGACTTCCCGGTGGTGTATGCGTCGGCCCTGCAGGGGTTCGCCGCCCTCGATCCCGCCGAGCGCCCGGGCGACATGCGCGCCCTGTTCGAGACCGTGATCAAGTATGTGCCGGATCGCGCCGGCGACCCGGACGGCGGACTGCAACTGCAGATCACGTCGCTCGATTACTCCACCTTCGTCGGGCGCATCGGCATCGGGCGGGTGCGCCGTGGCCGCATCCGTCCGAATCAGGAGGTGCTGATCCTGTCCGGCCCGGATGGCGTGCCAAAGCGTGGCAAGGTCAACCAGGTGCTGGGTTTCCGCGGTCTGGAGCGGGTGCCGTTTGACGCCGCGGAAGCCGGCGACATCATCGCCATCACCGGCATTGAAGACCTCGGCATTGGCGTCACTGTCTGCAACACCGAAGCACCGGAGGGCCTGCCGCTGATGACGGTGGACGAGCCTACCCTGACCATGAACTTCCAGGTCAATACCTCGCCGCTGGCCGGCACCGAGGGCAAGTTCGTGACCAGTCGCCAGATCCGCGAGCGCTTGCAAAAGGAACTGCTGGCCAATGTCGCCCTGCGCGTGGAAGACACCGACGATACCGACGTGTTCCTGGTGTCGGGCCGGGGCGAGCTGCATCTGACCATCCTGCTGGAGAACATGCGGCGCGAAGGGTACGAGATGGCCGTGTCGCGTCCGCGCGTGCTGTTCCGTGAAATCAATGGTGAGAAGTGCGAGCCGATCGAAATGCTGACGGTCGACGTCGAGGAAGGCCACCAGGGTGCCGTGATGCAGGCGCTGGGTGAGCGGCGCGGCGACCTGCAGGACATGGCGCCGGACGGGCGCGGCCGGGTTCGCCTGGATTACCGCATTCCGGCGCGTGGCCTGATCGGTTTCCAGTCGGAATTCCTGACCATGACCCGTGGCACCGGCCTGATCAGCCATGTGTTTGATAACTATGCCCCGGTGCGTCCGGACATGAGCGGTCGGCACAACGGCGTGCTGATCTCCGCCGAGGGCGGTGAAGCGGTCGCCTACTCGCTGTGGAAACTGCAGGAACGTGGCCGCATGTTCGTCAAGCCGGGTGACAAGCTGTACGAGGGCATGGTGATCGGCATCCACAGCCGGGACAACGACCTGGTGGTCAACCCGGTGAAGACCAAGCAGCTCACCAACGTGCGCGCGTCGGGCAAGGATGAGGCGATTGCCCTCACGCCGCCGATTGAGCTCACCCTTGAATCGGCGATCGAATTCATCGCCGACGACGAGCTGGTGGAAATCACGCCGCAGACCATCCGCATCCGCAAGCGGTTCCTGCTCGAGCACGAGCGCAAGAAGGCCAACCGCGGCTCGGAAGGCTGAGCGGGCACCAGATGCCTCGGGCGGCTTGCCGGTGAGCCTGCTGAGCAGTGCGCTAATCTTGCTCGCAACAGCCGCCCTCGGGTGGCTGTTGTTCCGTCTGGAGGGAGCGTTGCGCCTGCTCGACCGGCAGGCGGTGGGGCTGGAAACCCGGGTGGACGGGCTCGGTGCCCAGGTCGGCGGCCTGGGGGCCCAGGTGGGCGGCCTCGGCGCCCAGGTCGAAGGCGGCCTGCGTCAGGCCAACCAGACCTTTGCCGATGTGCTGCAAAGGCTGGGGGCGATGGACGAGGCGCAGCGCCATCTGCAGGCGCTCACCCGGGAAGTGGTCGGCCTGGAGGCCCTGCTTGGCGACAAGCGGGCGCGCGGTGCCTTCGGCGAGGTGCAGCTGGAGAGCCTGGTGCAGAATGTGTTGCCGCCGGCCTTCTATCGCTTCCAGCACACCCTCTCGACGGGCGTGCGGGTGGATTGCCTGCTGCAGCTGCCGGAACCCACCGGGCACCTCGCCGTGGATGCTAAATTTCCGCTCGAGAATTACCGGCGAAGCCTCGATCCGGACAGCACGCCGCAGGAGCGCGAAGATGCCCGTCGACGCCTGAAAGCCGATGTCCGGGCACACATCGATGCGATTGCCAGCAAATACATCCTGCCCGGCGAGACGGCCGGTGGTGCCGTGATGTTCATCCCGGCCGAATCGCTGTTTGCCGAAATCCATGGGCATCTGCCGGAGGTGGTTGAGCATGCCCAGCGCCGGGATGTCTGGCTGACCTCGCCCACCACCTTGTTCGCCCTGCTGCATACGGTGGCCGGTTTGATCAAGGATGCCAGTACCCGCGCTCATGGCGAGCAGATCCGGGTGGAGCTGGGCCGGCTCGCGGCCGACTTCACGCGGTTTGACCAGCGCCTGGCCAGCCTCGCACGCCATCAGGCGCAGCTGGCTCAGGACCTGGAAGCCCTGCAGGTTTCCGGCCGCCAGATCAGCCGGCGGTTTGCGCAAATCGCCGATGTAAGACCGGCCGAGGAGGAGGGCGGATGACGGGGCGCGGTGTCGCTGGGTCGGGGCAAGGGCAAGGGCAAAGTGGTATCCTGTAAACCACTGTCACCGGGGTATGCAGCTTGTCGGAAAACGAGGCGCAAAAGCTGGAAGCACTGATCAAAGGGCCGGATCAGCCGGGCACCCTGGCACACGCCGCCCTGCTGATTGGCCAGCATGCCGCCCCAGATCTGGACATTGCCCCCTATCTGGCAGGTATTGCCGAGGACCTTGGCAGGCTGCGCCAGCGCGTGCCGAAAGATGCCAGCCGCACGTGGCGGATCGGGCTGCTGAACCGCTTCCTGTTTGAAGAGCAGGGCTATCGCGGCAACCAGGAGCAGTATTACGACCCCCGCAACAGCCTGTTGCACGCCGTGATGGATCGCCGGCTCGGCATCCCCATCACCCTATCGATCCTCTATCTGGAATTTGCCTGGGGGCTCGGCCTGCCCATGCAGGGCATCGCCTTTCCGGGGCACTTCCTGGTCAAGTGTCCGATGGAACGTGGCATGGTTATCCTCGATCCTTTCCATGCCGGCGTCAGCTTGTCCGAGGCGGGGCTGCGCGAACGTCTCGTGCAGCAGGGCATTGATCTGGTCGGGCAACCGGACGTGCAGGACTGGCTGCAACAGGCAGACCGCAGCGCGATCCTCACCCGGCTGCTGCGCAACCTGAAGCGGATTTACCTGGACAGCGCCAACCTCGCCGAGGCAATCCGCGTGCTGGATCTGCTGCTGGTGCTTGACCCCGCGGCGGCGGCAGAACAGCGCGAGCGCGGCAACCTGTACCGGCGCATGGAATGCTGGGGCGCGGCGGTGGCCGATCTGGAAGCGGCGCTGGCCAGCGGTCAGCTGGCCGGGGAAGATGCGGAAGATACCCGTCAGTCCCTGGTGGAGCTGCGCGCCCGTCCGCGCCTGCTGCACTGAACTTTCGGCGGACAACAACGGACATGCGTGTGCTGGGATTTGCCGGCTATTCCGGCAGTGGGAAGACTACCCTGATCGAGGTGCTGATCCCGCTGCTGCGGGCGCAGGGCCTGGACATTGCGCTGATCAAGCATGCGCACCATGCCTTCGATATCGATACCCCCGGCAAGGACTCGTGGCGTCACCGCAAGGCCGGGGCGCGCCAGGTGCTGATCGGTTCGGACCAGCGCTGGGCGTTGATGCATGAACTGCAAGGCGCGGCCGAGCCGACGCTCGCCGATCACCTGCGGCAACTGGCCCCCTGCGATCTGGTGCTGGTGGAAGGCTTCAAGCGCGATGCGGTGCCCAAGATCGAAATTCGCCGGCAGGGCCACGATGCGCCGCCGCTGGCACCGCAGGATCCCTGGATTTTTGCGATTGCCTCGGATGCGCCCGTGCTGGAACAACATCTGCCCTGGCTGGATCTGAATGACCCACCCCAGATTGCCGGATTCATAGGCGCCTGGTTGCAGCGACCTGCACCGCCAGGCAGCGTGGCGTAGAACTGGTGCCGGCATTGGTGTTCAAACACCTTGCGGCGGCCCAAAGAGGACCAGACATGTTGACCATCCTGTTGTTTGCCCGGTTGCGCGAAGCGGCCGGCATTGACCGACTGCAGTTGCCGGATCCGGCCGCCCCGGTTGCCCTGCGCGCGATCTGCCAGCAGCTGCAGGCGCACGATGGGCGCATTGCCGAAGCCTTGGCAGCCACGCCGCAACTGCGCGCGGCCATCAATCAACGGATGGTGGGCATGGAGGCGCTGGTTCAGGCCGGCGATGAAATCGCCTTCTTTCCGCCGGTGACCGGAGGCTGAGATGACCGATCCGATGACCGATCCGGTTACCGATCCGGTTACCGATCCAAGGCCCGATCCGGTGACCGATATCTCGGTGCAGGTTCAGGCCGGCCGCTTCGACCCGGGCGCAGAACTTAACGCCTTCACCGCGAACACGACGGCGATCGGTGCTGTGGCCAGCTTCGTCGGACTGGTGCGTGACCTCAACCTGGATCATGCCGTCGCGGCGCTGCACCTGGAACATTATCCGGGCATGACCGAGCAGGTGCTGCTGGAGATTGCCGGTCAGGCCAGTCAGCGCTGGGCCCTGCAGCGGCTGCGCGTGATCCACCGGTTCGGCGATCTGCTGCCGGGGGATCCGATCGTGATGGTGCTGACGGCTTCGCCCCATCGCGGGGAAGCCCTGGAAGCCTGTGCCTTCGTGATGGATTTCCTGAAGACCCAGGCACCCTTCTGGAAGCGCGAGAGCACGCCGGCCGGGCCGCGCTGGGTCGATGCCCGGGCCAGCGACGACCACGCACTGGGCCGCTGGCAGGCGGGGAAGGGTGTCGATCATGGCTGACAGCCTGCAACCCATCTACGACGCGCTGCTGCTGGATCACATCCGGTCGGCCCGCCATTACGGCTTGCAGCCAGACCTGGCCAGCGTCGACATCCGTAACCCGATGTGTGGCGATGTGCTCCAGTTACAACTGGCATGGTCCGATGGCGATGTGCCGGCGGCGGCGGTGCATTTCGAATGCGAGTGCTGTGGCATTGCCATGGGCAGCGCGTCGCTGCTGACCCAAATGCTGGCCGGTGCGCCGCGCCGCCGGGTCGCCGAACTGGCCGGGCAGGCCTTGCAGGTGCTGCGCGGCGCGCCCGTTCCTGCCGGAGTCGGCGACCACCTGCCAGAGAGCCATCGCGCCGAAGCACTCGCCGGATGGGCCCTGCTGGCCGCCATTCCGGCCCAGATGCCGGCACGCCGCACCTGCGCGTCGCTCGGATGGCAGGCGGTGCTGGCCGCGCTCGCCGGCCAGCGGGAGTGCGCTGCCGAAGAGGTGCGCGCAGGATGAGCGGACGGATTCCGTCCAGCCTGCTCGACGCGCAGGCAGCCCTGCGCAGCGGCGACCTGCCTGGGGTGGCGCTCGCCGAATGGGCGCTGCACCGTGCCCAGCAGACCGCTCCCTTGCGCGCCTTTTTGCGCATTGATGGCGAAGATACCCTGCGGGCGGCGCACGCGGCGGCCCGGCGCTGGCAGGACTGGCAGGCACAGCCGGCGCTGCCGCCGCCTGGCGCCCTGAATGGCATCCCGTTGGCGCACAAGGACCTGTTTTATCGGCCTGCTGGCGCCCCGGGTTGTGGAGCGCGGGCGCCAGCCCCTGCCCAACCGGATGTGGAAGCCAGTGTGCTGCTGCGCCTGCGCGAGGCCAACGCCCTGGACCTGGGACCCCTGCACCTGTCCGAATTCGCCTATGGGCCGACCGGGCACAATGTCCATCTGGGACCCTGCCGCAATCCGTGGAACGCAGACCATGTCACCGGGGGATCGTCGAGCGGGTCGGCCGTCGCCGTGGCGACCGGTGCGGTGTATGCATCGCTCGGTTCGGATTCCGGGGGCTCGGTACGCACCCCGGCAAGCTGGTGTGGGGTGGCCGGGTTGAAGCCAAGCCGCGGGGCGATCTCGCTGGCCGGTGTGATGCCCCTGGCCTACAGCATGGATACCGTCGGCATCCTGGCGCGCGACTGCCGCGATCTGGCAGTGCTGTTTGCCCTGCTGACCGGTCCTGATCCGCGCGATGCGCGGACCGCGCGGACTGCCGCCTGGGATGGCGACCGGTACGCTGCGGCGAGGGAGGCACCGATCCGGTTGGGGGTGCTCGAGTCCTGGTTTCATGAGGACCTCTCCGACAGCATTGCCCTGGGCCTCGATACGGCACGTCACCAGTGGTCCACCGCGCTGGAGGCTCGGATTGTCAGCGTGCGGGTGCCCGGCCTCGACCAGATTGCGCGTCGGGCACGCGTGCTGATGCTGGCAGAGGCCTGGCAAACCCACCAGCCACTGATCGAGCGGCACGATGCGCTCTATTCGCCAGGGGTGCTGGCCCGGCTGCTGGCCGGCAGCGAACTCGATCCGGCGGCGGTTGCCGACGCCCGCCAGGCGCTGGCCCCATCGCAGCGCGATTTTGTCGACCACGCCTTCCGCGATGCCGAGGTGCTGCTGTTGCCGTGCAATCCGACAGTTGCCCCACGCATCGAAGACACATCGGTCAATGCCGGGCCGGACATGCTGCGGCTGATCGACGGCATCACCCGTTGCCTGCGGCCGTTCAATTACCTGGGACTGCCGGCGATCACGCTTCCCGCCGGGCGCGATGCCGCCGGTTTGCCATTCGGCATCCAGCTGGTCGGCCGGCCGGGCAGCGAGGCCACCCTGCTGGCGCTGGGGGCTCGCTGGCAACAGGTGACCGAGTGGCATCTGCACCGTCCGCCGGGGTTTGCCCTTGACTGATTTCCCGGCCACGATGGCAGTTGCTGACCACCTTGCCTGCGCCGTTCCGAAGGAGCCCGCCATGTCCTATCACCACTGTCAGTCGCCCCTGCAGGTGCGCCGGCACGCGGCATCTTTCCCCAGCCTGCTGTTGTGGTCGGTGCTGGGCCTGACTGGCCTGCCCACCGCGTCGATCGCGACCGACCTGGTGTCTGGTCCGCAAAGCCCTTCGGCCCCGGCCGGTGCCACGGATGGCACTGCGCCGTCTGCGCTGCATGCAGCCCGGGTGCTGCGTTCGGACCGCGCGGTATCGCCAAATACCCGGTCCAATCCGGGCACGCCGGGCACGTCGCCGGCGCCACCGATCATCCCCGAGATTCGCGTGTCGATCGGCGCCGGCAGCAACGGCAAGGCTGCACCTGCAGTCCCGACGGGTACCGCCGCTGCCATGGCGGCGGGCAAGTCTGCCGCTGTGGCAGCGTCAACGGGCCCGGCTGCCGCCGTGGCAGCGTCAATGGGCCAGTCTGCCGCCGTGACAGGGCCAGCGGTCACGCCCGCCACTGGGAGAGGTGCGGCAATCCCGTCCGCCACTGTGGCAGCGCCGGCGGGCTCGCCTGCCAACGCGGCAGCCAGAGCCGTCTCGCCCTGAGCGGCGCGCGCCACTTCCGATTCCTGTCGGCTGCCAGAGCAGCCATTGTCGAGACCTTGTGACATGCAATTCAAGAACCTGCGAATCCTGCGCTGTGACGGTGCCAATTTCCCGGACACCGAGGCACTGGAAAACCTGCTCGCCAAGCGGGGCCTGGAGCCGCTCAATGCCCTGGAGCGCGAGCGGCACGGATTTGTGCCGGCGGGTCCGGACGGCACCCTGGTGCATGCCCGCGAAAGCTACCGTCTGATTGCGCTCGGCGGCGAGAAAAAACTGCTGCCCAGCAGCGTGGTGCGTCAAACCGCTGACCAGCGCGCCCAGCGCATCGAACAGGCACAAGGCCGCCCGCCCGGCAAACGCCAGCTGCGGGAACTGCGTGACCAGGTCGAGACCGAGCTGCTCAGCCGCGCCTTTACCGTGCGCAGCAGCACCCGCATCTGGCTGGATCTGGAATCTGGTTTCGTCCTCCTCGACAATGCCAGTCCGAAATTCGAGGAAACCTTCCTCGAGGTTTGGCACCAGACCGTGGTCAACGTGGAACTGCAGCGACTCGACACCGAAAAATCGCCGCTGTCGGCCATGACGCACTGGGTGGCCGACGGGGAGGGGCCGGAGGGATTCAGCATTGACCAGGAAGCCGAACTGCGGTCGGCGGCAGCCGGGCAGGCCACCGTGCGTTACCTGCGGCACACCCTGGATGGGGCCGAGGTTCGGCGCCACATCAGTAATGGCAAGCAGTGCACCCGCCTGGCAATGACATGGCGCGAGCGCATTTCGTTCGTGCTGTGTGAGGACCTGAGCCTGAAGCGCCTGCAGTGGGTGGACAAGGAAGACGACGGGAATGGCTCGGAGGTCACGGAGGAAGACCGTTTCGATGTGGATTTCACGCTGACTTCCGGCGATCTGGCCGGATTGTGCAAGGACCTGGTTGCCGCGCTCGACGGGTTCGCCCAGGGCACATGAGGCATGTTGCCGCCTGGGCTGCGGATTGACACCAGGGATGCTTCGTCAGGGTAGAACAGGGAGATTTCAGCATGCGCTTGGATGATGAACGCGAAAGCAGCAACGTCGACGACCGCCGTGGCGAAGATGGCGGCGGTGGCGGCATGGGGCTGGGTGGTGGTCTCGGCATTGGCGGGGTGGTGCTGGCCCTGGCCGCGAGCTGGCTGTTCGGTATCAATCCCGGCGTGTTGATGCACGCAGCCGAAACCCGTCAGGCTGCTGCACCATCGCAACGCGACGCGCCGGCGCACGCGATTCCGGCCAATGATGCCGAGGCCCATTTTGTCGCGAAGGTGCTGGCCTCGACCGAGGATGTGTGGACAGAAATTTTCAAGGCCCGTGGGCAGGTCTATCGCAAGCCCCGGCTGGTGCTGTTTTCCGGGCGGACCGGCACGGCGTGTGGCACCGGCCAGACGGCACAGGGGCCGTTTTATTGCCCGGCGGACGAGCGCGTGTATATCGATCTGGAGTTTTACCGCGAATTGCAGACCCGCTTCCACGCGCCCGGTGAATTTGCCGAGGCTTACGTGATCGCGCACGAGGTGGGTCACCACGTGCAGAAGTTGCGGGGCATCAGCGGCCGGGTGGAACGGGCCGAACAGGCAGCCGGTTCGCCGGCTGCCCGTAACAGTCTCTCGGTCCGGCTGGAGTTGCAGGCCGACTGTTTTGCCGGCGTCTGGGGCCATCTCGCCGACCAGCAGCAGCACCTGCTCGATCCGGGCGAAGTGGAAGAGGCGCTGAAGGCCGCATCGGCGATCGGCGACGACACCTTGCAGAAACAGGCGCGCGGTTACGCCACGCCGGACACCTTCACCCACGGCACCTCCGCGCAGCGGGTGGCGTGGTTCCGCCGGGGCATGGAAAGTGGCGACCCGAAACAGTGCAATCCCTTCAAGCCGGGCGAAATGCAGGCCGCCACCGGGACGCCGCCGTGAGCGCCGGGGCGTCGGCCACCCACCCGTTCGAGCGGCTGACGCCGGACTTTCTGCTGGATGCGCTCGATACGGTGGGCATTCGCGGTGATGGCCGCCTGCTCGGCCTGAATTCCTATGAAAACCGGGTCTGGCAGGTTGGTCTCGAGGAAGGTGGTTTTGTGGTGGCCAAGTTTTATCGGCCAGGACGCTGGTCTTCCGAACAGATCGACGAGGAACACCAGTTTGCCCACGAGCTCGTGGCTGCCGAAGTCCCCATGGTGGCCCCACTGCCCGGACCCTCCGGAAGCACGCGTCACGGGTACCAGGAGTTCGACTTTGCCGTCTATCCGCGTCGTGGCGGCCGGGCCCCCGACCTCGACCGTGTTGAGACCCTGGAACGGCTGGGCCATTTTCTCGGGCGGCTGCACGTGGTCGGTGCCCAGACGCCGTTTGTGGCACGACCTGCGCTCACGCCGGTCAGTTTTGGCACGACATCGCGGGACTATCTGCTGGCCAACGCCTGCATCCCCGAGCCTCTGCTGCCCGCCTGGTCCGCCATCACCGAGCAGGCGCTGGAAGCCGTGAGCGAACGTTGGTCGCGCGCATTCGCGGCAGGGATCGAGACCCTGCGCCTGCACGGCGACTGCCATCCGGGCAATGTGCTGTGGACGGACCAGGGGCCGCACTTTGTCGATCTGGACGACGCGCGCACGGGACCGGCGATTCAGGATCTGTGGATGCTGCTGTCTGGTAATGCGCACGAGATGGGCCAGCAGTTGCGCAGCGTGCTGCGGGGGTACCGCGCGTTCCGCCGTTTCAATCGGGCCGAACTCGCCTTGCTCGAACCCCTGCGAACCCTGCGGCTGCTGCACTACAGCGCCTGGATTGCCCGGCGCTGGGACGATCCGGCGTTTCCGCACAACTTTCCGTGGTTTGGCACCACGCGGTATTGGCAGGATCGCATTCTGGAACTGCGCGAGCAGGTTGCCCTGATGCAGGAAGACCCCCTGCAGGTGGACGATTGATTCCAGACCCGCGGTTTTGCGGGGCACAGCGGGAGCGCTATGGCATACTCGTCAATCCGGAGCCGGCTGGGCTCGTCGCTACCAGTGGCGCCGTTCGCTGGTGATTGCAGACTGACGTCCTGATGGCCTTCTACGCCCTGATTTATCGCAGCCAAGCCACCGTACCGGTCACCGCCGCCGTTCTGAGGGATATCCTCGACAGCGCCCGCCGCCACAACCGGGCGCACCGCGTGACCGGCCTGCTGGTCTACCGCGACGGTGCCTTTCTGCAGCTGCTGGAGGGTGCCCGTCCTGCGGTGCTGAAACTCTTCGAGACCATCGGCCGCGATCCCCGTCACGCCGACGTGGTGGTGGTGGCCGAAATTGAAAACATCCGGCGTTTCCTGCCAGCCTGGGACATGGGTTTCTCTGCAGCGAAGGGCATTGATCCGGAAGTGTATCTGCGCGAGGACTTCATCTCGGAGGAAATCGCCCGACAACTGTGCGCGACGTTTCCACCGGCATTTTCCCAGGAATTGCTGGCCTTTCTCAGCGACTGATGGTCGGGGCCTGGGCTGGCCAGCGCCTCAGAACAGCTCCACCTCGGTCGAGTCATTCGCTGGCGGCGCCTCTCCCATCTGGCGGGCGGCGCTGACGCGCTGCGCGTGCATCACATAGTGCCGGCTACGCAATCGCAGGCGTTGCGCGAGGCCGTTGCTGACGTGGCCATCCCAGGTCGGGTTGAGCATCATCGCGACCAGGTCGTTGAGATGTTCGTCCATTTCGGCCAAGGCACCGTCGACTTCCTCCAGCCGTTGTCGCAGCACGTCCTGCAACTGGATGCGTTCGACGGCATCGCTGAGTTCCTGGATAATGCAAGCGTGCATGGTGTCGAGGCGACGCGATGCCTCGATCAGGCCACTGCTGCTGCATCTCAGCTGCTCCTGCATCGCCTGCACACCGATCACGCCCTGCAGGATGCCTGCGGGGGCAGGCACCACCTGCTGGCCCGGTCGGCTTTCCGGGGCCTGCATCTCAAGGTGGCGACAGGCCAGATCTTCAGCGCGCACGGCGCTCTGCACCGACAGGATGACCTGACTGACGCCCGTCCTGGCCGCCTGTAGTACGGCATCCAGCCGTTCCACCAAGGCCAGCACACCGCGATCGCCCGCCTCGAGAATGGCAACGATTTCGCTGTGCAGCACGGTCATATAGGGAATGGCCTGCTCTAGTTCGGTACGGATACTCGCGTGTCGGCGGGCCCGCCGTTGGTCGCGCAGGTTATAGCCGCGGATCAGTGCCTTGCCGCGTTGCAGGGCCAGGCGCAACGGAATCCGGCAGTAGACCCAGGTCAACAGGCAGAACACGGCGAGCAGGGCCGTATCTGCGCCCAAGGCCGACAGCAGCCGGGCCGCATCGCGTTCCCCGGACAGCACGAACCGTCCCCCCTGCATCAGCGCCAGCGCGCACGCGCCAGCCAGCAACATCCGAAAAAACAGCTTGCGCTGTAACCGGCGTGCTCGCCGACCCAGTTCGGGAATGGGAACCTGCATGGTCAGCCCTTGTGCCCCGCCAGGCCAGGCGCCGGGCTCATTCCGGCAGGACCTTTTTCAGAACGCTCAGCAGTTTTTCGGTGGTGATCGGTTTGACGATCCAGCCTGTGGCCCCCAGCCTGCGTACTTTCTCGCGCCGCTCGGGCGAGCTTTCGGTGGTCATGGTCAGGACCGGCACTCGTTTCAGGGCCGGCATCGCCTTGATCGCCTCGATCAGGGAGAACCCGTCCATCTTCGGCATGTTGATGTCGGTGATGATCAGGTCGGGCAACAGGCCGGCCTGCAGCTTTCCGAGGGCGGCCGAGCCATCCGGGGCGGTTTCCATCACGAAATTGTTCAGCTCCAGCGTCACGCGCATGATCATCAGCACCGAGGCTGAGTCGTCGACGACGAGTACGGTCTTGGCCATGTAGGCTCATCCAGTGGGACGGGTATCTTTCTTACGGCAGATGGCGCGAAAAACTGAAGATATGGCGCGAATTGTCGTCGCTAGACTTCCGTGCCGCGAGTCGGCCGCGAACGCGGGCCTGGGGCGTCATGGACGCCGCCGGGTCAGGGAAGGGTGTCCTGTTCCAGGCGGGCGAGCCAGTGCAGGGCCGCGTGACGCGAGGTGCCGCACATGTCAGGGCTGGGCTGCAGGCCGCAGCAGACTGCCGGGCGGTCGGGATGACCGAACAGGCGACAGCCGAACGTGGCATCCAGTTGCACACAGGCAACCCCGGCGGGCTTGCCGCCGGGCATGCCAGGAATGGGGGACGTGATCGAGGGAGCGATGCAGCAGGCGCCGCATCCCGTCCTGCACGGCAGGCTGGCGCCCGCCTGCGAGGATCCCGCGGACGGCACGCCGTGCTTACTTCTCGACGAAGGCGCGTTCGATGACGTAATCGCCCGGCGCACCGATGTGCGGCGAGATCTTGAAGCCGAAGTCGTCCAGGATCTGGCTGGTGTCCTTCAGCATGGCCGGGCTGCCACAGATCATGCCGCGATCGGTCACCGGATTGATCTGCGGCAATCCCAGGTCGGCACACAACTTGCCGGAGGTGAGCAGATCGGTGATCCGACCCTGGTTGCGGAAGGGTTCGCGCGTCACGGTGGGGTAATACAGCAGCTTGGCGCTGATCTCTTCGCCGAGGAACTCGTGCTGCGGCAGCTCCTTGGTGATGAAGTCGGCATAGGCCAGTTCGCTCACTAGGCGCACCCCATGCACCAGGATGACCTTTTCAAAACGCTCGTAGGTCTCGGGGTCCTGGATGATGCTCATGAAGGGGGCCAGCCCGGTACCGCTGCCAAACAGGAACAGGTGTTTTGCGGGCAGCAGGTCATGGATGATCAGGGTGCCAACCGGCTTCTTGCTCACCAGCAGGTCATCGCCCGGTTTCAGGTGCTGAAGGCGCGAGGTCAGCGGGCCGTCCTGCACCTTGATGCTGAGAAATTCCAGCGTTTCCTGGTAGTTCGGGCTTGCGATGCTGTAGGCCCGGGTGAGGGGCTTGCCGTCCACTTCCAGTCCGATCATCACGAAATGACCGTTTTCGAAGCGCAGGCCGGGATCGCGGGTGGTGGTGAAACTGAACAGGGTGTCGTTCCAGTGGTGAACGCTCAAGACTTTTTCGGTGTAAAGGTTGGCCATGATCGATAACGTCTATTCAATTTCAGGAGTATACGAGGCCTTGCTGCGCTGCCACAAATAACGGCAACGTCTGATGTCAGAAGGCGCGGTGATATGCAGGCGCGGTGATATGCCGGGCCGCAGACGGGCAGTCGCCCGCGTGCCCCGCCGGCACGGTTTTACAGCTTCACGGAATGCTCGCGCGTGGTATGGAACACCAGGTCCGGCCAGCGTTCCTGGGTAAGCTGCAGATTCACCCGGTTAGGGGCGAGATAGGCCAGATTGCCGGCAGCGTCATACGCCACGTGCTGCCCCACCGCCTGTTCGAATTCCTCCAGGCGACGGGGCTCCGGCGCGGTCACCCAGCGTGCACTGGCCACCGAGGCGCCTTCGAACAGGCAGTCCACCCCGTATTCGGCGGCCAGCCGGCTTGCCACCACATCGAACTGGAGTTCGCCAACGGCGCCCAGGATGATATCTGCCCCGGTGATCGGCTTGAACACCTGAACGGCCCCTTCTTCTCCGAGCTGCTGCAGGCCTTTCTGCAACTGCTTCATCTTGAGGGGGTTGCGGATGCGCACGGTGCGGAAGTAGTCCGGCGCGAAGTAGGGGATGCCCGTGAACTGCAGCGCTTCGCCTTCACTGAAGCTGTCGCCGATCTGCATGGCACCGTGGTTCGGCAGGCCGATGATGTCACCGGCATAGGCCTCTTCCACCTGTTCCCGCGTCGAGGCCATGAAGGTCACCACGCTGCTGGCGCGGATGTCCTTGCCGATGCGCAGGTGGCGCAGCTTCATGCCGCGTTCGAAGCGGCCCGAGCAGACTCGCAGAAACGCGATCCGGTCGCGGTGGGCCGGGTCCATGTTGGCCTGGATCTTGAACACGAATCCCGTGAACGGGGACTCGGTCGGTGCCACCTCGCGCACCGAAGCGTTCCGTCCCCTGGGCGCTGGCGCCCAGTCGATCAGGGCATTCAGCACTTCGCGCACGCCGAAGTTGTTGATGGCCGAACCGAACAGCACTGGCGTCTGCTTGCCCGCCAGGAAACGCTCGAGGTCAAACGCATGCGATGCTGCCTCGAGCAGTTCCACTTCGCTGCGCAACTGGGCGATTTCCATCGGGAACAGCGCATCGAGTCGCGGGTTGCCGATGCCGGCAATCACCTCGACGGCCTGGTTGGCGCTTTCCTCACCCGGAGTGAAGAGCAGAACTTCGTCCCGCAGCAGGTGGTAAACCCCGCGAAAACGCTTGCCGAAGCCGATCGGCCAGGTCACCGGCGCACACTCGATGCCCAGCGTGGATTCGACCTCGTCCAGCAGTTCCAGGCTGTCCCGGATCTCGCGGTCGAGCTTGTTCATGAACGTGACAATCGGGGTGCTGCGCATGCGGCAGACGTTGAGCAGCTTGATGGTCTGTGCCTCGACGCCCTTGGCGGCATCGATCACCATCAGCGCCGAATCCACGGCCGTCAGCACGCGGTAGGTGTCCTCCGAGAAATCCTGGTGGCCCGGCGTGTCGAGCAGATTGATGACGTGATCCCTATACTCCACCTGCATCACGGAGCTCGCCACCGAGATGCCCCGCTGCTTTTCGATCTCCATCCAGTCCGAGGTCGCGTGGCGCGCGCTCTTGCGCGCCTTGACGGTGCCCGCCAGCTGGATGGCACCGGAGAACAGCAGCAATTTTTCGGTCAGCGTCGTCTTGCCGGCATCGGGGTGGGAGATGATGGCGAAGGTACGACGCCGGCTCACCTCACTGGCGATCTGGCTGGTGGCTTCAGTCATGGTTGCGTTTGCGGCGGCGAGGTCGCAAGATTCGACGTGGTCAACCCGCGAGTATAGCGCGGCCTTGACCGTCCATCTGCAAGGAAGCGGTGTGAGTGAATTTCTGGATCGACGGGCATTCCTGCAGGCCGGGCTGCGCTGGTCACTGGTAATGCCCGCCTTGCCGGGACTGGCCGCCGAAGGCGCGCCCGCACCGCAATCCACCGGCTTCAGCAATTATGGTCAGCCGGCGCCATCGGAGCGGCACGTGATCCGTCTGATCGGCAGCAACCCGCGCATGCCAGGAAACGGTGTTTCCTGGACCCCGCTCGAGGCGCTGGAGGGCATCCTCACCCCAAGTGGCCTGCATTTCGAGCGGCACCACAATGGCATTCCCGAGATCGACCCGCAACACTTTGCCCTGCTGATCCATGGCATGGTGCAACAGCCGTTGCGGTTTGATCTGACAGACCTGCTGCGCTATCCGCGCCAGTCGCGCGCCTTGTTCCTGGAGTGCGGCGGCAACAGCAATGCCGGCTGGCATGCCGAGCCGATGCAGAAGCCGGTGGGTGCCTTCCATGGCCTGGTGTCGTGTTCCGAATGGACCGGCGTGCCGCTGCGCCTGCTGCTGGCCGAGGCCGGTATCGATCCCCGTGCCCGCTGGGTGATTGCGACTGGCGCCGATACCGCCGCCACGGAGGTGAGCCTGCCGCTCGCCAAGCTGCAGGACGATGCCCTGCTGGCCCTATATCAGAACGGTGAACGGCTGCGGTTGGAAAACGGCTACCCCTTGCGTCTGATCCTGCCGGGTTGGGAAGGGGTACGTCAGATCAAGTGGCTGACCCGGCTGGAGGTGACCGACCGGCCCGCGATGAGCCGCAACGAGACGGCGCAATATACCCAGCTGCTGCCCGACGGCCGGGCGCGGCAATTCGATTTTGTGATGGGCCCCAAATCGCTGATCACCTCACCCTCGCACGGCCAGCGCCTGCCGGGCGCCGGATTATATGAGGTCAGCGGCTTGGCCTGGAGTGGCCATGGTGCTGTCGCTGCGGTCGACGTTTCGCAGGACGGGGGCAGACATTGGGTACCTGCCCGCCTTGAGGCGCCGGTGCTCGACCGGTGTTTCACCCGCTTCCGGGCGGCCTGGCAGTGGGACGGCACCCCGGCGGTGCTGCAAAGCCGGGTGCGCGACCAGCTCGGCAACCTGCAGCCGGGCAGGGCGGCGCTGATCGCCGAGCGCGGACGCAATGGTTATTTCCACTACAACGCCGTCGTGAGCTGGGCCGTCGATGGCGATGGCGCGGTGCGTCACGTCTATGCGTGACGGCACCGGTTGGATTGCTGGCCAGGGGCGGCTGACCAGCTGGCGGCAGGCCGGTCGCCGCCTGACGGCCGGGCTGGTGGGCATCGTGTGTCTGCCCGTCGGGCTGTTGCTGACCAGCTGCGCCACGTCCGCGCCGCCGCCGACTGCCGTCGCGCTGGCGCCACACCTGGGTCATCCGGTCACCAGCGACACCCTGGCGGGTCTTGGCGCGCAGATTTATCCCGACGGCCACGGTCTGCCGGCTGGGTCCGGTCTGGCTGTCGATGGGGCCGTCCTCTATGGCCAGTACTGCGCCAGCTGTCATGGCCGGGAAGGGCAGGGGGCAACCGCCCCTGAACTGATCGGGGGCGACGGACCCCTGTCTGCAGCTGAGGCGGACAAGACCCTGAAAACCTACTGGCCGTATGCCACCACCCTGTTTGATACGCTGGCGCGCGGCATGCCACCAGCCAATCCGGCTGCACTGAGCGACGACCAGCGCTACGCCCTGTGCGCCTTCCTGCTTGCGCGCAACGGCCTGTGGCCTGCCGACCGTCCACTCGATGGCGCCAGCCTGTCGGCGGTCCAGATGCCCAACCGCCATGGATTCATCGATCTGTCTGCGCGAGGCAACCCGCAGCCATGATCCACGACCGGCCGGCGCTTGGCACCTGCCCGATCTGCGACCGGCCGCTGGTGCCGGGACCCAGTGTGGACCGCCACCATCTGTTGCCCAAGTCGCTGGGCGGCCGGGAGACGCTGTACGTGCATCGCATCTGTCATCGCAAGATTCACGCAACCTTCACCGAACGCGAGCTCGAGAAACACTACAACACGCCGGCGGCGCTGCTCGCGAATCCTGACATTGCGGCCTTCGTCACCTGGGTACGCAGGAAGGATCCGGAGTACTACGACAAATCGGTCACGGCGCAGCGCCGCCGCAAACGCTAGGCGGCGCGGCGCCCCGGATCGTGCGCACCGCTTGGTGACGCCCCGGACTGCGGGCACCGCGCCGTGGCGCAGCGGGATCAGGGCTTCGGCAGGCCGAACGCCACCACGGCGTCCCCGGTTTTCAGGCCGAACAGCGAGTTGCCGCCCACGGCCACGGCCACCAGCTCCTCGCCGCCGGTCCGATAGGCAATTGGCGGGGCGTTCACGCCCGCGTCCAGGGTGACGTCCCACAGCTTGGTGCCCGCCGTGCTGTCGAAGGCGGCCAGATGCTGATGGCCGACGCCGCTGAACACCAGGCCACCGGCAGTCGACAGCACGCCGCCGATCAGCGGTTCGTCGGTCTTTTCCTGCCAGGCAATGCGGCCACCATGACGCAGGTCGAGGGCGGTCAGTGTGCCCGCCTTTTCATTGCCATCCTGGGTCGATACGTAGGTGAACGGATGACCTTGGGCATCCTTTTCCTCGTGCAGCACATACCGGGTGGGCAGGTGCAGACCATTGACGAAGAACAACCCGTTGTCAGGGTTGTAGGCGGCCGGCGACCAGTTCGATCCGCCGGCGATGCCGGGCGCAATCGTCACCCCTTCCTTGGTCGGCGGGGTCAACAGATTGTGCTGGGGGACGAAGGCAGCGGATTTGAACAGCAGCCTGCCGTTGCGGCGGTCGTGCACGTACACCCAGCCCAGTTTGCTGGCTTCGGCAACCGCCGGCACCGTCTGGCCATGCCAGGCCAGATCGAACAGCACCGGTGGCGTCACCACGTCATAACCCCAGCGGTCGTGCGGCACCTGCTGGAAGGCCCAGACCAGCTTGCCCGTGCGGGTGTCGAGCGCGACCAGCGAGGAGGTATGCAGGTTGTCGCCTGGTCTGGTGCTGTCGGCCATCTGGGGCGATGGGTTACCCGTCCCGAAATACAGCAGGTGCCGCTCGGTGTCGATGGCAGGGCTCGCATAGATCGAACCGCCGCCGTATTTCCAGTTGTCCTTGAACTTGCCGAGCTCGGCCTTTTCGCGCGCGATGTCGCGGTGCATCGCCACCCCGTCTCCCGTGGCATTGTGGAAGGCACCCTCCCAGCCGGGGCCGGTCACATCCCACTTCCAGTCAAGCCGGCCGGTCTTGGCATCATAGGCCGCCATGAAGCCGGACTGGCTCTGGGTGGCGCTGATACCGACCACGGCCAGTCCCTGGTCGGGATGCAGCCCATAGCCCACGCCGTTCACGGCGACGAACACCTTCCCTTCAAACACCAGCGGGGCCATGGCAATGCCGATGCCCGTCGAGCCGGTGGCCTCAACCTTGCCCAGGGGATCATCCTTGTTCAGGCTGGCCTTGTTTTCGGTGTTGCCACTCTGCTCGGCCACCGCCACATCCCAGCGCACGGCACCGGTCCTGGCATCGAGGGCAACCAGGCGACCATCCACCGTGCCGATATAGACGATGCCGTCTTCGACCGCCACGCCCCGGTTGGCCGGTCCGCAACACAGCTTGCTCCAGCGTGATTTGTGCTTGTACTTCCAGACTTCGCGCCCGGTGGCGGCGTCGACGGCCGCCACACCACTCATCGGCAAGGAGATGAACATCAGACCATCCCGCACCACCGGGGTAGCCTGGAACGTGGCATTCACCCCGCTGTGATAGGTCCAACGCGGCACCAGTTGCGTCACATTGGCGGTGGTGATCCTGGTCAGCGGGCTGTGGCGCTGGTTTTCATAGCCCTGTCCGTGCACTGCCCACCCGCCGGCATCGGCGCTGGCGTCATTCTCGCCGGGAGATACGGACGGGGCCGCCATGGCGGTGGAACACAGCAGCAAAGCAAGCAGCGGACTCGCGCGGCGGCGCAGCAGGTCGGGAGGTGCAGACATGGAGGTTCCTGACAAAGACAAGTTCAAGGCCTGAGAATAGCAAAAGACGCCTCGGTGAGTGGTGCTGGTCGGCCCCGCTCCGGCCTCCCGCTTGCCGGAGCGCACCGCCTGCCGCACACTTTTCGCTCTGAGAAAACCTTCATGGATGGATGGGGAACAAGGATGGTGCGAGCAGCATGACGATTTCCCTGGTGGGCGCCCTGCCGCCCGGCCCGCTGGATCTGGTGGGCGACGTGCATGGCGAAATGGAAGCGCTGGCCCGGTTGCTGGAGGTGCTGGGTTATGACTACCTTGGTCGTCATCCCCGCAACCGCACCCTGGTGTTTGTCGGCGACCTGTGCGACCGGGGACCGGACAGCCCGGCCGTGGTGTCCTGGGTACGCGCCGCCTGCGCGGCGGGCCATGCCTGCGCCGTGCTCGGCAATCATGAACTGAACCTGCTGCGCGGGCAGCACAAGGACGGCAACGACTGGTTTTATGGTCAGGTCAGTGCGGAGGGCGAGCGCTATCTGCCGATGGCCTTGCTGCCGGAGACCGATCGTGCCGGGGTGCTGGCGTTTTTTGACAGTCTGCCGCTCGCGCTCGAACGGCCTGACCTGCGTGTGGTGCACGCCGCATGGCATCTGGGTTCCATCGAGCGGCTGCGCGGTGTGCAGGCCACGCCCAGCGCCGAATTCCGGCGGCTGGAGACAGCCTTCCGCAGTGATCCGGCCAACCAGCGGCTGGCGCAGGAGGCGGTGGCCGAACGTACGCCGTGGAACCGCATGATCAGTGACGGAACGGCCAACCTGCCGCCCCTGCCACGGGTGGCACGCTGGGATGCCCTGCAGCAGATGGGCAATCCCGTCCGGGTGCTGACCTCAGGGGTAGAGCAGCCGCACGGTGAGCCCTTTTTTGCCGGGGGCCGCTGGCGCTTTGTCGAGCGCGCCAGCTGGTGGGATTCCTACCTGGACCCTGTGCCGGTGGTGGTCGGCCATTATTGGCGCCGCTGCGTGCCGGCCGGCCGACAGGTGCGCCGCCCGGAGAACCGGCTGTTTGCCGACCTGCCGGGCAACCGCTGGCACGGCGCCTGTGGCCAGGTGTTCTGCGTCGACTTTTCGGTAGGCGGGCGTTTTCTGGAGCGCAACCAGGGACGCACCAGCGACTTCGAAGGCCGACTGGCTGCGCTGCGCTGGCCGGAGCGCAGCCTGTTCTTTGATGATGGCCAGACCTTGCCCACCGAGGCTTACGGCGGCTTGCGCGGATGATGGGCAGCGCGGCCCCCTCGCGTATAGTCCGGCGTTTCTACCCTTTTCCGGAAGCCTGTCATGGCCCTGCGCGCCACTGTCTATAAAGTCGAACTGCAGGTGAATGACCTTGACCGCCAGGTCTTTGCCACCTATCCGCTGTCGCTGGCCTGCCATCCCTCCGAAACGGTGGAGCGACTGATGGTGCGACTGCTGGCGTTCGCGCTGCATGCTGCCGACGGCCTGGCCTTCGGCCGCGGCATTTCCAGTGATGAAGACGCCACCCTTTGGCAGCACGCCTTGAATGGCACGCTGCTGCAATGGATCGAGGTGGGACTGCCCGATGAGCGGTTGCTGCGCAAGGCCAGCGGCCGGGCGCAGACGGTGATCGTCTACACCTACGGTGGTCGCGGTGCCCAGCTGTGGTGGACGCAGAACCAGGAGGCGCTGGGACGGCTGGCCAACCTTGCCGTGTTCGACCTCCCAAGCGATTTCACGCAGGCGTTGGCAGCCCTGGCCCAACGCAACATGGCCGTGCAGGTGATGGTGCAGGATGGTGCCGTGTGGTTGAGCGTCGGCGAGCAAACCCTGCAGGTCACGCCGGCGGTGCGCAAGCCCTTGCGCGATGGCTAGCGGATTGCCCAAAAAGGATCCTGCCGGGGCAGGGCGCTGGTATGCTTGACCATAATCGGAGAATCTGATCATGCGCAAACCTGCCCCGATCTGCACCGCGCTGTGCCTGGCCTTGGTGTTGCAGGCCTGCAGCGCCTTTCCTGGCAACCGCCCTGTGACGGACGCTGCTCAGACCATGCCCCGGTCCCCGGAGGCGACGGCGGCGTGGCATGTCCAGCGCGGACAGGCGCTGCTCGGTCAGCGCCAGGTGCTCCAGGCCCAGGCGGAATTTCGCGCCGCACTCGCCGCGGTGCCGGGCGATCTCGCCGCAGGTCGCGCCCTTGCCAGCCTGCTCGGTCAGGGCGGTCATCTGCCCGAGGCACAGGCCCTGCTGGAAGACCTGCTGGCCCATCATCCGGACGATGCGGCCGTCCTGAACAATCTCGGCTACGCGCACTACCTGCAGGGCCACATTGCGGTGGCGGTCGAATACCTCGACGCCGCCGTCAAGCGCGACCCGAGCAACCTGCGGACCCGCAACAACCTGCAGCTCGCCGAGGCGGCCTACCGGCACGACCGCGACCAGGCTACCCAAACCACGTCGGCATCCCAGACGGCGGCAGCGCCAACGGCGGCCCCTGCTTCCGGGCGTCCGGCCGAGCCCCTGCTGCCGTTCGTGCGGCCAGCGCAGCCCTCCCCGCCAGGCAGCCTGAACACCACGGCCCAGCCACATGGGCCGGGCACCAGCGACGTCCGGCCAGAACCAGCGCGGCTGGTCGATGGCATCCCAGCACCGGCGCCGGCGGCGGCCAATGAACGCCTGCCGGCAGCGCCGGTGGCACTTGCCGGTGGCGCCCGACTGCCGGCAGCGCAAGCCGGGCTGGCGCCCGCCATTTCGGATGAAGCGAGTCAGACCCTGACCGGCAGCACCCCGGAATATCTGATGGCGCTGGTCGAACAGGAGGGGCCGCCCGAGGCGCTTGCGCGCGATGCCGGCCGGCGTCTGCATCTGCTGCTGCACGGTATCGACCCGGAAACAGTAATGTTCACCGCGAAGCCAGTGGTGGCGTCGCACCCGGTGGTGGCATCCCACCCGGTCACGCCACCCCGACAGACCGCCCATCCGCGCGCGGTGGCGGCGGCCCATC
The DNA here is from genome assembly GCA_903863375.1 of uncultured Ferrovum sp. Classification (GTDB taxonomy): domain Bacteria; phylum Pseudomonadota; class Gammaproteobacteria; order Burkholderiales; family Ferrovaceae; genus CAIVHB01. The sequence continues at coordinate 35,770 of CAIPBT010000139.1, forward strand.
CGCCCCAGCAGGTGGCCGGTCGGCAGGTTGCGAGCCGAGTCGCGCACAGCGGCGCCGCTGCTGCCACCCAGCGTGGACGGCATCTGGCATCCCGGGCGCCGCAGCACGCCACGCATGCGGCGTTGGCGCAGGCCCACGGCAGTCACGCCACCCAGGCCGTACCGAAAATCGCCCAGGCTGGCGTTGCCTTGGCGGGTACCGCCGTCGGCCCGATCAGCGGGCGTGTAAGCGGGCCGGGCACTGGGCCGGACCGCAAGGCGGATGCCGTGAAGCGCGCCGACAGCCGGCCAGTTGGCAGTACCCGTGCCAGCCGTCCCGGTGCCATCAGCAAGGCACCGGTCGCGCTCCGTTCCACGGCGGGCTGAACCGCCGGAGGGTCAGGCCAGCGGCAGGCCGGGCAGCAGGGCGCCCAGATCAGTATCGATCCGGTTCAGCCAGACCTTCAGCCGCTGGCGTTCCAGAAACCCCAGGGCGCCGCTCTCCGGATCGCTGGCGTGCAGCGCCGCCCAGAAACTCAGGCTGTGTTGGTCGATCTTCTGCATGGTGACGTCTGGCAGCTTGCGCAGGCGGAGCACGCTTGCCCCGATTGACTGGGCGCGCGCCAGTTCTCCGGAGGCTTCCAGGATGTCGAAGCGCTCACCCCGTACTTCGTTCAGTACGATCACCAGGGGCAGGCGACCCGCAAACTGGTTCAGGAACACGCGCAGCAGATCCACGCTGTCGCGTCCGGCGTCCATCACGTGCCAGTAGCGCAGGTGCAAACCCTGTTCCCCGGCAATCCCGATCAGGTTGGAGTCTTCCATCCAGCGTGCCAGGAAGGCGTGCGTCTGCGCAGCCAGGTCGACCAGCACCTGCTGCTCCCGCTCAAGCGCCGCCTCAGCCAGGCGATCGAGGGATTCATACTGGTCGATCACCACCGGAGAGGCGAACTCGCTGTAGAAGCGGACCAGCGCGCCGTGTGATTTGTCGGTATCAAAACCGACAAACGGCACCTGATGATCGATCAGGAATTGCGCCAGCAGCCGGGCGAGCACGGACTTGCCGACGCCTCCTTTTTCGCCGCCGATGAAGTGGATCTGACTCATAGTCTCGGGTCTCGTGTCTCAGGTACGGTTAGGGGGGAAAGGTTAGGGGGGGAAAGGTCAGGGGGAAGGGTTAGGGAAACAGGGGGTGGGGCGGGTGCCGAGCGAGCCTGGCCCGAACGTGCTGCACCGGCACAATACCCGCTTCAGGCCGGTAAACGCCACCGGCGATGCTCAACTAGGGCCGGCACCTGCTCAAACGCTCCCAGGGGAGTGATGCCCAGCTGCGCTAGACGTCCCAGCAGTTGCTCCAGCACCGCTTCCCGCTGGGTGATCCAGGTGGCCGCAAAACAGCGCCAGAAGGTCCAGCCGGCCCGTTCCAGCACACGCTGCCGGGCGACGTCGTGCATCCACCGCTCCGGGCCATGGTAGTCGTCGCCGTCGCATTCGATGGCCAGCCGCAGGTCGTTTGCCCCCTCCACCACCATGTCGAGCCGGTGCGCTCCCGCCTGCACCTGCGGCAACACGCGGAAACCATGCGCCACGAGGGCACTGAAAACCTCGCGCTCGAAGCGCGTCTCGCAACGGTCGATCAGCCGCTCGGGCTGATCGGCTGCCGCACTGTCGCCAGGCACCCCTTCCGGTTGATCGAAATGCTGCAGCAGACTAAGCCGCAGATCTTTGGTGGAGAGATCAGCAGCCTGCACCGAGCGCACCAGGTACATGCGGTCACGGGCGCGGCTGGCGGCCACGTTGAAGCGCTGGTCGAACATCGCGCCCGACAGGGCGCGCGCGTTGGAAGGATCCACCACCATGCTGAGGAACAGGATGTCGCGTTCGCTGCCCTGGAAGGTGCGCGCGTCGCCACACGCAAACTGGCAGCGGTGCAGTTCCAGCGGGCTCAGGCGCAGACGAACCTGTGCGTCGACGGCCTTGGCCTGTTCAATGCCGAGCAGGGAAACCACGCCGATGGTACGACCCTTGTAGCGTTCATCGCGCAGCAGGACCTTGATCTCGGCGGTGATCGCCTCGGCTTCGGCCATGTTGCGGTCCTTGCTGTCGCGCACGCCCCCCTCGACCAGGATGTCCACCAGCGGCGGATCAATCCGTTCGGATTGCGTCGGCACACGCAGGGGCTGGATGGCGCCGCCATAAAAGGTGCGGTTGGAGTACGCGATGATCGGCGGCACGCACCGGAAATGTTCGCGCAGCATTACCTGTTCGGCCGCGAATACCCGCGCAGCCAGGTCATACAGGGACTTCTCCGGGGTCATCTCGGTGCCGAAGGGCTGATCGGTCAGGAACCGGTCGCTCAGCTCCTGGATGCGTTCGGACGAGATGAACCCGCCATCCGGCGAGACCTGGCGGTCATCACCCACCACCAGGATCTTCTTGCCGCGCAGCACGGCAGGGAGTGCCCACAGGTCGGACTGGCTGGCCTCATCCACCACCACCAGATCGAACCGTCCCAGCTCGGCCGGCAGGGATTCCGACACGCGGGCGTGATTCATGACCCAGCACGGAACGGCATCGGCAGCATCGAGCATGGCCTCGCGGGCATCCCGCCGGTAACGCAGGGCGTTGGGTCCGGTACCCTGACCGATACGGCGGATGGCCAGGGCATACCCGGCCAGAGCCTGCAGGACTTTCGGCGAGGCATTTTCCTTGGTCGCGAGCCACGCCGCTTTCGACACCAGCTGTCGATATAGCTTGGTCAGTCCGCCCTCGACTTCCCGCCGATGCTGGGCCAGCTCAACCAGCTCGGTGCGGGCTTCGATGTGCGTCAGATGGGCATGCATGCGCGACCAGGTCCAGGCTTCCCGCCAGTCGGCCGGCAGCGCCGGGTCGCTGACGGGATGGATGCCATCGCCACCCTCGCTGATCTCCACGGAGCGCAGGCGGTTGGCCAGGCGGACCGCACCGGCGTCCTCGATCCGCTGGGCCAGCAAGCGTACCGTCTCCAGCTCGGGTGCCATGGCTTCAATGCCGCGCAGCTCTGCCAACAGCTCGCCATAGCGCGCCAGCACGCGTTCCACCTTGGCATCAGGGTTGCCGAGCTGGCTGTCGATGAAGCCACGCATGCGGGCCGAGATCGAGCCACCCGCGCCCGAAAGCTGGGCCTGCAGAACGCCCAGGCCCGCCAGCGCCTGGGCCAGTTCCGAGCGCGTCAAATGGCGCACCAGATCTTCGCGCACCAAAGTCAGTTCATGGGCGCTCGCGCAGCCCAGCACCTCCGGCACTCTCGCGAAGACCGCCTGTGCCAGCCGCGGCAACTGCACATCCTCCTGATTGGCGATGCTGTGCGCGAGTTGGGCGGTCACGGCAATCCGTTCCGCATCGCGCAGGGCATCCAGGCCACCGTCCAGGGGCGGCAGTCCAAGGGTGCCGGCAAACTGGTTCCAGCGCACCGTGAAGGAATGTACGCGGTCGCGCAGGTTGACGAAACGCATCACATGTTGCCAGTCCTGGGCCGAGGCCGGCGCGAGACCGGCCACCCGCACGGCAGCCAGATGCTGGCGGATTTCTCCAGCACCCAGCGACAGCAGGCCGAGGGCTTTGCCGGTCTCGGCAGCACGGGCCAACGCTTCGCGGGTGCGAGGAGCGCCATAGACGGCCTCCGGCACTTCCACGGGTCGCTTCAGGAAATCCAGCCGTGCCGCAACCAGCACTGCGATGTCGCCAAACAGCGCCTCGAACGCCGCCAGCTCCGATGCAAAGGCCGGATTGCGGCAGGTCAGGCGCAGCGCTAGCGCCCAGGGTGCCTCGGCCGCCTCCAGCCGGGCGACGCGCTCGGCGGCGGTTTCCATCTGGCGGACCAGTTCCTGGGCCGCAGTCAGCACCGCCGGGGTGGTGGATTGCAGCGGCAACAGTTCGCCGCGTTTGACCTCATCCTCGATGCGGCGGATCTGCGCCAGCAATTCGTGCAAGCTTGCGATGTCTCCGGGCGAAGGCAAGGCCGCCGAAGCCGGCGTGCGCAGCTGGACATAGGGCAGGTTGTTGCCCAGGCGGCGGCGCGCCGCGCGCAGGGCGCTTTCCTCTTCGGCTGACAGGGGGGCCGGATGCCCGCCCACCAGCAAAAGATCGTCGTCAAACCACGCGTGGCGGGTCTGCCCCTCCTGCACGCGCTCGGCCATGCCGCGCGGGCTGAGCAGTTGATTGTCAACCAGCACCTCGGACAGCTGCTGCAGGGCGATGGCGTCGATCCGCCCGTCAATCTGCTCGATGTCGGCGTGTGCCGCCTCGATGGTGGCGCGCAATACCTTCAGTTCTTCGCGGGTCTGCTCGGGCTGAAGCTGGGACAGTCGATGCTGGATGATCGAGATCGCCGCTTCGAACTGGCGGATGCCCTTGCGGTCGCTGTTCAGTAGGCTGACCGTCAGTGGTCGCACCTCCACAGGGATTTTCTGCTGCAAAACGCGCAGCGCGGTTTCTCCGCGTGCCGTCACCAGCACCCGCCGGCCGGTGGCCAGATAGTGGCAGATGATGTTGGCAATCGTGTGGGTCTTGCCGGTGCCTGGCGGCCCCTGTACCGCAACGCCCGCCGAGCGTTCCAGGCGCTGCACGATGGTGATCTGCTCCTGGTTGTACGGCAGTGGAAAGAACAGGTCCTGCACGGTGCCCAGGCTGGCGTTCCCGCGGCTTGAGACGCCGCGATAGTTGATCGGAGCATGACGTACCGGCGTTTCGCCAGGTGGTGTCACCAGGGCCAGGGGGCCGCCTGGCAGGGGTACCCCAGACAGCAGGGCCGCCTGCAGGCGCTGCACATCGGCCGACAGATAGCTGGTCGCGCGGGGGCGCACGAACAAGGCCCAGCGATCCGTGACCACCAGGCGCTTGTCCGGCTCGGGCAGCGCTTCTCCGGCCTCCAGCCCTTGCCGGAACACCCCCTCACTGTCGAGACTGGCGGCGAACAGCTGCAGGATGTCGCGATGGCTGGTCAGGTCAAAGGGCGTGACGGGGTGGTCTTCGGTGCGGGCCAGTTGTTCCCGGGCGGCGGCCTCGACCTCCGTGATGCCGGGCAGCTGGCAGGTCAGGTAGGGATCGAGTTCGAGGGCCGTGTCAGTCGCGCGCGGGCGCAGCTCGATTGCCATGCTGCGTTCGTCGAGGTTGATTTCCATGGCTTGCGACAGCACAGGATATTCCAGCGGAATCGGTCCGTTGGCGTGCGGCAGGTGCCAGACGGCAATGCCCATGCCCCAGACCAGCTCCTGCGGTTTGGCCGTTTCCTCGGACTCCAGCTGATGCTGCAGGGAGAACAGTTCGGTGTACAGGGCAATGGTGCGCCGGCGCAGGCGCTCCTCTGCGGCCCAGGAGACCCAGATTTCGCGGTAGGTTTCGACCAGCCGCTCGAGATTCTCCCGGATCTGCCAGGACTGGCCACTGCGTTCGGTCTGCCCGTCAGACTGCTCCAGCTCCTGCAGATATTGCGCGGTGGCGACCTCGTCGAGCATCGGTGGTGGCCCGTCGGGATCCGGGCTGATCACGATCAGTGTGTTCTGGGCCGCTGGCAGCGGTGGCGGTGAACCGGGTTCCAGGCGCTGCACGCGCAGCCAGGTGTGATCACCGGTTTCCTGCAGGTTCAGTTCCACCCCGGGCAGGTGCTGCAGGTCTTCCGGGCGCTTCAGGAAGCTGCGTTGTTGGGTCAGGCGGAAGGAGCGTGGATCGATGTCGCGCGCCTGCTCGATGATGTATTCCAGCAAGCGGTGCAGCAGACTGCGGGGTTCAGTCACTTCGGGTGGTCCTTCGGGTGAGGCGAATGCAGAGCGCTCCTGGGAGCAAGTTCCGGTAACGTACCAGATTAAGCTGCATTCCGGGGGTGTCGGACGGCAGATATCGCTTGATTCGCGAGCGTTCGAGACTTGTGATGTCGACGGATCGCGCCGGACGGATGGCGGCAGGCGTCAGCTCGAACGGACTTCAGCTTCAGGCGGCAAAATGCTGTAAAACAATCAGATAAGTACCTACACTGCAAGCTTGTCCAGTTCTGTCACGCCAGGTGCCATGCCGCTTTCTGCTGTCCGATCGCCTGCCTTGCCGTGGCGTTACCGGCCACCCGTGGCCCACTTGCAGCTGTCCCGTCGACTGCGCGACCTGGAACAGGATCTGGTGCGTCTGCGCGATGACCGGGATGCTCGCGCCGACGCGCTGGATGCCGCCCTCGCCGCAGCTGCCCGCAGCCTGCTGCGGGTAGCCGCTGGCGAACAGCGGCTCGATGGCATCCTCGATTCGATCGCGGATGGCATTGTCACGCTGTTCCCGGACGGCACCATCGAAACGGCCAACCGGGCGGCAGCGCACTGTCTGCAGCAGGACCGCCGGGGCCTGAAGGGCACCCCCCTGTTTGCCTGGCTCGCATGCCCGGAAGCGCCCGAGGTGGTGGTGGCCATCCGGCAGCGGCTGGCCGCGCGGGCGGCGATTCCCGACACCATGCTGGAGTACGATTTTTCGCCGACAGCGGCAGGCGCCTCGGACGATTGGCTGCGACTCGCGATCAGTCCCTGTCCGGTGGACCCGGGGGGTGGCGGCTTCGTCTGCATCCTGTCGAACGTCACCCAACGCCACCAACAGGTGGAACAGCGCTTGGCGTTCAAACGTCAGCGCTTGCATGCCGCCATCGAGAACAACCAGATCAGCACCTGGGATCTGAATCTGGAATGCCGCGAGCTTGTCATCGACGATTCGCTGCAACGGGCACTGGGCATGGCGTCGTCGATATGGCCAGCGGTGGAGCGATATCGGCTGCTGCGGCTGCTGCATCCGGACGACCGCCGTGACGTGCTGCAGGCCTTGGTGCCGTTGTGGCACCCCGGCAACGCCAGTGCGGTGGTGACCACCCGGATCCGGCACCACGATGGCAGCTATTTCTGGGTGCGGCTGAGTGCCACCACCATGGCGCGCACGGCCGGGGGGCGACCGCTGCGTATCTTTGGTACCACCATCGACATCAGCGAACTGGTGCGCGCGCGTGAAGCGGCGGAGCGCAACCTGCGCAGCAAGGAGGCGTTTGTGGCGTGCATGACCCATGAACTGCGCACACCGCTCAACGCGATTCTCGGATTTGCCGAAATGCTTGAGCTGGATGCCAACCTGGGGCCACCGCAGCGTCGCAATGTCGGCTACATCCTGCAGGCCACCAGTCACCTGATCAACCTCGCCAACCAGACCCTGGATCTGGCTCGGCTGGAATCCGGTCACCTCACCACCCAGCCGGTCGCGATCGCCGTCGAGCCCATCTGCCTGGAGTGTCTTGACCTTATCCGCCCGGCGGCACTGGCGCGGCAGATCACGGTCGAGCACCATACAACGCCGGGTCTGCAAGTATTGGCCGATCCACAGCGGATCCGGCAGATCCTGCTCAACCTGCTGTCCAACGCGGTGAAATACAACTATCGCGGCGGCCGTGTGGCACTGGAGTGCGGGCAGGACCGGCAGGGCCAGATCTGCCTGCAGGTACGCGACACCGGGCGTGGCGTTCGGCCAGAAGATCTGGAGGCGCTGTTCGAACCCTTTGTGCGGCTGGAAAACCGCGCGGAGAACGGCGCGGCAGAGACGATCGAGGGCACCGGCATCGGGCTTGCCATCAGTCGCGACCTCGCGCGCCTGATGGCGGGCCATCTGGATGTCTCCAGCACGGTGGGGCAGGGCAGCACGTTCCGGCTTACGCTGCCAGCACCTTGCGGATCGTCTCCAGCAGCATCTGGCGGCTGAAGGGTTTTTGCAGCGAGGCCTGGACGCCCATCAGATCGGCTGAGGCGAGGTTGAAATCGGCGCTGATGCTTCGGCGGCCACCGGACATGGCGATGATCGGCGGCGCCTTCGGCAGCGCGCGCAGCTCACCGACCAGAGTGATGCCGTCCATATCGGGCATCAGGATGTCGGTCAACACGAGATCAGGTGGTTTGCGCTGGATCAGGGCCAGGGCCTCCTGGCCATCGTTGGCGGCCGTCACCTGATGGCGTTCGGCCTGCAGCATCTGCATCAGCATTTCACGAAAGATCGGGTCGTCTTCGACCACCAGGATATGGGCCATGATCGCTCAGGCGAGGGCTGCTTCGAGAGGGAAGGATCGGTCAGTGCTACCTGCGCCGGATGGTAGGGAATGCGTCAGAAAAAAACAATGTTTCCGCCGGGGCCCGCGCCGTCTGGCCGTCGCGCGGCTTCGATCTCCTGCGGTGCCGCGTGACGCTGTTCCTGAGCCTCAAATTGCGGCAGCAGGTCCGCCAGTTGCTGGCATGCGTGCCGCAGCCCGGCGAGGTCATTCCCGTGGCTGGCAATCTCCTGCACCAGGCGGTTACGTGCGGCCGTGGTGGCCTCGATGCGCTCCATGCGCTGGCGGAAAATGTCCTGATACTGGGCGTAACCCACCATGGCGCTGATGCGGCCCGCCAGCACGTCGTTCTGGTCCATCGTCACCCTGACCAGGGTGCGATAGAACTGCTGGGTATCTTCATAGCCTTCGCGCACCATGGCTGCACTTTCCTGGGCATGCGCGGCGGCCTCGAGCGACGCCGTCAACCCGCGCAGCTGCAGCCCTTCCTGGATGGCGGTGCGTGCCTCGCGCAGTCCTGCGTCGATCGCTGCCGCGGCCGTAGACGAGCGCTCGGAGAGTTTCCGGACTTCATCGGCCACCACGGCGAAGCCACGGCCGGCGTCGCCAGCGCGGGCTGCCTCAATAGCGGCGTTCAGCGCCAGCAGATCGGTCTGCTTGCTGATGTCGCGGATCAGGGTGGTCATGTTGCCCAGGGCGTCGATCTGCCGCGCACTCGCGTGGATCGACGCCATATCTTCCCGCACCTGGTCTGGCAGCCCAGAAACGAAGCGGAACACGTCATCGATCAGACCTACCTTGTGCACCACGCCGCTGTCCATCTCGCAGCCAACGGCATGGGAGTTGCGCAGGTAATCCAGCGTGCCGCGAGCCGCCGTATCGATGGCGCAGACTTCGTCCATCATCATCACAGCGGCGCGTTCGTTTTCAGCCACTGCCGCCAGCAGGTTGGCCGTGAGCACCGTATCCAGGCGGGCCTGCTCGGTAAGCCATACCTGGATCAGGTCGGCGATCTCTGTGACAGCGGACGACGCCCGGGCCTGGCGCAACGCGTCCTCCCGCACCGCCAGCGTCACCTGCTGGCGGCGGATGGTCCATGCCGCCCATACGAGCACTCCCGACAGTGCAGTGCAAAGGGCCGCCCAGAGCCCGGTATCCGTCGTCATTGCGGCAGGCTGGCGTTTGCACGTTGCTGCGGTTGCCCGGCCGGCGCTTGCGGTCGGAGCAGGGCGCGGGTCTGTTCCAGGAACGCCAGCAGCAAAGCACGCACGAGGCGGCTGCCCGTGCGGTCCAGCGCCGCTGGCAGTTCCGACAGCCGGTCCACCTGTAAGCCCTGCTGGACATCGGTTGCGGCGAGTGGCTGATGTGCCATGCTCCACTCGGCAAACTGTCGCTCGGTGAGATCTTCCTCCAGCAGGACCACGACCTGTCGATGGCGTGAGTCGGCCTGAATCGTCGCATACAGCTGCTCTACGGCCTGTCGCGGCCCCTCCAGCACCTGGAAGAACTGACCTTCACAGGACACGAGCAGACCGGTGACGCCCAGCGGCGGGTTGTTGCGCCGACACTGCTGCAGGATCATGCCAATGGCGGAATCATCCAGCGGAATGGCCGTGCTGCTGACGTAAATCAGTTGAACAAGGGCGGTTTCAATGGTCATCGCGCGCTTCTCTCATGGCTCTGGAGCCGGCGGTTCTGCAGCGGGCAGGACTGGTCAGCACATTCCGGACCGACCGCACTGGCGCCGGTTGTCTGACTTCAGTTGACTTTAACGACTACAGCGGGCAGAACTTGACGCGCGGGGTGCGCAGCGCTCCAGTGACCTGACCTGCTTCCGGCACGCCACCGGGCGCGCGCAGCGCCCAGGCTGCCGGGAAGGACAGGCAAGAAAAAAGCCACCATCACTGGTGGCTTTCATCTTCATTTCTGTGGCTCCCCGACCTGGGCTCGAACCAGGGACCTGCGGATTAACAGTCCGTCGCTCTACCGACTGAGCTATCGAGGAATCGCGAAAACCGAGATTCTAGTCTGAGGTTCGTATCGGGTCAACACCCAGACCGGAATTTCTTGTCCTGCCGCGCTTACAGCACGGCGGAGATGGCCGCCACCACAGTGTCGATGTTTTTCTCGTTCATGGCCGCAACGCAGATGCGGCCGCTATCCACGGCATACACCGAGAACTCCGCGCGCATGCGCTCGACCTGGGCCTTGGACAGACCCGAGAACGAGAACATGCCGTTCTGGCGTGCGACAAAGCTGAAATCATGCTGCGGCGCGGCAGCCTTCAGTTTTTCCACAAACAGGGCACGCATGCGCTTGATGCGGTCGCGCATCCCGGCCAGTTCGGTCTCCCACAGGGCGCGCAGGTCTTCGCTGCCCAGCACGGCGGCCACCACCTGGGCGCCGTGTGCCGGCGGATTGGAATAGTTGGTGCGCACAATGCGCTTCAACTGCGACAGTGCGCGCAGGGCGTCGTCCTTGGTGGTGGTCACCAGCGAGAAGGCGCCAACCCGCTCGCCGTACAGCGAGAAGGATTTCGAGAACGAGTTGGACACGAACAGCGGTTTGCCGGTGCCGGCAAACTGACGGATCACCGCGCCGTCTTCTTCGATCGAGCCGGAAAAGCCCTGGTAGGCCAGATCCAGGAAGGGGATCAGGTCGCGCTGGCCAACCACCTCGATCACCTGGGCCCATTGCTCGGCCGACAGGTCAACCCCGCTCGGGTTGTGGCAGCAGGCGTGCAGCACGATCACGGTGCCGGCGGCGGCGCTGTTCAGGGCGGCCATCAGTCCCGAGAAGTTTACGCCGCGGCTAGCCGCGTCGTAATACGGGTAATTCTTGACGGTAAAACCGGCTGCCTCAAACAGGGCGCGGTGGTTTTCCCAGCTGGGATCGCTGATCCAGACTTCCGAGTCGGGGCTGAACCGGGCCAGGAAATCGGCGCCGATACGCAGGCCGCCGGTGCCGCCGAGGGCCTGTACGGTCACGGCCCGACCATCGCGGATGACCGGAGAATCGGCACCGAACACCAGGGCCTGGACATGCCGGTCATAGACCACCAGGCCGTCGATCGGCAGGTAAGAGCGTGGCGACGGGATCGCGCTCAGCTGGGCCTCGGCCTGGCGGACGCAGTCCAGCAGGGGCACCTTGCCGTTTTCGTCGGTGTACACGCCCACGCCAAGGTTGACCTTGCGCGGATTGGTGTCCTGGTTGAAGGCTTCCGTCACGCCCAGGATGGGGTCGCGGGGGGCGAGTTCGACGTGGGAGAGCAGGGTAGAGGCAGCGGTCATGGTGGTCGGGCGGTGATGGTTGGGTCGATCGGACGCTCGCACAGCACACAGGATGCTGCGTGCTACACTTGAGCGTTGCAAAGGCAACATTCAATGCTATCACAAGTGGTTGAAACTTTTCCCGATAGTCCCTATCGCCTGCACCTGCCATTCAAGCCGGCCGGCGATCAGCCGCAGGCCATCGCGAAGCTGGTCGAAGGCATTGAGGACGGCTTGCAGTTCCAGACCCTGCTTGGGGTAACTGGATCGGGCAAGACCTTTACCACGGCCAACGTGATTGCCCGGCTCGGGCGGCCCGCCATCATCATGGCGCCGAACAAGACGCTGGCGGCCCAGCTGTACGCCGAGATGCGCGAATTCCTGCCCGAAAATGCAGTGGAGTATTTCGTCTCTTATTACGACTACTACCAGCCCGAGGCGTATGTGCCCTCGCGCGACCTGTTCATCGAGAAAGACTCGAGCATCAACGAGCACATCGAACAGATGCGCCTGTCGGCCACCAAGAGCCTGCTGGAGCGTCCCGACTGCGTGATTGTCGCGACCGTGTCGGCCATCTATGGCATCGGCAACCCCGAGGACTACCACAAGATGGTGCTGCATCTGCGCGAGAAGGAGCGCGTGGACCAACGCGCCATCATCAAGCGCCTGACCGAAATGCAGTACACGCGCAATGAGGTGGACTTTAAGCGCGGCACCTTCCGCGTTCGCGGCGAGGTGATCGATGTGTTCCCGGCCGAGAACAGCGATACCGCCATCCGCGTGTCGATGTTCGACGACGAGCTGGAGACCATCACCGCCTTTGATCCGCTGACCGGGCAGATCCTGCAACGGGTGGGGCGCTTCACCCTCTATCCCTCCAGCCACTACGTCACGCCCCGGCAGACCACGCTGGATGCCGTGGAGACGATCAAGCTTGAACTGTCGGAACGGATGGAATTCTTCGCCCGGGAAAACAAGCTGATCGAGCTGCAGCGGATCGAACAGCGCACCCGTTTCGACCTGGAAATGATGGCTGAAATCGGTTTCTGCAAGGGCATCGAGAACTACTCGCGGCATCTGTCAGGCCGTCCGCCCGGGGCGCCGCCGCCGACCCTGCTGGAATATCTGCCGAAGCGCTCGCTGATGTTCATTGATGAAAGTCATGTCACCGTGTCCCAGGTAGGCGGCATGTACCGAGGCGACCGCGCGCGCAAGGAAAACCTGGTGGACTATGGTTTCCGGCTGCCGTCCGCGCTCGACAACCGGCCCCTGCGCTTTGACGAATTCGAACTGCTGATGCCGCAGACCGTATTCATCTCGGCGACGCCAGCCGATTACGAGCACGAACATTCCGGGCAGGTGGTGGAGCAGGTGGTGCGCCCGACGGGCCTGATCGATCCGGTGATCGAGGTGCGGCCTGCCACGGCCCAGGTCGACGACCTGCTCTCCGAGATCAAGGCGCGGACGGCGGCGGGTGAACGGGTACTCGTGACCACGCTCACCAAGCGCATGTCGGAAGACCTGACCGACTATCTGAGCGACCATCAGGTGAAGGTGCGTTACCTGCACTCGGACGTCGATACCGTGGAGCGCGTCGAGATCATCCGCGACCTGCGGCTGGGCGTGTTCGATGTGCTGGTGGGCATCAACCTGCTGCGTGAGGGCCTGGACATCCCGGAGGTGTCGCTGGTGGCGATCCTGGATGCCGACAAGGAGGGCTTCCTGCGCTCCGAGCGCTCGCTGATCCAGACCATCGGTCGGGCAGCGCGGCACCTGAACGGCAAGGCGATCCTCTACGCCGACCGCATCACTGACTCGATGAAGAAGGCCATCGACGAAACCGAGCGGCGGCGCAGCGTGCAGCTTGCCTACAACACGGAACACGGCATCGTGCCGCGTGGGGTGCAGAAGCGCATCAAGGACATGATCGAAGGCATCTACGACCCGGATGCGGCACGCGAGGAACTGAAGGCCGCGCAGGAAGAGACCCAGTACGAAAGCCTGAGCGAGAAGCAGCTGACGTCGGCCGTGAAAAAGCTCGAGAAAGACATGCTCGAGGCGGCCCGCAACCTGGAGTTCGAGAAGGCGGCGCGGCTGCGCGATGAACTAAAAACCCTGAAAGCTCGTCTGTTTGTTTCCGGCTGACCACGCTTGCCGGTGATGCGGCACAATCAAAAAAATGGTCGGGGCGGTGATCCTGCCCGGACAATCAACCACTGACGGAGCGGTTTCGCATGAAATGGTCCACCCTGGGAGTCTTGCTGATGTGCTTTTTTCACGCGGAGGCGCAGGCAGACGCGCCAAAGGGCTCCGGCCTTGACCTCAGTTATGTGGATGCTGCGGTGCGTCCGCAGGATGACCTATACCGTCACCTGTCGGGCAAATGGCTGCGCGACGAGCCCCTGCCGGGCGACCGTGCCCGTTACGGCAGTTTTGACAAGCTGGCCGATGATGCGGAACTGAAAACCCGCGCGATCATTGAAGATTTCGCGAGCCGGTCCGACCTGCCGGCAGGCAGCGACGGGCGCAAGATTGCCGACCTCTACCACAGCTTCATGGACGAGGCGACGATCGAAAAGCTGGACAGCAAGCCGTTGCTCGCCCTGTTCCGGCACATCGACCAGACCCACGATCGGGCGCACCTGCCGCAGCTGATGGGGGACTTGAGCGATCGCGGTATCACCCTGCCGATTGCCCCCGGCGTGAGCCAGGATGAACGGAATTCCACGCAATACGCGGTGCATGTCTTCCAGGATGGCCTGGGTCTGCCCGATCGCGATTACTACCTGAAGGATGACGACGCCCGCCTGCTCGAGGTGCGCAAGGCCTACGAGGCCTACATCGTGCAGGTGCTGACCATGCTGAAGCAGCCGGCGCCGGCAGCAGCCGCCAAACGCATCCTGGCGATCGAGACCCTGCTCGCCAAGGCGCAGATCACCAAGGTGGCCCTGCGCGATCCGGTCAAGACCTACAACAAGATGTCACTCGCCGACCTGAAGCTGATCGCCCCGGCGTACGGCTGGGAAGAATTCTTCAAGGCGGCCGGCATTCCGTTGCAGCATGTGCAGGAAATCATCGTCGGCACGCCCAGTTTCTTCGAGGACACCACCAAGGCCTGGGCCGAGCTGCCCATGACCGACATCCGCCTGTACCTGAAGTGGCAGGCGGCACGCGCCATGTCACCGCTCCTCAGCAAGCGCTTCGAGCAGGCCCACTTCGATTTTTACGGCAAGGCCCTGCGTGGCATTCCTGAAAACCGCCCGCGCTGGAAGCGCGCCGTCGAGCTGGTGCAGCGTGGCCTGGGCGAATCAGTGGGCCGGGAATACGTCGAGCGGCACTTTCCGCCGCAGGCCAAGGCACGCATGGACGAGCTGGTGGCCAACCTGATGACGGCCTATCGGCAGAGCATCGATGGCCTGACCTGGATGACGCCGGCCACCCGCGAGGCGGCGCAGGCGAAACTCGCCAAGTACTCGGTGAAGATCGGCTATCCGAAGACCTGGCGCGATTACTCGAAACTGCAGGTGCGCCCCGACGACCTGGTCGGCAACCGGGTTGCGATCGCCCATTTCCTGAATGCCCGGGAAATCGCTCATCTGGGGCAACCGGTGGATCACGAGGAATGGGAAATGACCCCGCAGACCGTGAACGCCTATTACAACCCGGGCAAGAACGAAATCGTGTTTCCGGCAGCGATCCTGCAGCCGCCGTTCTTTGATTTCCAGGCCGACGAAGCCGTCAACTACGGCGGGATTGGTGCCGTGATCGGCCACGAGATCAGCCACGGTTTTGATGATGCCGGCAGCCAGTTCGACGGCGACGGCAACCTGCGCGACTGGTGGACCAAGGAAGACCACGCCGGGTTTGCCGAGCGCACCGGCAAGTTGGTCGCCCAGTACGAACGCTACGAGCCGATCCCCGGCTACAAGGTGAATGGCCGGCTCACCCTGGGCGAGAACATCGCCGACAACTCGGGGCTCGCAATCGCCTACAAGGCCTACCGTTTGTCGCTCGCCGGCAAGGAAGCGCCCGTGATCGACGGTATGAGCGGCGACCAGCGCCTTTACATGGGCTGGGCCCAGGTCTGGCGGGGCAAGGCGCGCGATTCCGAAGCCATCCGCCTGCTCAAGGTCGATCCGCACTCGCCGGCCGCTGTGCGCGGCAATGCGCCGCTGGTCAATCAGCCGGGTTTCTACAGCGCGTTTGGCGTGAAGGAAGGCGACAAGCTGTACCTGCCGGAAGACCAGCGCGTGATCCTGTGGTGAAGGCGGGCGCACGGCCATTCCTGCAGGCGGTGCTGGCCGCCAGTGCGTTGCTGGGCGTGGTGGCGGCCGAGCCAGCCACGCCTGCCCAGGCAGCCACACCTGCCCCGGCAGCCACTCCCGCCCAGGCAAGCACACCCGCTCAGGCAGCCACCCCCGCCATTGGCATCAGCGTGGACTGGATCGACCAGACCGTCTCGCCGCGGCAGGATTTGTTTGACTATGCGAACGGGCACTGGCTGAAAACCCACCCGATTCCGGCCGACCGTGCTGTCTACGGCATCGACGCGCTCACCCAGGAAAACACCGAGGCGCAGCTGCGCACGCTGGTTGAGCAGTTGGCGGCCGACCCTGCCCTTGACCCGGGCAGCGAAGAGGGCAAGGTGGCGATGCTGTACCGCGACTTCATGGATGTCGCGGCGGCCGATCAGCGTGGTGTCGCACCCGTCCAGAGGATGTTGACCAGCATTGCCGGTCTGCACGATCGACGGCAGCTCGCGCGCCTGTTCGCCGATCTTGGCATGGCCGGCGTCATCGTTCCGATCGGCTATGGCACCGCCCAGGACGAGCGTGACTCCAGCCGGTATCTGGTGCACGTGGGCCAGAGCGGTCTGTCGCTGCCCGACCGCGATTATTATCTGGACCGCAAGGATGCACGGTTTGCGAAGGTGCGTTCGGCCTACGTTTCGTACATGGCGGGACTGTTGCGCCGGGCCGGGCAGCCGGATGCGGTACGGGCGGCGCGGCAGGTGATGGCCTTCGAGACGGCGATTGCCCGGCTACAGTGGACCAAGGTCGAAAACCGCGACCCGGTGAAAACCTACAACGCCCGCAATCTTACGCAGCTGCAGGCGCTGATGCCCCATCTGGACTGGGTGGCGCTGTTCACCGGCGAGGGCCTGCCGGCGGATCCCGGCACGGTGGTGGTCGGTCAGCCCGGCTTTCTGCAAGGACTGGACCGCTTGCTCACGTCGACGCCGCTGCCGGTGCTGCGCAATGCCCTGCGCGTGCAGGTGATGCGCGCGGCGGCACCGTTCCTGGACCAGGATCTGGCCGCCCGCTCGGTTGCCTTCGAGAGCGGGGTGCTGCGCGGCATTCCGGAGGAGCGTCCGCGCTGGAAGCGCGCCCTTGCGCTGGTGGAACAGTCGATGGGCGAGGCGCTCGGCAAGCGCTATGTTGCTGCCCATTTTCCGGCAACCGCGCGGCTGGCCATCCAGGATCTGGTTGATCACCTGGTGCTTGCCTATCGCGACAGCATCCAGCAGCTCGACTGGCTCGAGCCCGCCACGCGGGCTGCCGCGCTCGACAAGCTCACGCACATCCGCGCCAAGCTCGGCTATCCCGACCAGTGGCGCGATTACCGGGCCTTGCAACTGGTGCCAGGAGACCTGTTCGGCAACGTCCAGCGTGCCCGTGCGTTTGAAACCCTGCGCGAGAACCATCGTCTACGCGAGCCGGTCGACCGAATGGAGTGGGACATGACGCCCCAGACGGTGAACGCGTACTACAACCCGACGCAGAACGAGATCGTCTTTCCGGCGGCGCAGCTGCAGGCCCCGTATTTCGATGCCCAGGCGGATGCTGCGTCCAACTACGGCAACATCGGGTTTGTGATCGGTCACGAGCTGTCGCATGCCTTTGATGACGAGGGCAGCCAGTTTGACGCCCAGGGCAATCTGCGCGACTGGTGGACGGCTGCCGATCACGCCCGCTTCAGCCAGCGCACGGCCGCGATGGTAGCCCAGTACGGTGCCCTCGACGGCGTTCCGGGTATCAAGGTGAATGGCGCCCTGACGCTTGGCGAAAACATTGCTGACAATGTCGGGCTGACCATTGCCTGGCGGGCCTATCAGGCCAGTCTGGCCGGACATGAGGCACCGGTGATCGGTGGCCTGACCGGTGCGCAGCGTTTCTTCATCGCCTACGCCCAGAGCTGGATGGGGAAGGAACGGGAAGAGGAGCGCGTGAAGCACCTGAAATCGGATCCGCACGCGCCGCTCGACCTGCGCACCAACCAGACGGTCCGCAATCAGGATGCCTTTCATGCGGCCTTTGGCACACAACCCGGCGATCAGGAATGGCTGGCGCCGGCTGATCGGGTACGGCTCTGGTGACGGCAAGCGGCTATGCCCGGCTGTTGCTGCTGGCGGCGGTCTGGGGCGGTTCCTTCCTGTTCATGCGCATCGCTGTTCCAGCCATCGGTGCCGGCAGTGTGGTGTTCGGGCGGCTCGCCCTGGGCGCGCTGTTCATGACGGTGGTCTGCCAACTCCGGCGCGAGCCCTTGCGGCTGCGTGAACACTGGCGCGCCTACCTGGTACTTGGGTTCTTCAACACCGGACTGCCGTTTCTGCTGTTCAGCCTGGCGGCCAGCCACGTGCCGGCTGGCCTGCTGTCGATCCTGAACGCCACCACGACATTCTGGGGCACCCTGATCGGCGCGGCGTGGTCCCGCCAGCCGCTGCACGGACTGGTCTGGCTCGGGCTGGCGCTCGGGGTGGTGGGTGTTGGCGCACTGGTGGGACTCGATCCCGCGGTGCTCACCCAGGGGGCGCCGCTCGCGGTGGCCTGCGGCCTGAGTGCGGCGATCTGCTACGGCATCGGTGCCACGGTTGCCCGGTTTGGCCCCAAGATTCCGCCGCTGGCCACCGCCCATGGCAGCCTGTGGAGCGCTACCCTGCTGGTGCTGCCGGCCCTGCTGCTCGACCCGCCGCACCAGGTGCCGGGGTTCGGCGTGTTGGCTGCCCTGCTCAGCCTGGGGCTGTTGTGCAGTGGTCTTGCCTACCTGCTGTACTTCGGCCTGCTCGCTGAATTCAGCACCCAGCAGGTGCTGTCGGTGGCCTTCCTGATTCCCCTGTTCGGGGTGTTGTGGGGTTGCCTGTTCCTCGGTGAGGTGATCGGTCCGCACACCATTTTCGGGGCCGCTGCCGTTCTGGGGGGCACCGCCTTTGTCAACCGCGGCCAACGGGCTGCTGCCGGGAAACCTGCCTGATGTCCCATTTGACTCGCCACCGGATGCCCGGTCTGGCGTCACTACTGTTGTCGTTGTCGCTGTGCTGCTGGATCGCCGGCCCGGTGAGTGCGGCGGAAACCCCTGCCACCGAACCGGTCCAGCACGAATTCATCCTGCACAACTTCCGCACCGAGAGCGGCGTGGTGCTGCCCGAGGCGCGCGTGGTGTACGGCACCTACGGCAAGCTGAATGCTGCTGGCGACAACGCCATCCTGCTGCCGAGCCATTACATGGCGGACATGAACGGCTATGGCTGGCTGATCGGCCCCGGCAAGGCGCTGGATCCGGACCGCCAGTTCCTGATCACCAGTGAACTGTTCGGCAATGGGCGCTCGTCCTCGCCCAGCAACACGCCGGAGCCGTTTCACGGCCCGCGGTTTCCGGTCACCACCATCCGCGACAACGTCGAGGCCGTTCACCACCTGCTGACCGAACAGCTGCAGGTGCGGCACCTGCGTGCCGTGATCGGCTTTTCCATGGGCGCGCAGCAGGCCTTCCAGTGGGCGGTCAGTTACCCGACCTATATGGACGGCATTGTGGCGACCGCCGGTACTGCCAAGACCTACGGGCATGGCATCGTGCGCCTGGAGAGCCAGATCTTCGCGCTGACGCTCGACCCGGCGTTTCAGGGCGGGGATTACCAGGCGCAACCGGAGAAGGGTATCCAGGCGTTCTCGCTGATCTGGACCGGCTGGCTGTACTCCCAGGAATGGTGGCGTCGGGAATTGTGGCGCACCGGCGAGCCGGCCGGCATCACCCTGCAACAGGTGATGGACAAGTACCGCAAGGAATTCATCCCCGGCGCCGATGCCAACAACCTGATCCTGCAGGCGAGAACCTGGGAGCGACACGATGTCGGCCAGACGCCTGGTTTTAAGGGCGACGCGGAAGCGGCCCTCAAATCGATCCAGGTGCCGGTGCTCTACCTGCCGTCCGAGACCGACCTGTATTTTCCGGTGACGGATGCCCGCTACGAGGCCGCCTTCATTCCCCACTGCACGCTGCTGCCGATACCATCGCTGTGGGGGCACCCCGCTGGCGCGGGGGAGGGACCGGAAGATGGTCCCTTCCTGAACCTGCAGGTGGCCGGATTTCTGGCGACGCTACCGCTACTGCCTGGCCGGTAACGTCACTGCCGGGTCAGAAATGCCAGGCGGCACCGGCACCGACGGTGGTCTGCGTCTTGTTCTGCACGAGCGGGCTGTTCGCGTCGTTGCCGGTCAGCTCCTTCACGTTGACGAAGCCGCGGAAAATCAGATGCGGTGAGTACAGATAGCTCAGGTCGGCATGCAGGCCGACATCCCGCAGCCCAGCGCCGGCGTTATACGCTGGCAGGCCGGATTGCACCGCCTGCTGGGCATTGACGCCAAAGAAGGTCTGGTTGTAGTTGGCGCTCGCGAATGCCAGTTCCGGACCGACCGCCAGCAACAGGTCCTTGCCGTTCAGGGGCACCAGCACGTCGGCCTGTACTTGCCCTTCCAGGCCATTGCTGGTGTGCGTGATGGCCTGACGGACAGACCCGGAAACCCGGAAGATACCGGTGCGATACGTGGCAAAAGCGCCCACTGCCGCACTCGGCGCGATATTGCCGAGCCCGGTCAGATGGGCATCGTCCGATTCATGCCGGCCGCCCATCAAGCCCAGCAAGGGCCCGGCGCGGAAGCCGTCCTGATGGATGGCGTTCCAGCCCAAGCCAGCCGGACTCAGGAAAAATTCATTCTTGTAGGACACGAACGCGAAGGGAATGGCGCGCACCCGATTGGAACTGGCGCCCGGATAGTTGGGGGCGACGCCGACGCCGGCTCCCAGGTTGATGTTCCAGTCGCCGCCGGCGTTTTCAGGACCGAAGCCGCGGGATTCAAGGTCCAGTTGCTCCATGGATTGGGCAGACGCGACCATGGCTGTGGTACAGGCAGCCAAAGCAAGGGCTCGGCGCGCATGGCGCGAGGAAAAGGTAAGAAACATGGAGGCCACTCGGCAGGGAAGGAAAGGGTGTGCCGGCGCGACAGATATCCGACGCAAGCACAGACCCAGCAAGGGCTGACCGGTTCACTGGTGCATGGCGCCGTTACGGGAATTTACGCGGGGGCATCGGCACGACAGCAAAACGAGTTGTGCGACACTTTGAGGATTATCGTGTCCTTCATCCTGCCCAGAGAGCCGCTCATCATGCTGCAACTGCCGTTCCGCACCATCCGTTCGCGTCGCCTTGCCCAGGTCCCGCTGTCTGCCGTGCTGCTGTCTACCGTACTGCTGGGCGCCTGTGGCGGCGGGAATGCCACGGTCGGCGGAACCTTGATTGGCCTGGGCAGTGGCGAAAGCATCACCGTTCAGAACAACGGTACCAACACCCTCACGCTGACGGCCAATGGCGGCTGGGCCTTCCCTGCCGGGCTGGCCAATGGAAACTATGACGTCACCATCGCGACGCAACCGGTCGGTCAGGTTTGCAGCATCACGGGCGCCACCGGTACCTTCAACGCGGTCAATGGCTCCGTGACCAGTGTCGCCATCACCTGCGGCACCTCGCTCACCATCACCGGCACGCTGAGCGGCCTGGCCACAGGGCTCAGCGTCTCGCTGAGTGATGGCGTGACCACACTGCCGCTCACCGCCAACGGCACTTTCTCGTTCTCGAACACGCTCACCATCGGCAACCTCTACACCGTGGCGGTGACCTCGCAACCGGTCGGCCAGACCTGTACGGTGAGCAATCCGACGTTTACGGCGACCACCAATACGCCGACCAACATTCTGGTGAACTGCGTGTAAGCCGCCGGGAGAGCGCCGGGGCGCCGTGACCGGGGCGAATCCAGTTGGCAGGAGCTACCCCCTTGGAGACTGTATGGATATACAGTAATCTTGGCTCGTTCCTGTGTTCGGCAGTCTCTCATGAACTCCATTCCCCTCCCGGAAGACCCCCTGGCAAGGTCCATCGTGGCCACGTGTGCAAGGCGCGCGGACGCGCCTCACGCCGACTTCAGCCGCGCGGACGCGCCCCAGGCCGGCCTGTGGCGACCCTACGAGAATCCGCGACGCCAGGCGCTACCCCTGGGTGCTGTGAAACTCTCCGCCGGTTTTCCATCGCCAGCGGCCGACTACGAAGACAAGCGTCTCGACATCAATGAATATCTGGTGCGCAATGCCAGTTCGACCTTCTTTTTTCCGGTCGAAGGCGACTCCATGCAGGGGGCCGAGATCTTTTCCGGCGACATCCTGGTGGTGGACAAGAGCGTGCGGCCGGTGCACGGCCATATTGTGGTGGCCTTCGTCAACGGCGAGCGGCTGGTCAAACGCCTGCGGCATCGCGACGGTCGTGTCGCACTGGTGGCGGAGAATCCCGCCTATCCGCCGCTTGAAGTGGGAGAAGACACCGAGTTGCTGATCTGGGGGGTGGTGGTGGGCAAGTTCAAGCGCGTGCCGGCGTGAAACCGCCGACAGCAGGGGCGGATCTGAACATGCCGGTGTTTGCCCTGGTGGACTGCAACAATTTCTATGCGTCCTGCGAAAAACTGTTTGACCCTACCCTGACGCATACCCCGTTGGTCGTGTTGTCGAACAACGACGGCTGCGTGGTGGCGCGCTCGGCCGAGGCAAAAGCGCTCGGCATCGCGATGGGAGCGCCCTGGCACACCCTGCGCGCGCAGGCGGAAGCGCGCGGTGTGGTGGCCTTTTCATCCAACTACACGCTCTACGCCGACATGAGCAACCGGGTGGTTGAGGTGCTGAGCCAGTTCACGCCGCATCTGGAGGTGTATTCGATCGACGAGTCCTTTCTGGATCTGTCTGGTTTTGGCAGCCTGCATCCCGAGGGCCTGACCGGGCTGGGCGGCCGGATCCGTGCGCGCGTCGCCGATTGGCTGGGGCTGGGCGTGTGCGTCGGCATCGGGCCCAGCAAGACGCTCGCCAAGCTTGCCAACCACTGCGCCAAAAAAGGCCTCGCCGGTGAGGCTGGCGTGTGTGACCTGACGGCGCTGGCGCCGGCACAGCTCGACGTTCTGCTGGCTGCGATTCCGGTCGGTGAAGTCTGGGGTGTCGGCGGGCGCATCAGCGAACGCCTCCGTGCGCAGGGAGTGAACACCGTGCGCGATCTGCGCGATGCCGACCCCGGCAGTGTGCGGGCCAGGTTTTCGGTGGTGCTGGAGCGCACCGTGCGCGAACTGCGCGGGCTGTCCTGCCTCGACCTGGAAGAGGTGGTAGCGCAGAAACAGCAGATCATGAGCAGCCGATCGTTCGGCCACAGCGTGTACCAGTTGTCCGAACTGCAGGAAGCAGTGGGCAGCTACATGGCCAAAGCAGCCGAAAAACTACGTGCCCAGCAGTCGGTCGCCGGGGCGGTGCAGGTGATGATCCGCACCAATCCGTTCAAGCCTGACCAGGCGCAATACCAGCGTACTGTCACGGTGCCCTTGCCAGTACCCTCGGCCGACACCCGGGTGCTGACCGGGTGGGCACTGGCATTGCTGCGCGACATCTATCGACCAGGATTCGAGTATCACAAGGCCGGTGTACTGCTCGCCGAATTGCAACAGGCCGGTGTGCAGCAGGCTGGCCTGTTTGATGCCGGCGGAGATACGGTGCGCTCGGTGGTGCTGATGCAGACCCTGGATGCCATCAACAACCGGTGGGGACGCAGCACCCTGGGCAGCGCGCTGACAACCGGTGCCCCCCAGGGCTGGCGGATGCGCCGCGCCCACTTGTCACCCGCCTACACCACCGACTGGACCGCCCTGCCGCTGGTGCGGGCGGGTTGAGGGCACTGGTCAGTCACCCTGTGGCGTGGCGATGAAACCGTGGTACTGACCATCGCTGGCTGACAGGAAGTCCCCGACCACGACCCCGGCGTCGTTCAGGCCATAGGCCTCGGTCAGGACCGCTCCCGGCACGTTCAGCGTGACATAGGTACCGTCGCGCAAGACGAAACCGTGGCGACCACTGGCGTCATCGTAAAGGCCGGCAATCTGTCCACCCGTGTTGATCGCATTCGGCTCGGTCGCGGTGGCGCCCGGCACCACGATGTCGCTCATCCGGCCGGTGGGGCTGCGCAGGAAGCCGACCACACTGCCATGTCCGGTGTAGAAGCCAACGATCGAGCGTGCCTGATTGATGCCGTGCGCTTCGGTCATGGCTGTTGCCGCTGGACAGGCATCGCCGGCCGGATCGTCGAACAGCACGTGCGAGCCGGTGATCACCGAAAACGCCGTCAGGCATCCGCTGTTGGGGGCGACCAGTCCGGTGACATCGCCCTGCAGGTTGATGCCGAACAACACCATGGAGCCGAATACCGGCGTGCTCACCGGCGTGGCAACGCCGGCCTTGACGGTGAAACCGTTCAGCCCGCCCAGGGCATCACTGTAGAAACCCGTCGTGTCGCCTAGCGCGTTGATCCCGGTCAAGAATGTGTAGACCGCGCCAGGATAGGTGTAGGAGACCAGCGTCGGCGTCGCCGCGCGGGTGGAACGAACCCCGGTGAAGCCGTTGGCGACGCCTGCCGCCGTTTCGTAGAACCCGGACAGGTTGTTGCCGGCAATACCGTAAATGCCGGTGGCAACCGCGCCCGGGTAATCCACCTGCTGATAGGAAAAACCCGCGGCGTGCGCGCTTCCTGCGGTCAGCAGGGTGATGGCAAAGAGGCCCTTCAGGCTGGTCTTGAAGTTCATTTCGAGCGGTATCCCGGTAAAGTCTTGCATAGAGATCGGTGTGGCGCGAACCGCAAAAACACCAA
>CAIPBT010000140.1 GCA_903863375.1 uncultured Ferrovum sp.
AAACCGTCTTCATGATCACGCACGACATTGACGAGGCCATGCTGCTGGCGGACCGTATTTTCCTGATGTCGAACGGTCCCGGTGCCCGGATTGCCGAAAACTTCGTCAATCCCCTTCCCACCAGCCGGACCCGCGCCTCGCTGCATCATGAGGCCGCCTACGGCGATGTGCGCGGCCATCTGCTGGATTTCCTGATCAACCGTGCCGGTGGTCCACGCCCGACGCACTGACGGCGTTTTTGGCTGCGACGGGCGGCGACCGGCAGTCACGGATGGCGACCCGTGGCAGCGGGCAGCGGGCAGTGCGCGGCGGCTGTCACCCCGAAAGTTTTCGACGGGTTCCCGACAGCGCTTCGCTGTCAGCAATCTGTCATGTGGATTGGCTAACGTGAGAAGTCATCCTTACATCGACGGTAATGACCGTCTGCCATCATGACCGACCACGCCGCCACTGCTTCGGCTGAAGACATCCGTCCGCAACTGGACGGGCGCCCCTCCCGCCTGTCCCTAATTGTTTTCCTGGTCGTGGTGTTTGGCGGCCTGGGTTATGCGCTGAACGCCCTGATCGCGGACGTGAATGAGGCATCCGCCGGGGCGGCGATCAGCCTCGCCCCGGTGCTGCTGCTTGGGGTGGCGCTGCTGATCGCGCTCGGTTTCGAATTCGTCAATGGCTTTCATGACACCGCCAACGCCGTCGCCACGGTGATCTATACCCATTCCCTGCCCCCGAACGTGGCGGTGATGTGGTCGGGCCTGTTCAACTTCCTCGGCGTGTTGACCTCGAGCGGTGCCGTAGCTTTCGGCATCATTTCCCTGCTACCGGTCGAACTGATCCTGCAGGTGGGATCGGGTGCCGGGTTCGCCATGGTGTTTGCCCTGCTGATCGCTGCCATCCTGTGGAACCTGGGCACATGGTGGCTGGGCCTGCCAGCCTCGTCCTCACACACCCTGATCGGATCAGTGATCGGCGTGGGCATTGCCAATGCCATGATGCGCGGCAAGGACGGCACCAGCGGTGTCGATTGGGAACAGGCGACCAAGATCGGCCAGACGCTGCTGATTTCGCCAATGATTGGTTTTTTTGCCGCAGCCCTGCTGCTGCTGACCCTGAAAGTCCTGATCAAGAACCCGGCGCTGTATCGTGAGCCGCGCGGCAAGGCACCGCCGCCCTGGTGGATCCGTGGCCTGCTGGTGCTGACCTGCACCGGGGTGTCGTTTGCCCATGGCTCGAACGACGGCCAGAAAGGCATGGGGCTGATCATGCTGATCCTGGTCGGCACCGTGCCCACGGCCTACGCCCTGAACCGTGCCATGCCCCTCGAGCATAGCGTGCACTTTGCCGCTGTTGCCGAAGTGACTGCCGAATCCTTGACCAAGCTGGCCACGGTGCCGGTTCCGGCAGACACCAAGGGCACCCTGACCGCCTACATCCGCGACAAAAAATACCAGCCGGAAGTGCTGCCGGCGCTGGCCAAGGAGCTGGCCGACATGGGCGCAGATGTGCGTAGCCGCGGAGAACTGGCCAAGATGCCGCTGGCCAGCGTGTCCAACGTGCGCAACCAGATGTATCTGGCTTCCGAGACCATCCGGTTGCTGAATAAGCGCAAGGAAGGCGGTCTCGACAAGACGGCCGCCCAGAACGTCACAGCGATGAAGACCGAACTGGACCGTTCGACCAAGTTCATCCCGCTGTGGGTCAAGGTGGCTGTGGCCATCGCCCTGGGCCTGGGCACCATGGTGGGCTGGAAGCGCATTGTGGTCACGGTCGGGGAAAAGATCGGCAAGACCCACCTGACCTATGCGCAGGGCGCCTCGGCGGAACTGGTGGCCATGCTGACCATCGGCGCGGCCGACATGTATGGCCTGCCGGTCTCGACCACGCATGTGCTGTCCTCCGGCGTAGCTGGCACGATGGCAGCCAACCGCTCCGGCCTGCAGCTGTCCACGCTGCGCAATCTGGCGCTGGCGTGGATCCTCACCCTGCCGGCCGCAATCCTGCTGTCGGGGTCGCTGTATTACGTGCTGGTGCAGCTGTTCGTGTCCTGATCCCGCTGCAGCAGCCGCAGCGCCAGGCGGCTCAGACCGCCTGCAGCTGACGCTGCGGCAGGAATCGCTCGAAGAAATTGCGCGTGGTGGCCCGACCGATCTCCTCGGTGGTCACTCCGCGCAGGCGGGCAATCTCCTCCGCCACATGACGCACCCAGGCCGGCTGATTGGTCTTGCCGCGGAAAGGAATTGGCGCCAGAAACGGCGAGTCGGTCTCGATCAGCATGGCATCGAGCGGCAGGCGGGTGGCCACATCCTTCAGAGCCACCGCATTCCTGAAAGTGACGATGCCGGAGAAGGAGATCAGGAAGCCCAGATCCATCGCCTGCTGGGCCACCTCCCAGCTTTCGGTGAAGCAGTGCATCACGCCGCCCACGTCCTGAGCCCGTTCTTCGCGCAGGATACGGATGGTGTCTTCTGCCGCCGAGCGGGTGTGGATGATCAAGGGCCGCCCGGTCGCGCGCGCCGCCCGGATATGGGTGCGGAAGCGTTCGCGCTGCCAGTCCAGATTGCCGGTCAGGCGAAAATAATCGAGGCCGGTTTCACCGATCGCCACCACCTTGGGGTGCGCTGCCAGCGCCACCAGTTCGTCGACGGTGGCCTCCTGCTCCTGCTCGTAATCGGGATGCACGCCCACCGACGCAAACAGATTGTCGGCAGAGGCGGCAACCGCCAGCACATTCGGCAGCTCAGGAAGGGTGACCGCCACACATAAGGCATGGGTCACCTGATTTTCGGCCATGGCTGCGAGGCGCTCGGGCAAGGTATCGCGCAGTTCCGGAAAATCGAGATGGCAGTGGGAGTCGACAAACATGGAGCATGTCCTCAGGTAAAGAGCTGACGGTAATCCATCAGAAGGTCATCACAGAACAGCCGGGCGTTGACGCTTTGACGGGATTCCCAGCGTGCCGTGCGCAGCCGCAATTCCCAGTCGAGCAGCCGGCCCCGATCGGCACGCTGCGCCAAACCCTGCAGGGCAGGTTGCTCGTCTGCATGGAATCGAGGCAGACCGCCCACCTGGATCAGCAGCAGATCGTGACACCAGGTCTGCATCCACTCCACCCAAAGCGGCACGCTGTCGCGGTGTGCCTTTTCCGCAAGCCCATGGGGATCGAAGTCAGGTCGCGACAGTTGGGCGAGAAACTGGCGCCGGGCGGCGGCACGTTCCGGGTCTGCCAGTTCCAGGGCTAGCAGGGGGCGACCACCCGCCTGTGCCAGCAGGTCGGCGGGCTCGGCAATTCCCTGTTGCGTCAGCCAGTGGCGTGCCTGCTGCGCGGATGGCAGGGGCAGGTGGATCGACAGGCAACGGCTCAGCACCGTGGCGGGCAGACGGCGCGGCTGACCGGTCACCAGCACGAAACGGGTCGCCGGCGGAGGTTCTTCCAGCGTTTTCAGCAGGGCATTGGCCGCCGCCAGGTTGAGCGTATCCGCCGGCTCAACCAGCAGCACCCGGGCCCCGCCCCGATGCGTGGTCAGCGCCATGAAACTGGCGAGACCGCGAATCTGGTCGATGGTGATCTGCTGGCTGGGTTTCTTGCTGGCGCTGCCGGCATCTGTCGCGTCGCCCTCCCCGTCGATCTCAGCCTCTTCCGCCAGGGTGGCGGCAGGCGACAATCGACGAAAATCCGGATGGTTTCCCGCCATCAGCCAGCCACAGGAATCACAACCGCCACAGGCATCCCGGCTGGGCCCGGGCCGCTGGCACAACAGGCTGGCGGCCAACGCACGCGCCAGCCGCCCCTTGCCGATGCCGGCAGGACCGCGCAGCAGCATGGCGTGGTGCATGCTCGCACCCGGCGCCTGCAACTGCTGCCAGACTGTGTCCTGCCAAGGCAGCCGGATCCAGCCGGTGTCCATCACGGCCTACGTTCCTTGAGCAGTCTGGCCACCACCCGGTGCACCTCGTCGGCCACCTCGGGCAACGACCGGCTGGCATCGAGCACCTGAAAGCGTTGGGGCTCGGCGGCCGCCCGGGCCAGATAGGCCTGGCGCACACGTCCGAAAAATGCCGCCTGTTCGCGCTCAAAGCGGTCCTGGTCCGGCCGGCCTGCCCTGACCCGCCGGGCTGCCTCTGCCGGATCCAGATCAAACAGCAAGGTCAGGTCGGGCCGCAGCCCCGGATGGGTCCAGGTCTCGAGCACTGCCACCCGCGCCTCGCCCAGGCCCCGGCCGCCGCCCTGGTAGGCAACACTGGCATCCGAAAAGCGGTCGGACAGCACCCAGTGCCCAGCAGCCAGGGCGGGCCGGATCACCTGTTCGACGTGTTCGCTGCGTGCCGCAAACATCAACAGGGCCTCGGTGCTGGCAGCCATCGCATGATGCAGGAGCATTTGCCGCAACTGCTCACCCAGCGGCGTGCCGCCGGGCTCCCGGGTTTCCACCACGGTCACGCCGGCTTCCTGCAACTGCGTGCGGATGGCCGCCAGATGTGACGATTTTCCGGCACCGTCAATGCCCTCCAGCGTGATGAAGGCAGGGGAATTGGCCGTCATGGTTTGCGTCCCTGGTCGGTATGGCGAAGGTAGCGGTCCACGGCCTGCTCGTGTTCGGCAAGCGTCGCCGAAAACTGATGTGTGCCATCTCCCCGGGCAACGAAATACAGGGCATCGGTGGCCACCGGATGCAGTGCCGCCTGCAGGGCGGCCATCCCGACCAGGCCGATTGGCGTCGGCGGCAGGCCGGCCCGGGTATAGGTGTTCCATGGCGTGTCGCGCAGCAGATCGACGTGATGCAGCCGTCCCTGATACGCCGTGCCCATGCCATAGATCACGCTCGGATCGGTCTGCAGCCGCATGCCAAGCTGCAGGCGATGCACGAAAACACCGGCGATCTGCGGCCGCTCGTCACCACGCGCGGTTTCCCGCTCGATCAGGGATGCCAGCACCAGGGCCTCATACGGCGAGCGCAAGGGCAGTCCCTCGGCACGACCATCCCAGGCCTGCTGCAAGCGCTTCTGCAGTGCCTGCGCGGCACGGCGCAGAACCTGGCTTTCGCTTGTCCGGCCCGGAAAAAAATAGCTGTCGGGAAACAACAGTCCCTCGGCACGCAGCGGCGCCACAGGCAGGGCGGCCACGGGCTGCAGCAGGGCGACCAGCGCCGCATCGTCGAGGGCCTGCACATCGTGATCGAGCCGATCGTCGCGTGCCAGTGCCGCCCGAACCTGTGCCAGGGTGTGGCCTTCGATCAGCGTCACATCATGCTGCTGGGCGCGACCCCTGAACAACAGGGCATAGAGGTCCCAGGGCGCAACCGGGCCATCCAGCTGATAGCTGCCGGCGCGCAGCTGGCTGCTGCGCGGATGCAGACGCCCGAGCAGGCTGAACAGGTCGGGCAACACCAGCAGACGCTGGTTCGCCAGGTCCTGTGCCACGCCGTGCAGCGTGCGACCCGGCGTGAGCTCAAACAGGAAAGGGGTTTGCGGCAACGGCTGCGGCCACCATAACCAGCCAGCCAAAGCCAGCGGCCCTAGTGCACAACCCAGCAGCCAGGCCAGCCAGCGCAGTACCGAGCGTCCGGCCGAACGCCTGGCCGTGCCGGGCCTGCGAAGGCGGGACTGGCCACGCCGGGCACGCGACGTGGCCATGGCGGTCGGCCTTAGTGGTAGCGCCGGAAAATCAGGCTGCCGTTGGTGCCGCCAAAACCAAAGGAATTTGACAGCACCACCTCCACCTTCATCTCGCGCGCCGTATGGGGCACGTAATCCAGATCGCAGCCTTCGCCCGGCTGGTCCAGGTTGATGGTGGGTGGCACCACCTGATGCTGCAGGGCCAGCACCGAGAATACCGCTTCGATGCCACCCGCAGCGCCAAGCAGGTGACCGGTCATCGACTTGGTGGAGCTGACAGCCAGCCGGTAGGCATGGTCGCCAAAGCAGCCCTTGATCGCGGTGGTTTCAGCGAGATCGCCCAGTGGCGTGGAGGTGCCGTGGGCATTGATATAGTCGACTTCGTCAGCGTTCAGACGCGCATTGCGCAAGGCGGCCTGCATGCTGCGGATCGCGCCGTCGCCATTTTCGGGCGGCGCCGTAATGTGATGCGCATCGGCGCTCATGCCATAGCCGACCAGTTCGCAGTAGATCTTCGCACCGCGCGCCTTTGCATGTTCGAGCTCTTCCAGCACAAGCACGCCGGCGCCCTCGCCCATCACGAAGCCGTCCCGGTCCTTGTCCCAGGGCCGGCTCGAACCGGACGGGTTGTCATTGTTGGTGCTCAGTGCGCGGGCGGCACTGAAGCCTCCCAGGGCGAGTTCGGTGATGGTGGACTCGGCACCGCCGGCCACCATGACGTCAGCGTCTCCGTACTCGATCATGCGACCCGCATCGCCAATGCAGTGATTGCCGGTGGTACAGGCCGTGACGATCGACAGGTTCGGCCCCTTCAGACCGTACAGGATCGACAGGTTGCCGGAAATCATGTTGATGATGCTGCCGGGAATGAAAAATGGCGAAATCTTGCGCGGCCCCCCTTCCAGCATGGCACTGTGCGTTTCCGCAATCAGCGGCAGGCCGCCAATGCCGGATCCGACGCATGCCCCGATCCGGTCAGCGTTGTCCGGTTGTGGTGCAATGCCGGCGTCCTGCAGGGCCTCGATCGACGCCGCCAGACCATAGTGGATAAACGTATCCATACGGCGGATTTCTTTCGGCGGCAGTACCGAGGGGTCGAAGTCCTTCACTTCTCCGACGATGCGTGTGGCCATGTGGGAGGCGTCAAACCGCGTCACCGGACCGATGCCGGACTGGCCAGCGGTCAGATTTTGCCAGGCACGCGCAACACCAGTGCCAACCGGGGAAACAATACCAATACCGGTGACCACCACACGGCGACGTGTCATCAGGCAAACTCCAGAATTCGGGAACCAGTTAACCCTTCCGCGCGGCCAAAACCAGCGGAAGACGCTGCCGGGCGCCGAACGGCGCGCGGCAGCAAGCGTTTCGTCAGGCCTTCAGGTGGCCTTTGACGTAATCGACGGCCTGCTGGACCGTCGTGATCTTCTCGGCTTCTTCGTCGGGAATCTCGCACTCGAACTCTTCTTCCAGAGCCATCACCAGTTCGACGGTGTCGAGGGAATCAGCGCCCAGATCGTCCACAAACGACGACTCGATCTTGATATCAGCTTCCTTCACGCCGAGCTGCTCGGCAACGATCTTCCGGACGCGTTCTTCGATGTTTTCCATGCTTTCCCTTTAGCCTTTCGTTGGGTGGGTGATTACGCAAAAAAGCGCCGTAATTGTAGCAGAACCGGCTGGCAACACACCGCGCAATGCGCGGGCGCCAACTGGAGGTCAATCCATGAACATGCCACCGTTCACGTGCAGGGTCGTGCCCGTCACGTAGGCCGCACCAGGCGAGGCCAGAAACAGCACAGCCGCTGCGATGTCCTGCACGGTACCAAGGCGCCCCAGTGGAATGCTGGCCAGCAAGGCACCCTGTTGTGATTCGCTGAGCGACCGGGTCATGTCGGTATCGATGAACCCAGGCGCCACACAGTTGACCGTGATGTTCCGGCTGCCCAGTTCACGGGCAAGTGCCCGGGTGAAACCACCCATGCCGGCCTTGGCTGCCGCATAATTCGCCTGCCCGGCATTGCCGCTGCTGCCGACCACCGATCCGATATTGATGATCCGGCCGCCCCGGGCCTTCATCATATCGCGTACGACAGCCCGCGCGGTCAGGAAAACCGATTTCAGGTTGGTATCCAGCACGCTGTCCCATTCCTCATCCTTCATGCGCATCAGCAGACCATCACGCGTGATGCCGGCGTTGTTGACCAACACGCCGACGCCTCCTTCGCGGGACCGGATGTCATCGAGCAGCACCGTCACGGCATCGCTGTCATTGACGTCCAGGCGTGCGCCGCGACCACGGATGCCGGCAGCGGCCAGATAGCCGGAAATCGCTTCCGCGCCGCCATCTGTGGTGGCGGTCCCGATCACCTGCGCACCGGCGTGTCCCAGGGCCAGCGCAATGGCCTGGCCGATACCGCGGCTGGCACCCGTGACCAGCGCGACTTGTTGTTCCAGGGGCTTGCTCATGCCGGTTCCTCCAGGGTTGCCGCGAATGCCTCGAGGCTGGTCAGATCATGCAGGGCCATGCCCTGGATGCGTTCGTCAATGCGCTTGCAGAGTCCGGCCAGGACCTTGCCGGGGCCACATTCTGCCACCTGAGCGATGCCGCCGTCTGCCATCGCGCGCACGCTGCCTGCCCAGCGCACCGGGCTGTACAACTGGCGGACCAAGGCCTGCCGGATGTCGGCGGCGCTTTCCCGGGATGTGCAATCCACGTTGTGCAGTACCGGAATGGCGGGGGTGGCAAAGCTGACGTCGGCCAGCGCCTGTTCCAGTTGTCCGGCCGCGGTCCGCTGCAGGCTGCAGTGCGACGGAACGCTCATGGCCAACAGGACGGCACGTTTGGCACCGCGCGACTTGGCCAGGGCCATGCCGCGTTCCACCGCGGCATGGGTACCGGCGATCACCACCTGCCCGGGAGAATTGAAATTGGCGGGCTCCAGCACGTCGCCGGCGGCAGCTTCCTGACAGACCGCTTCGACTGCCGCGTCGTCCAGCCCAAGCAAGGCGGCCATGGCCCCCTGCCCCTCCGGAACCGCCGCCTGCATCAGCCCGGCACGAACCTCGATCAGTCGCAGGGCATCGGCAAATGCCAGCGATCCAGCAGCCACGAGAGCGGTGTATTCGGCGAGGCTATGCCCGGCAAGCCACGCCGGGCGGCGGGCACTGCGTTGCTGCCACAGACGCCACACGGCAACGCCTGCCGTCAGCATCAGTGGCTGGGTGATCACGGTGCGCGCCAGCGCCTCTTCCGGGCCATCGCTCGCGAGTGCCCAGAGATCGATGTGCAAAACCTCCGACGCTTCCGCAAAGGTTTCGCGAATGACGGCCTGATCACCATACGCTGCCATCATGTTGACAGATTGTGACCCCTGGCCGGGGAATACGAAGGCAAACTGCATTACAACTCCTTAGTTTTATGTCACCGCAGGTCTATGCCTGCTATCCGAAAGCGCCCGACCGGGAATATCAGTAGCGGATCAACGCACTGCCCCACGTGAAACCGCCCCCTACCGCAGCGAGCAGCAGCAGGGCGCCGCGCCGGACACGGCCATCGCGTACGGCAACATCCAGCGCCAGGGGGATGGATGCTGCCGAGGTGTTGCCGTGACGGTCCACCGTGACCACCACTTTCTGCTCGTCGATGCCCAATTTGCGGGCAGTCGATCCCAGGATACGGGTATTGGCCTGATGCGGGATGAACCAGTCGACATCGGCCACCGTGAGCTGATTGTGCGCAAGCGCTTCGCGGGAAGCCTCGTCCATCACGCGTACGGCAAACTTGAATACCGATTGGCCGTCCATGTGGACAAAAGGCGCGGGCGTGATCGATCCGCCGCGCACAGCGCCGGGAACACACAGGGTGCCGACGTGATTTCCGTCGGCGTGCAGATGCGAGGACAGCAGGCCCGGCTGGTCTGCCATGGAGAGCACTACCGCACCGGCACCGTCGCCAAACAGCACGCAGGTGCTGCGATCCTTCCAGTCGAGCAGACGGGTGAAGGTCTCGGCACCGATCACCAGGGCATGGCGGATGCCACCGGCGCGCATGAAGCGTTCGGCGGTTGCCACGCCATAGACAAAGCCGGTACACACCGCCTGCAGGTCGAAAGCGATGCCGCCCGTCATGCCGAGTGCCTGTTGCACGATGCATGCCGTGCTGGGAAACACCATGTCCGGAGTAGTGGTGGCCACGATCAGCAGGTCGATATCGGCGGGGGTCAGACCGGCTGCGATCAACGCGGCCTGGCCGGCGCGCGTGGCAAGACTGGACGTCGTTTCATCTTCGGCGGCGATATGACGCTGCAGGATGCCGGTGCGTTCGCGAATCCAGGTGTCGCTGGTATCGACGAAGGTTTCGAGTTCCTGATTGCTCACGATGCGGGCTGGCAGGGCACTGCCGGTTCCGCTCAGTCGGATATGGTTCATGATCTGTTCTCCAGGCGCGCGCAGGGGCGCCAAGGAAGGGCCTGGGTCACACTGCAACGGGCATGCCGGCAGCCGCGATGTCATCGGTGATGCGGGCAAGGATGCCGCTGCGCGCCTCATGGTAGGCCGCTTCAAGGGCACACTGGAACGCAAAGGCGTCGGCCGATCCGTGGCTTTTCACCACGATGCCGCGCAATCCCAGCAGACTGGCCCCGTTGTAGCGCCGACCGTCGAGCCGATGGCGGATGGCACGCAACACCGGCATGGCAACCAGACCCGCCAGACGGGTCAGCCAGTTGCGGTTGAATTCTTCCTTCAGGATGGCCGCAATCATGCGGGCCAAGCCTTCACTGGTCTTGAGCGCAACGTTGCCGACAAAGCCGTCGCAGACAACAACGTCCACCGTGCCCTTATAGACGTCATCTCCTTCCACATTGCCGTGAAAGTTGATCGGCGCAGCGCGCAGCAGCTCGCCAGCTCGCCGCACCATTTCACCGCCCTTCATCTCTTCGTGGCCGATGTTGAGCAGCCCAACAGAAGGTGATGCCTTGCCATCGACGGCGGACGCCAGGATCGAACCCATGATGCCGAACTGCAGCAGGTGTTCAGCCGAGCAGTCGACGTTGGCCCCCAGATCGAGCACGTAGGTGTGCCCGGCCCGGGTGGGCAGCGTGGTGGCGATGGCGGGACGATCAATCCCAGGCAAGGTTTTCAACACAAACTTGGCGGTCGCCATCAGCGCCCCGGTATTGCCGGCGCTGACACAGCACTGCGCCTCGGCGCTCTTGACGAGGTTAATCGCCAGTCGCATCGACGACTGTTTCTTGTGCTTTAGGGCGAGACCCGGCGCTTCGTCCATGGCAACCACCTCATCGGCGTGCAATATCCGCAGGCGGTCGTGACCTGGCCCGTCATGGCGCGCCAGTTCCGCCTGCAGCAGCGACTCCCGACCGACCAGCACGACCGCCGCGTCGGGCTGCGCGCGCAGGAATGCCAGACTCGCCGCTACCGTGACCGGTACGCCATGGTCACCTCCCATGGCATCCACGGCAACCG
>CAIPBT010000141.1 GCA_903863375.1 uncultured Ferrovum sp.
AGCTGACGCCGCAGGCGGCGGCTTCGCCATCTGGCGGCCAACCCGGGCGTGGTACCCCGGTTCAAGTACCCCGGGTCTCGCCCCCCGGGTCTGGCAACCTGGGTCTAGCAACCTGGG
Organism: uncultured Ferrovum sp.; assembly: GCA_903863375.1. Classification (GTDB taxonomy): domain Bacteria; phylum Pseudomonadota; class Gammaproteobacteria; order Burkholderiales; family Ferrovaceae; genus CAIVHB01. The sequence continues at coordinate 118 of CAIPBT010000141.1, forward strand.
TCTAGCAACCTGGGTCAAGCAAACTGGGCAGGTACCCCGGGTCTAGCACCCCGGGTCTGGCAACCTGGCTCAAGCACCCCGGGTCTGGCAACCCTGGGCAGGCCGCGCAGCAGCGTCATGGTCCGATCAGCTGACGAAGCTCGAACAGCCCGATCAGCACCGGCTGGTGCAGCAGGTACACGAGCAGGCTGTGTCGGCCGAGCTGGCGCAGGGCGGCATCCAGGCGCCTGAAGCGTGGCGGTTCGATCTCGACCCTTCGGCCCGCACCGCTGCGATCCGCTGCGGCCGAGGGAGATGCGGCATCGGCATGGACCGCAGCAGCTCCTGCGCCTTGCATGGCGAGCCCCGGTGAAGCCAAACCCGGTGCGTCCAAACCCGGTCCGGCCAACCCCCGTCCGGCAAACCACAATCCGACGACCACGGCGGCAAACCACGGCAGCAGCGGCACGTAGTCTTCGGTGTAGGGCTTGTGGGTCATCAGGCCGACCCAACCCAGCCAAGGATGATCGAACGCGGCGAAGGCCGGGCCATTGCCTGCCCAGATGAGGACGGCGGCGAGCGGCAACAGCAGCCAGTGGCCGGCCAGTGGTCGCAACAGCAGGGCAAGCCAGGTGGCGACCCAGGCGAAATGCAGGGTACCGAACCAGATCCAGCTGGCCGGAAACATCAGCGAACTGCCCAGGCTGACGGCTACACACGCGGCGCCGAGCCGCAGCTGTCGGCGCCACAGCGCCCGCCACTGCACCGCCAGGGGATGGGCCAGCAGCACGCTGGCTCCGAGGGTGGCCATGAACAGGCTGATGATCACGGCACGGAAGCCGAGCCAGCGCCCATCCGTATTGAAATTCTGGTGGATCAGCCCGTAGTGGTCGAGATCGAAGCAGAAGTGATACGCCACCATCAGCAGCACGGCACTGCCACGGATCCGGTCCGGCCAGGGCTGGCGCGGGAAGGGCACCGGCGGCGTCGGGCGGGGCTGCCTTCGGATTGCGCGAGTCTTCATGGAGTCCGAGTATAATCAAGCCTATGAATCCTATCCTGCATACCGACGGTCTGCCCCGTTACCAAGACATCCTGCCGGAACACATCGGGCCGGCTGTGGATACCCTGATTGCCCGGAATGAAGCTGCGCTCGACCGGTTGCGGCAGGATACTGCCGCGCCGACCTGGGCCAATTTCGTGGCTCCCCTCGAGGACGCCATCGAGTCGATGGCCCGGGCGTGGAACCAGGTGTCGCACCTGAACGCGGTGGTCAACACGCCAGAGCTGCGCGAAGCCTATAACGCCAATCTGCCCAAGGTGACCATGTTCTGGGCGGCGCTGGGACAGGATGCGCGGCTGTTCGCGCGCTACCGCGCTCTGGCCGACAGCCCCGCCTACGGCGATCTGACCGCCGCGCAGCGCCGGGTGATCGACAACGAGCTGCGCGATTTCCGCTTGGGCGGCGCCGAACTGCCCGCGGCACAGCAGGCACGTTTTCTGGTCATTCAGGAAGAACTGTCCAGCCTGTCTGCGCGCTTTGAGGCAAACCTGATTGACACTACCCGGGCCTGGAGCCATCGGGTGGAAGACCCAGCCCAGCTGGACGGCCTGCCTCCGGATGTCGTGGAAGCGGCAGCAGCGGCCGCGCAGGCCGACGGCCTGACCGGCTGGAAATTCACGCTGCACGGGCCCTCCTTCATGCCGGTGATGCAATACGCGCGTGACCGGTCCTTGCGCGAGGCGCTGTATCGTGGCTTCGCCACCCGCGCTTCCGAATTCGGCAATCCCGACTGGGACAACGGTCCGCTGATCGACCGGCTGCGCACGCTGCGACAGGAGCAGGCTGCCCTGCTTGGCTACGACAGTTTTGCGGAGCTGTCGCTGGTGCCAAAAATGGCCGAGACGCCGGCCCAGGTGATGCGGTTCCTGCGCGATCTTGCTGCCCGCGCGAAACCCTATGCCGAACGCGACATGGCAGAACTGCGCCAGTTCGCCGCGAGTCAGTTGGCACTCGCCGACCTGCAGCCGTGGGATATCGCGTTCAGTTCGGAATGCCTGCGCCAGCAGCGTTATGCCTACAGCGACCAGGAGGTGCGGCAGTACCTGCCGGAGGCCCAGGTTCTGGCCGGGCTGTTTGCCGTGATCGAGCGGCTGTATCGGGTGCGGGTCGTGCCGTCCACGGCCCCGGTCTGGCATGCCGATGCCCGTTTTTACGAATTGCGCGACCCCGCCGATGCCCTGGTGGGCGCTTTCTACCTGGATCTCTACGCCCGGGATGGCAAGCGCGGCGGGGCCTGGATGGATGATGCCGTCACCCGCCGGCAACTGGCCGACCGGGTGCAGACCCCAGTGGCCTATCTGGTGTGCAACTTTGCGGCACCGGTTGGTGGCCGCCCGGCCACCTTCACCCACAACGAAGTGCTCACCTTGTTCCATGAATTCGGCCATGGCCTGCACCATCTGCTCAGTCGCGTGGGACATTACTCGGTCAGTGGCATTCACGGGGTGGAGTGGGACGCTGTGGAACTGCCGAGTCAGTTCATGGAAAACTTCTGCTGGGAATGGGAAGTGCTGTCCGACATGAGCCATCATGTCGAGACGGGCGAAAAGCTGCCGCGAGCCCTGTTTGACCGGATGGTGGCTGCACGCAACTTCCAGAGCGGCATGGCCACGGTGCGTCAGGTCGAGTTTTCCCTGTTCGACATGCACCTGTACCACGACTACCAGCCGGAACGGGATGGCACACCACTAGACCTGATCAACCGGATCCGGGCGGAGGTGGCGGTTATCTTCCCGCCGGCATGGCATCGTTTCCCGATGAGCTTCTCGCACATCTTTGCGGGCGGTTATGCTGCCGGTTATTACAGTTACAAATGGGCTGAAGTGTTGTCGGCAGACGCCTTCAGCCTGTTCGAGGAAGAGGGCGTGTTCACCTCTACGGCCGGTCAGCGCTTTCTGGATGAGGTGCTGGCGGTGGGGGGCAGCCGGCCGGCTCTCGAGTCGTTCCGGGCCTTCCGGGGACGCGAACCCACCATCGATGCCCTGTTGCGGCACAACGGCATGGCGCAGGCTGCCTGATGGCCCTGGCAGCGGGCAGTGCCCTGAAGGTTGCCACCTGGAATGTGAACTCACTCAAGGTGCGCCTGCCGCATCTGCTCGACTGGCTGGCGAGCGAAACCCCAGACGTGGTCGCGCTGCAGGAGACCAAGACCGAAGACGCCGGCTTTCCGCTGCAGGCGCTGCAGCAGGCCGGCTGGCAGGCCGTGTGTTTCGGCCAGAAAACCTATAATGGCGTGGCCCTGGTGTCCCGGGTGCCGGCCGAGGATGTCACCTTCGGTATCCCCGGTTTTGACGACGAACAGAAGCGCGTGATTGCTGGCACCTTTGGCGGGGTGCGCGTGATTGGCGCCTATGTGGTCAATGGCGAAAGTCTGACGTCGGACAAATATCAGTACAAGCTGCGCTGGCTGGCGGCCTTCACGGCCTATGTCCGTGAGAGTCTGGCGCGCTGGCCCGACCTGGTGGTGGTGGGCGACTACAACATTGCCCCGGAAGACCGCGACACCCATGATCCGGCTGTCTGGAAAGACTGCGTGCTGGTGAGCGCCCCGGAGCGCGAGGCCTTTCAGGGGCTGCTGGCCCTGGGCCTGCATGATGGCATGCGGCGGTTTGAGCAGCCGGAAAGCACTTTCACCTGGTGGGATTACCGGGCTGCCGGCTTTCGCCGCAACCTCGGCCTGCGCATTGACCACATCCTGGTGAGCAATGCGCTGGTGGGAAACCTGACTGCCTGTACGGTGGACAAGGGGCCACGCAAGCTGGAGCGCCCGTCCGATCACGCGCCAGTCTGGGCGAGCTTTCTCGGTTCCTGACCCCCAGGTTCCTGACCCTCGGGTTCCTGGCTCCCCGCTTTCCGATTCACCGCTTTCCGATTCACCGCTTTCCGGTCTGTCCGGAGTCCGATTCGCCCGGCCGGCGCTTCAGTCGCCAACCGGTCCGTCGTCGATGCCCAGTTCCTGTACCTTGCGGGTGAGCGTGTTGCGGCCCAGGCCCAGCAGCTGGGCGGCTTCGATGCGCCGTCCGCCGGTGTGCTGCAGGGCGCGCAGGATGAGGGTGCGTTCGAAGTCTTGCGTGAGCGCCTCCATGATGCCGCGCTCTCCTCGGGCCAGGGACTGACTGGCCAGCGCATCGAGCGCACTTTTCCAGTCGCCACCGCCGACGTCCTGGGCGGTCTCGTTGCGCAACTCCCCCGGCAGATCCGCCACTTCCACATTCTGGCCCGGCGCCATCACGGTCAGCCAGTGACAGACGTTTTCCAGCTGCCGGACGTTGCCGCGCCAGTCCTGGGCCGCAATGAACTTCTGCGCCGCCTCGGACAGCCGTTTCGATTCCACCCCCAGGTCGCGTGCGCTTTTCAGCAGGAAATGCCGGGTCAGCAGCGGAATGTCTTCGCGTCGCTCGCGCAGGGCCGGCAGGCGCAGGCGGATCACATTCAGCCGATGGAACAGGTCTTCCCGGAACAGGCCTTGCCGCACCCGTCCCTCCAGATCCTGGTGGGTGGCTGCGATGACTCTCACGTTTGCCGAGATGGGCTGGTGACCGCCGACACGGTAGAACTGACCATCCGACAGCACGCGCAGCAGGCGCGTCTGCAGTTCTGCGGGCATGTCGCCGATCTCGTCGAGAAACAGCGTGCCGCCTTCCGCCTGCTCGAAGCGGCCCCGCCGCATCGCCGCGGCACCGGTGAAAGCTCCGCGTTCATGGCCAAACAGTTCGGATTCGAGCAGGTCCTTCGGGATCGCGGCCGTGTTAATGGCGATGAAGGGTTTGCCAGACCGCGGGCTATGGCGATGCAGGGCACGCGCCACGAGTTCCTTGCCGGTGCCGGATTCGCCATTGATCAGCACGGTGGCGTGCGACTGCGAGAGCCGCCCGATCGCCCGGAACACGTCCTGCATCGCCGGGGCCTGCCCGAGGATTTCGGGTACGTTCGTTTCGTCCTCCGGTTCCTCGCCCTGGCGGCGGCTTTCCTCTAGCGCCCGACGGATCAGCTCTACGGCATGGTCGACGTCAAAGGGTTTGGGCAGATATTCGTAGGCCCCCCCCTGAAAGGCCGCCACGGCACTCTCCAGGTCGGAATAGGCGGTCATGATGATGACGGGCGTGCCCGGGCTGCGTTCCTTCAGCGTCTGCAGCAACGCGAAGCCATCCATCCCGGGCATGCGGATATCGCTCACCAGCACCTGGGGCATATCCGTCTCCAGCGCCGCCATCACATCGTTGGCCGACGAAAAGGCACGAAACTCGATGCTTTCCCGGCTCAGCGCCTTCTCGAACACCCAGCGGATGCTGCGGTCATCATCGACAATCCAGACAGGCTTCATGGTCTACGTCCATTCAGTTGGCAGGAGCGGGAACTGGCGATGGGCCGCCCTGCGCATATTCGGTGCCGGGAACCGGCAACAGCAGATTGAAAACGGTCCGGCCTGGCTGGCTGTCGCATTCGACCAGACCATGGTGCTGGTTGATGAAGGTCTGGGCCAGCATCAGACCCAGACCGCTGCCCCCCTCCCGGCCCGAGACCAGTGGGTGGAAGATGCGCGCCTGCAGGGGCTCCGGAATGCCAGGACCATTGTCGATGATCTGCACCAGCAGCGCCGTGCGGTAGCGGCGCCGGGCCAGGGTGACCTGCCGGGCGGCCCGGCTGCGCAGGCGGATCTCGCCTTTGCCTTCCAGGGCTTGGGCAGCGTTGCGTACGATGTTCAGCACGGCCTGGATCAGCTGCTCGCGGTCGCCGAGCAATTCCGGCAGGCTGGTGTCGTAGTCGCGGATGATGCGGATGCCATCCGGAAATTCTGCCAGGATCAGGCTGCGGACGCGTTCCAGTACCTCGTGAATGTTCACCGGTAGGTTTTGCGGTATGCGGGCGGGCGACAACAGACGGTCCATCAACACCTGCAGGCGGTCGGCCTCCTTGCGAATGACCTGGGTGTATTCCTTCAGGGCCGCCGACTGCAATTCGCGTTCGAGCAGCTGGGCTGCCCCACGAATGCCGCCCAAGGGATTACGGATTTCATGGGCCAGGTTACGGATCAGTTCGCGGTTGATGCGCTGGTCGTGCATCAGGCGCTCTTCCCGTGCAATGCGCAGCAGCTGGTCGATCGGGCGCAGTTCCAGCAGCACGCCTTCCGCCTCGCCATGCACGGGTGTGCCGACACAGTGCAGGGTTTGCGTGGTGCCGTCCGGCATGCGCATGTTGAGTTCGTGCTCGATGAAGCCGAGGTCTTCACGGCGGGCTGCAGCGATGACCGGAAGGAGGTTGGCAATGCCCTGGATCTGGCTCACCAGGGGCAGGCCCAGGCTACTGCGGCGGCTCAGCTTGAACAGGGATTCGGCGGCGGCATTGACAAAACACAGACACTCCTCCGCATCGATCAGCAGGACGGGCGTGGCGAGCAGGTCTAGTCCGGGAAGTGCGGTGATGGGCATGAGCGCTCTTGCAGGGAGCTTCGCTGGTCGCTCGCGGAAGTCGCAAGCGCTCCAGCCGGTCAGGCCCTGTACCCTGCAATGTAAAGCAAAACTTGCGCCATGCCAGCCGAGGGGTCAATGCTGGTTTGCAATTTCCTTTTGCAAGGCGTCGACGTTGGCCTGGTGCGTGTCGACGGCGTCCTGCAGCTCTTTCACCCGGTCGAGGGTTTTCTGGTAATTCCGCTCGTTGCCAAGGCGGACATCCTTGCCGTCCGCCAGCGCCTGGCGTGCCTGTTCGAGCGACTTCAGTTCGTTCTGCAGCTCGGTATCGAGAATCTGCCGGCGGGCGTCGTCGCGCTTGCGCTGGGTACTGCCGTCCACCTTGGGAAAACCCGCCGGGCTTGGCGTGCTGGCGGCACGGACCTTGCCACTGTTGCTGCCGTCCGTGCCGGGTACCGTAGACGGCATCTGCTGGGCAGGGGATTCCACCACCACCCGTTCGGCCTTGCCGGGCAGACGATTGGGAATGTTGGTGTAATTCACATTGCCCTGTTCATCGACATACTTGTAAATGTCGGCCAACGCCAGCGAACTGGCGGTGAGGCAGCACAGCAACAGGAGGGCGGGTAGGGTTCGCATGTCGAAAGTCTACGCAAGCCAGGGTATTCGCCACAAGCGAAATTGACCGCGCTGGATGCTGCGCGGACATAAAAAACGGCACCCCGCAGGGTGCCGTTGACGGATACGTCAGCGCCGCCTTGCGGCGGCGCAAGGCGCATCAGATGCTGTAGTACATCTGGAATTCCACCGGGTGGGTGGTCATCCGGAACAGCGTCACTTCTTCCATCTTCAGGTCGATGTAGGCTTCGATCATTTCCTTCGAGAACACACCACCGCGGGTCAGGAACTCGTGGTCGGCCTTGAGCGCTTCCAGGGCCTCGTCCAGCGACGCGGCCGGGTGCGGAATCAGGGCGGATTCTTCCGGCGACAGGTCGTACAGGTTCTTGTCGGCGGCTTCGCCCGGATGGATCTTGTTGGCCACACCGTCCAGGCCGGCCATCATCAGGGCGGCAAAAGCCAGGTAGGGGTTGGCGGTGGGGTCCGGGAAGCGCACTTCGATCCGGCGGGCCTTCTCGCTCTGCACGAACGGCACGCGGATGGCGGCGGAGCGGTTGCGGGCGGAATACGCGAGGTTGATCGGGGCTTCAAAGCCCGGCACCAGGCGCTTGTAGCTGTTGGTGCCCGGGTTGGTGATGGCGTTCAGGGCCTTGGCGTGCTTGATCACGCCGCCAATGTAGTACAGCGCAAATTCGCTCAGGCCGGCGTAGCCGTTGCCGGCGAACAGATTCTTGCCGTCCTTCCAGATCGACATGTGCACGTGCATGCCCGAACCGTTGTCGCCCACCACTGGCTTCGGCATGAAGGTGGCGGTCTTGCCATACTGGTGTGCCACGTTGTGCACGCAATACTTGAGAATCTGCGTCCAGTCGGCGCGTTCGGTCAGCGACGAGAACTTGGTGCCGATCTCGCATTGGCCGGGCGCGGCCACTTCGTGGTGATGCACCTCAACCGGCACACCCATGGCTTCGATGGCCAGGCACATGGCCGAACGGATATCCTGCAGCGAATCGACCGGCGGCACCGGGAAATAGCCGCCCTTGACGGCCGGGCGGTGGCCCATGTTGCCGGCTTCGAACGTGGCGCCGGAGCTCCAGGGCGCTTCTTCCGACTGGATCTTGACCGAGCAGCCGCTCATGTCGACGTTCCAGGTCACACCATCAAAAATGAAGAATTCCGGCTCCGGACCGAAGAAGGCGGTGTCGCCGATGCCGCTGGCCTTCAGGTAGGCTTCGGCGCGCTTGGCGATCGAACGCGGGTCACGGTCGTAGCCCTTGCCGTCGGCCGGTTCGATCACGTCGCACGTGAGCAGCAGCGTTGCCTCGTCCATGAACGGATCCATGCGGGCGGTATTCGGATCCGGCATCAGCAGCATGTCCGACGCTTGAATACCCTTCCAGCCAGCAATCGACGAGCCGTCGAAGGCATGGCCTTCGGTGAACTTGTCTTCGTTGAAGTGGCTGAGCGGGACGGACACGTGCTGCTCCTTGCCGCGGGTATCGGTGAAGCGGAAGTCCACGAACTGAACTTCATTTTCCTTCACCATGTTCATGACGTCGGCGACGGTAAGTGCCATCTGGGAGATCTCCTGGGAAATTCTGCTTATGAGCTGTTGTTGAAAACGATAACGAGCATCCTCTGGCGGGATGCGTGGTAGACCGGTAGCCTGCTGCAAGCAGGAGCTATGCCATTCGCCAGCTATCTGACTCCAATTGTGTCATAACACCGCCAGTCGCAGCAGCACCAGTCATCATGCACCGAGGGCAAACCAAACTGGTGCGCGACGGCAGGTAAACGCACTGTATTGGTGCGTAGTTAGGTTGAGCGCTGCCGATCCTGTGCCGCTCTGGTGCTGCTTTGGTGTTGCTCTGGTGCCGCCGTGGTGCGCCCTGGTGCATTCCCGCCGCCAGCCGTCCGGGACCCACGGGCACCGCCGCAACCCTGCACCGGAATCGGGTTATGCTTTCACGGTCGTCAATCTTCTTTTGGACCAGCGGATTTCCCATGAGCGATACCCATTCCCTGCTGGCGCTGGCGGCGGAACGCGCCGCCAGCACACACCAACCCATTGCCGGTGCCGTGCTGCCCTCGGAAGCAATGGTCCTGTTGCAGGAACTGCCGGAAGCCGTGCTGGTGGACGTGCGCACCCGGGCTGAACTGGACTGGGTCGGTTTCGTACCGGGTGCCTTGCATGTGGAGTGGCAGGGCTATCCGGGCGGAGCCGTGAACAATGCCTTCCTGCAGCAGTTGCAGGCCGAGGTGAAGCCTGACCAGCCGGTATTCTTCCTGTGCCGCTCCGGGGGGCGCTCGCAGGCGGCGGCAACGCTTGCGGCACAGGCCGGTTTCACCCGGGCGTTCAACGTGCTGCAGGGTTTTGAAGGAGATCGCGACGGGGAGGGCCATCGCAATACCCTCGGCGGCTGGCGCGCCGCTGGCCTGCCCTGGAAGCAGGCCTGATGACCGACCGCTATGCCGTGATTGGTCATCCGGTGGCTCACAGCAAGTCGCCCCGGATTCACGCCGCATTTGCCGCCCAGACGGGGCAAGACCTCGTTTACGATCGGGTGGAAGGGCGTGTGGCCGATTTTGAGGCCCAGGTGCGGGAGCTTGTAGCGCAAGGGCTGCGCGGCCTGAATGTAACGCTGCCGTTCAAGGAACGGGCCCTGGCGCTGGCCGGGGCACAGACGCGCTCGCCGGCTGCCGTGGTGGCCGGCGCTGCCAACACCCTGTGGTTTGAAGGGGAGGTGGTTCACGCGGACAACACGGATGGCTGCGGTCTGTTGGCCGACCTGCAGGGCCGCCTGGGTTGGCCACTTGCTGGGGCCAGGATTCTGGTGCTGGGAGCCGGCGGCGCGGTCCGCGGCATTCTCGGACCCCTGGCGGCCGCGCATCCGGCGTGCCTGCAGATCTGCAACCGCACGCTGGACCGGGCCCAGCAGATGGTGCTGGCGATGGGGCCTTTGCTGCCGTCATCCGGGGGTGGCCTGAGCGTCCTGGAGCCGCATCAGCTGCAGCACCAGCCGCCGTTTGATCTGGTGGTGAACGGGACATCGGCCAGCCTGAGCGGCGAAACGCTCACCCTGCCGCCCAACCTGTTCCACCGGCACGCCCAGGCCTATGACCTGGCCTATCGGGCAGAGGGGCCGACCGTGTTCATGGAGCAGGCACGCGCGGCCGGTGTGCGGCATGTCGAGGATGGTCTTGGCATGCTTGTGGAACAGGCCGCCGATGCCTTTCAACGCTGGCGCGGCGTGCGACCGCGCACGGCACCGGTGCTTGCCGCCTTGCGCGCCTGATGCGCGTCTGGCGGCTCCTGCGCAGGCTGGTGCTGGCGGCGGCATTGCTGCTGCTCGGTTGGCAACTGGTGTTGCTGGTGGAAGTGTGGTGGTGGCGCGATCACAATCCAGGCGAAACGGCGTTCATGGCAGTGCGCGCAGAACAGCGCCAGACGGACGGGCGCGGACCGCTGTTGCCGCATCCCTGGGTGACCTACAACCGCATTGCGCCCGCCTTGAAGCGCGCGGTGGTGGCATCGGAGGATGCCCGTTTCCTGCAGCACGATGGCTTCGACTGGGACGGCATCGAGGGTGCCTTCCGCAAGGACCTGCGCCGTGGACACCTGGTTGCCGGCGGATCCACCATCACTCAGCAGCTCGCCAAAAACCTGTTCCTGTCGGAGCGCCGCTCGATTTTTCGGAAGGCCCAGGAGGCGGTGATCACGGTGATGATCGAGCAGCTCTGGAGCAAGCGACGCATTCTCGAGGTGTATCTGAACGTGATTGAGTGGGGGGATGGCGTGTTCGGGTGTGAGGCTGCCGCCCACCACTACTACCGGCTTGGGGCGGCCCAGCTGGATGCGGCACAGGCGGCGCGTCTCGCCGCCATGATTCCATCGCCACGGTTTTTTGACCGTCACCGTAGCACGCGAGGGTTGAGCAACAAGACCGCGACCGTACAGGCCAGGATGGCCGGGGCAGCCATTCCCTGAAACCGCTGCGGGCCGCCGCCAAAGGCAGCAGCCCGCGTTCAGGCCTCAGAACATCGGCTTGATCAACGGCACGATGCTGGGCGTGCTGTCTGGCTTGACCTCAGGTTTTGCAGGTGTTGCGCCAACCGCAGGGGTTGCCGGCGCCGGTGCTGTTGCGGCGGTCGTGCTGGTACCGCCATTCGCTGCGGACGGCGTTGCTGCAGCCGCCGGGGCTGCCGGCACGGGCGCCGGTTTCACCGGGGCTGCAGCCGACGTTGCCGCCACCACCGGCTTGATCGCTGCCGGCTTCGCGGCTGGCGTGGTCTTGACCGCGGCGGGCTTGACCGCGGCGCTGGGCTTCGCCGTTACGGCGGGCGCGGCCGACGGCGCTTTTGCGCTGGCCGGCTTTGTTGCCACTGGTTTGGCAACAACTGGCTTGGCCGGAGCAACTTTGGGCGCCAGGATCGGCTTGGCTGCGACGGCTTTTTTCGGGGCAGCCGCAGCAGCGGGCTTCTTGGCAACCGAGGGCTTTGCGGCGGTGGCTGCTGGCTTGGCTGCCGGCTTCGTGGCGGTTTTGGCAACAGCCTGAGCAGGCGCCTTGGCAGCCGGCTTGGCAGCACCTTTGCCAGCGGGCTTGGTGCCAGCTGGCTTGCTCACAGCCAGCTTGGCGGCGGGCTTTGCCGGCTTTGCGACGGCTTTGGCTGCCTTGGCTGCTTTTGCTGGCTTCACGTCTTTCGCTGACTTGGCTGCCTTGGCGGTGGCTTTCGGTTCCGCGACCTTGGCTGGCTTGGCTGCTTTCGCGGCCTTGGCCGGCTTCAGTGCTTTGGCACTGGCCTTTGCAGTCGCCTTGGCCGTGGCCTTGGCTTCTGCTTTCGCAGCCTTGGCCGGCTTGGCCGCTGCCTTCGCCGCCTTCACAGCTGCCTTGGCAGGTTTGGCTGCCGCCTTGGCGGCTGGCTTGGCAACTGCCTTGGCGGCTTTGCCTGCAGCCTTGGCGGGCTTCGCGGCTGCCTTGACCGCGACCTTGGCGGGCTTGGTCGCAACCTTCACTTTGGCTGTCGTCGACTTGGCCGTCGACTTGGCCGCTTTGGTGGTCACGGCCGCTGCCTTGACCACTTTGGCCGTTTTTGCAGCGGGCTTGGCGGCTGCCTTGGCGGGCTTCGCAACAGCTTTCGGTGCGGCTTTCGCGGCAGCCTTGACGACGCTCTTCACCGCCTTGGCAGGGGCCTTGGCTGGCTTCGCAGCGGCTTTCGTGCTGACCTTGGCAACCGGCTTGGCGGCAGCTTTGGCCGCCGGTTTCTTCTCAGCCGTTTTTTTCTCGGCAGCTTTGGCGACCGCCTTCGCGGGCACGGCCTTCGCAGCCGGCTTGGCCGCAGCCTTTACGGCCGGCTTGGCGGCGACTTTGGTGGCGACCTTGGCGGCGACTTTGCTCGCCACCACTTTGCTGACCGCAGGGGCGGCCGCTTTCTTGGTGCTTTTCTCAGCCTTTTTTGCTGTTGTTGCCATCGATGCAAACTCCTCGGACAAGTAGGGATTTGGTGCTACCTCATCGCGCGGAGTCCGCGCTGCCAAGCGCGGTGACTGGGGACGCGATGGCGAGGAATGGCTTCCATGCCGCGTCCAGACTGCATTTGGTGCCCAGATTCTAGGTCAGAAGATTTGTCAAGAAAGGGGTTTTCAGCGATATGCTGCAGATTTCAGCGCGCCACCATCTCACACTAGTGTCGGCTCAATACCGTCTGTGAGGTTGTCAACCGTCATTCGGTCTGCGCCCTACGTGGAGCCTGTGATCGGCGCCTACGATGGTATCGACTCGTCCGCCCAGAGGTCCTCGAGGGGTTCACGTCGGCGGATCAGATGCACCTGCGCGCCATCAACCAGCACCTCTGCCGGGCGCGGCCGCGTGTTGTAGTTCGAGCTCATCGAACTGCCGTAGGCGCCGGCACTCAGAAACGCCACCAGCGAGCCTTCGCCGATCGCCAACTGACGGTCGCGCGCCAGGATGTCGCCGCTTTCGCAGACCGGGCCGGCTAAGTCATAGGTACGGGCAACCCCACTGTCGCGCACCGCGCGCACCTCGTGCCAGGCCTGATAGAGGGCCGGTCGCATCAGGTCATTCATGGCGGCATCGATCAGGGCAAATTCGCGTGCGCCTGCCGTCTTGGTGTACTCCACCTGCGCCAGCAGCAGTCCTGCATTTCCGACAATCCGGCGGCCTGGCTCGAGTAGC
>CAIPBT010000142.1 GCA_903863375.1 uncultured Ferrovum sp.
GCATCCTTCTTCAGCATCGGATGCTGCATGCAATGAAAGTGAGTGATCGCCAACGTGACTGGCTTGGTCACGCCCTTCAGGGTCAGGTTGCCTTCCAGGCTGACGGGGGTATCACCTTTGAAGACGGCCTTGCTGGCCTTGAACGTGGCGGTGGGGTACTTGGCGGTGTCGAGGTAGTCTTCCGCCTGGATGTGCTTGTTGAACAGGTCCGAACCGGTGTCGACCGAGGTGGTGTCGATCACGATGTCGGCGCTGCCGGTGCCAGCGGCGCGGTCAAAGGTGAAGGTGCCGGTGGTCTTGTTGAAACGGCTGATCTGGGTGGAATAGCCCAGGTGGCTGTAGCCGAAACGGGCGAACGAGTGATTGGGTTCCAGCTCGTAGGTTTCCGGGGCAGCAACGGCAGACAGGGACAGCAGGGCAGCAGCGGCGAGGACGAGACGTTTCATGAAAACTCCAGGGAAATAAACCAGGAAAATGAGAACAACAAGCAGGATGAAGCGATCGTGCTGACCGCAGTATAGCCACACCTGCCCGCCCGCCCGGCGGGCAAGGGTTCACGACAGCATTCATTTCTATGAAACGACCAGTCCGTGCCAGGGCAGCCTCCGGGCAATCTGCCTGGGCCGGCAGACACAGCCCATAGAGCTGCTTCGCACCCGACCCGATCGCGTCAGCCCAGCAGATTGAGCGGCCCGCCCCGCTCCAGACCACGCTGCCAGGCTGGTCGGGCCTCAATGCGCGAGAGATAAGCCCGCAGGCGCGGATAACCGTCGCCCGGCACCGCCCGTCCCAGCAGGGCCAGCACGGCAAAGCTCATCTGCACATCCGCGCCGGTCAGGCGCTCCCCCACCAGCCAGGTTCGGTCGGCCAGCGCCAACTCCAGAAATTCCAGGTTCTCGTGCAGGCGCGGATCGAGAAAGGTCTCCTGCACCTTGCTGCACAGGCCGCGCGCGATCGGCTTCACAAAAAACGGCATCGGGCTGCGCGGAATCACCGCAAAGATCAGGGTCATCACCAGCAGGGGCATGAGCGTGCCCTCGGCATAGTGCAGCCAGTAGCGATAGTCGCGGCGCTCGCCGCTCGCCGCCGGGGGTTCGCCAGCCATCGTCCCGACCGGCTCGCTGCCCCAGGCCGGCGCGTAGCGTTCGACCAGATACTCGATGATCGCCCCCGACTCTGCCACCGTGATCTCGCCATCCTGAATCACCGGCGACTTGCCGAGCGGATGGATGACGCGCAGCGCCGGCGGGGCCAGCATGGTCTTGCTGTCACGACGGTGAATCTGCAGCTGATAGGGCACCTGCAGCTCTTCCAGCAACCACAGGATGCGTTGCGAACGGGAGTTTTCGAGATGATGAACGATCAGCATGGTGGCCGTGGATGGGACGGTGGATAGGAACTCGGAATGCAGGCTCTGGACGGCCGTGGAAGGCGGCGGCCACGCAAAACAGACCGCAGCACACCAAACAGTTTGTAAACTAACAGGCTTGTCTGCACTTTCACATCAGGAAACCCTCATCATGCGTCGCCTTCGTCAGATCCGCGATCTCGGCCAGCAGGTCTGGCTCGACAACATTTCCCGTGCGCTGTTGGCCAGCGGCGAACTGGCGCAGAAGATTGCCGAGGATGGCCTGGCTGGCGTCACTTCCAACCCGGTAATCCTGTTTAACGCCATCTCAAAAGGCAGCGATTACCAGGCCGACCTGACCGCCCTGCGCGCGAGCGAACCATCGCCGGAGCGCCGCTTCGAGCGGCTTGCCATACCCGACATCCAGGCGGCCTGCGACCTGTTCCATGACCTGTATGTCGAGTCTGCTGGCGAGATGGGATACGTCAGCTTCGAGGTCTCGCCCCGGCTGGCGCAGGACGCCGAAGGCACGTTCGCGGCGGCCCAACGCCTCTGGGCCGAAATCGACCGGCCAAACGCCATGATCAAGATACCCGCCACCCCGGCCTGCCTGCCCGCCATCGAGCGGGCGCTCGCCGCCGGCATCAACGTCAACGTCACGCTGATCTTCACGCTGCAGCAGGCACGCGCGGTGTTCACCGCCTGCCAGCGCGGCCTGGCCACCCGCCTGATGCGCGGCGAGCCGCTTGCGCGCGTGCGCGCCGTGGCGAGCGTCTTCGTGAGCCGGGTGGATACCGCCGTCGATGCGTTGCTGCCCGACAGCCATGCCCACCTGCGCGGCCAGATCGCGATTGCCTCGGCGCGCACCTGCTATGCCACCTGGGTGGCCCACTTCGGAGGAGACGGCTTTGCCGCCCTGCGCAACGCCAGCGCCCATCCGCCTGCCCTGCTCTGGGCCAGCACCGGCACCAAGAATGCCGCCTATCGCGATGTGGTCTATGTGGAACAGCTGATCGGCGCCGGTACCGTCAACACCATTCCGGACGCCACCCTGGCCGCCTTTGCCGACCACGGCGAGGCGGCGCTCACCCTGACCAAAGGGCTGGCCCAGGCGCATGACGTGCTGCAAGCCCTGCCAGGGCTGGGTATCGACCTCGAAGCGATTGGCCGCCAGTTGCAGCTGGATGGCCTGAAGCAGTTCGATCAGGCCTTCGACCAGCTGATGACGGTGGTGGGCTGAGTGCTCCGGTGCCGATGACCCGGCCTGCAAGGGCTGGTACGGGCCGCCACCTCCCGGCCGCTTCCAGGGGGCAGCGTGATCGTCAGAACTGGAAGTAGATAAATTCGGAGGTAGTGCCCATCATCAACAGCGCCATAGCACCGATGGCGCCCGCCAGCATGGCTCGCCGAGGGTGACCTGCCCCCTTGGGCCGTACCGAGCAATTGGAGGGAAGTCCGGTTGCAAGGTTAATTGATCTCCTGGGGCTGCGGCGTTGCGGGTGCTGCTTTTTGCTGCCGGTGAAGCGCTGCGTATTTCGCCGGCGGAATTCCTCCGCAGCTGCTGTGCGGTCTGACCTCGTTGTAGTCCTGGCGCCAGATGCCGATTTCCGTGCGCGCCTGTTGCAGGGTTTGGAACCAATGCTCGTTGAGACATTCGTCCCGGAACTTGCCGTTGAAGCTCTCGATGTAGCAGTTCTGGGTCGGCTTGCCGGGTTCGATCAGCAGGTGCTCGATGCGGTGCATCTGCGCCCACCCGATGAACGCCCGGCTTGTGAATTCGGGCCCATTGTCAGTTCGAACCGCACGTGGATAGCCGCGGAACAGTGCGGCCCGAT
This sequence comes from uncultured Ferrovum sp., assembly GCA_903863375.1. Classification (GTDB taxonomy): domain Bacteria; phylum Pseudomonadota; class Gammaproteobacteria; order Burkholderiales; family Ferrovaceae; genus CAIVHB01. Next base: position 3,184 of record CAIPBT010000142.1, read on the forward strand.
CGAGTAGGCGCCAAGAGCGTCTTTTTTTGTCTGAGCCTGTCTCATCGTCATATCGCACGACGAACGTCCTTCTGACCGCTCCAGAGCGCTTCAGGGGCCTTCCTACACGGACACCGAACCCGACGATGGTCGGATGCCAGTATGTGACTGTAGGACCGCTGGACGGCGGGGGAAGTGCAAGCACGTCTTTGACGGACGAGAATACGGCGGTTGGCATCGGCGTTGGCTGAGGTCGAGTCTGAACGAGGTGCTACACGTAGGTAGCGGACGGGATGCGCCGGTCTTGAAGCACGGTCACCCCAGCGCGGTGAGGTGGAAAATTTTTTCCGGATTTTTTCCGGAAAACTTATACAGACCAGGGTTCAGCGGTGCCATTTTTTCCACCCAGCCCTTTTTTCCTTAGTCGAAATCGTATAAGGTTTTATACGTAAACTCTTGTTTTTATACATTTTGCGTCGGAATACTGAGTTGAGCAAAGAAAAGCCCGAACATACCCCGGTAATGCAGCAGTACCTGAGCATCAAGCGGGACCACCCCGACATGCTGCTGTTCTATCGCATGGGGGATTTCTACGAACTGTTCTTCAACGACGCCGAGCGGGCCGCCAAGCTGCTCGACATCACGCTCACCCAGCGCGGCCAGTCGGGGGGCGAGCCGATCAAGATGGCCGGGGTGCCCTTCCACGCCGTTGACCAGTATCTGGCCAAGCTGGTGCGCCTGGGTGAATCGGTGGCGATCTGCGAACAGATCGGCGACCCCGCCACCAGCAAAGGTCCGGTCGAGCGCCAGGTGGTGCGCATCGTCACACCCGGCACCCTGACCGATGCCGCCTTGCTCGACGACAGCCGTGACACCCTGGTGGCGGCACTGCTCTTGCAGGGCAGCCAGGGCGGACTGGCCGTGCTCGACCTGGTGGGCGGACGCTTCCTGCTGCTCGAAACCGGCGAGGCCGGGCTGGCCAGCGAGCTGGAGCGCCTGCGTCCGGCTGAATTGCTGGTGCCCGACAGCGACGGCGGCCGAGAGGCCGAGACCTACGGCCGGCTGACGGCCGGCATGGCCAGCGCCGCCGTGCAACGCCAGTCCCCGTGGTCCTTCGACCCGACGCGCGCCACGCAGGCGCTGTGCGAACAGTTCGGCGTGCACGACCTGCGTGCCTTCGGTTGTGAGGACAGCCCCCTGGCCGTCGGGGCTGCCGGCGCCTTGCTGGCCTACGCGCGCCACACTCAGCGCGCCAACCTGGGCCACCTAACGCGTCTGGAGCGGCAGGATCCCGGCGCCCTGCTCGGCCTGGATCCGGCCACCCGTCGCAACCTGGAAATTTCCGAGACCCTGCGCGGCGAGCGCAGCCCCACCCTGCTCTCCTTGCTCGACCGTTGCAGCACCGCCCCGGGTCGCCGCCTGCTGCATCAGCGCCTGCACGCCCCGGTACGCGACCACGACCTGCTGCGGCTGCGCGGCAGCGCGCTGGGCCTGCTGGTGGGCGACGGCAACGCTGGTCCGGCGCGACTGCTGCTTGATCAGTTGCGCGGTTGCGCCGACATCGAACGCATCTGTGGCCGGATCGCGCTGCGCAGCGTGCGTCCGCGCGAGCTGGCCGCCGTGCGCGACGCCCTGGCCCGCCTGCCGGCGCTGGTCGCGCTGGTGCCACGGCAGGAACATCCCCTGCTGGAGGTATGGCTGCAGCCCTTCGCCGGCCTCGCGACGCTCGGCGAACACGATCCCGGCGTGCTGCTCGCCACAGCGCTCGCCGATGAACCGGCCGCGCTGGTGCGCGACGGCGGCGTGATCCGCCCGGGCTTTGACGCCGACCTCGACGAGCTGCGCGGCCTGAAGGACAGCGCTGGCCAGTACCTGGTCGAGCTAGAGGCGCGCGAGCGCGCTCGCACCGGCATTGCTTCCCTGAAGGTGGAATACAACCGCGTGCATGGCTTCTTCATCGAGGTCACGCATGCCCACGCCGACAAGGTTCCAGACGACTACCGCCGGCGCAGCACGGTGAAGAACGCCGAACGCTACATCACGCCCGAGCTGAAGGCCTTCGAGGACAAGGCGCTTTCGGCCGCTGAGCGCGCCCTGGCCCGCGAAAAGGTGCTCTACGACCTTCTGCTCGATCAGTTGCAGCAGGGCCTGCGCGCGCTGCAGGCGGTGGGGCAGTCCCTGGCCGAACTCGACCTGCTGGCCTGCCTGGCCGAACGGGCCGTGGCGCTGGATTTCAGCCCCCCCGAATTCACCGCCGAACCCTGCCTGGACGTGGAAGGTGGCCGCCATCCGGTGGTGGAAGCGCAGGTCGAACGCTTCATCCCGAATGACGTGCAACTCCATCCGGCACGCAGCATGCTGCTGGTGACAGGTCCCAACATGGGCGGCAAATCCACCTACATGCGCCAGACCGCGCTGATCACCCTGCTCGCGCACGCCGGCAGCTGGGTGCCGGCCCGCCGGGCGCGTCTGGGCCCAATCGACCGCATCTTCACGCGCATCGGCGCCGGCGACGACTTGGCCTCCGGCCGCTCCACCTTTCTGGTCGAGATGTCCGAGGCGGCGGCCATCCTGAACCAGGCCACGCCGCGCAGCCTAGTGCTGGTGGATGAAATCGGGCGCGGCACCTCGACCTTCGACGGCCTGTCGCTGGCCTATGCCATCGCCCGCCACCTGTGCGAGGTGAACCGCAGCCTGACCCTGTTCGCCACCCACTATTTCGAGCTGACCCGGCTGGCCATCGAATACCGTAATGTGGCCAACGTCCATCTGGGTGCCACCGAACATCGCGACCGCATCGTGTTCCTGCATCAGGTGCGCGAAGGCCCGGCCAATGAAAGCTATGGCCTGCAGGTGGCGGCCCTGGCCGGGGTGCCGCGCAGCGTGGTCAGCCAGGCGCGCCGCAAGCTGGCCGAGCTGGAAATGCTCTCCACCACTGCCGGCCCGCAGCAGGACCTGTTCGCGCCAAGCCCCGTGCCGCCCAGCACCACCGAAGCAGCCGCGCTGGCCGCCGCGCAGGCCGTGGCCGACCATCCGGTACTGCAGCGCCTGGCGACGCTCGACCTGGACGACCTCAGTCCGCGCGAAGCACTACAGGCACTGTTCGACTTGAAGGGAATGCTGGAGGCGGCACCGGACCGAAGCTGATCCGAGCACCAAGACAAACGCCGCCCCGGGCATGCATCCCGCGGGCGGCGTCTGGCGCGACAGGCAGCGGTGCAGCGGGCTTAGTGGTGGTGGCCACCCTCGCCGTGCACATGGCCGTGCGTAAGCTCTTCGGTCGTTGCGGCACGCACGCCGGTGACCGTGCACGAGAAGTCGAGGATCTTGTCGGCCAGCGGATGATTGCCATCCACCACCACCTTGTCGTCCGTCACGTCGGTGACGGTGTACAGGGTGAACTCGTCTTCGCCGTCATCTTCCGCCTGCCC
>CAIPBT010000143.1 GCA_903863375.1 uncultured Ferrovum sp.
ACCGCTGGCCCCGGAATTGAAGGCGGTCGACGACTTGATGATGGGCAGGCCGTCAGCCTGCTGCAGGCCACGCACCACCCCGTCGGCGAACTGCAGTTCGTACCCTCCGGTGAACCCCATGGCAATCACCTGATCGCCCAGCTGCAGGTTGCCCGTGCTGCCCACCGTGGCAGGCGGGCCGTCAATTTCCGGGACATCCAACATGCACAGGTCGTGCTGGATGTCTGCGCGCTGCAGTTTCACGTTGTGGCGCAGGCCGCCATACAACACGCGCACCGAGGGGGCCGGCCCCGTGACATGACAGCTGGTCACAACCCGCCCTGGGCCGACGATCACGCCGGTGCCCATGTTGTAATGGCTGTCTGGCGCGAGCGCTTCGATGCGCACGGTGCTCATCGCCATGCGCATGAATGCGGCACGGTCAAAGTCCGCCTGGGCAGGCAACACGCTACAAGCCACCACGCAGGCGGCAACGGGCAGGAAGCTCCTCATCGATTTTTATCCTTATGCAGAAAGTCTGGCCCAGACCAGACATCACCCACTGGTCAGGGCTGCAGCTTTCCTTGTTCGTCAAGCAGCGGAATGCCGTAATCCTTCAGGATGGCGACAATCTCGCTGCGGTTGGTATCGATGAGGTTTTGGAGAGTGGCCTTCCACTTTGGTTCACCATAACGCAGCCCCATTCCGATCGGGAAGGACGTCGGATGCTGGTCATCCACTGCGGGCAAGGGCAACAGCACCAGCGGCTGCTGGGCAACTTTCTTGCTGTAATAACCAGCGACGGGCCCCCATACCAGGGCAGCATCCACATCACCGCGCAGCACCCGCTCAACGATTTCACCGGCATGAAAATCCGGGCGCGCATCCATCAGCCGCATCGGCACCGCCTGATCTTCCAGGCCGTTTTTGACCAGCCACTGACTGGCGCTGCTGTCGCGGTCGTAGACCGCAATGCGGATCTTCGACAGGACGTCCTTCGGCATGGCGGCCAGCGCTTCAACCGAGGTGATGTGGGCGAGCGGGCCCTTTGGGCTGAACACCAGCATCTCGCCAGAACGGAAATACGGTTTGGTCACAGCCATCTGATCGCTGTTGACCGGCGCCGCGATCACGACATCACAGCGGAAATGCGCATCGCCTGGCAGCTTGAATTTGAGGCTGTTGCGGACAAATCCCAGACGCTGCGGCGTGGAGTAATACTGCAGTGGCACGCCCAACTTGGCCGCCATCAATTCGGCGATCCGGTTTTCAAACCCTTCCCCTTTCAGGTTCGAGTTCGGCAGATTGTTGGGATCCTGGCAAACCCGCAGGGCATCCGGCTTCTCGTCCTGCGGGGCCGGTTCGGCCTCGGCGGCAGCCGCGATGCCGGCCAGGGTCAACAGGAGGACTGCCAGGATGGAACGGAGGGCGATGGAATGCGACGACATGATCGGATCTGCCTTCTGGGTCTGCAACGGTAGGAGGGACGAGTGAGCGCTTGGCATGCGGGCAATGGCCTGCTGTGCAGGCTTCGTCAGGGGTCAGGCCGGCACGGTTGGTGCCCGGCCGATGGCCAACCCGGGGAGAGCTGGCCATCAGAACAACGGGATTTACTCAGCCGACAGCGGAACTACTTTTGACTTGGTGATGGCACCATCCGAACGCCCCTTGAGGTAGGCATACAGCTGGTTGATGTTGTTCATCACGGTAGGGTTTTCCTTCCACTGCGGCATGCCTTTCTCCGGGCGGCCGTTGGTCAGGGTGGTGATGAATTCGTCCTTGCTCAGCACCTTCAGGCTTTCGACGAGCGACGGGCCAACCATGCCTTCCTGGTTCGCGCCATGGCAACGATCGCAGGCAGCCTGGCGCCAGGTGCGGAAGCCGGTCATGGTGTAGTCATCCACCTTGAAGCCATCCACCACCTTGTAAGGCTTGCCGTCAGCGTTGACGGGAGCCGCGGCCGCTGGCGCGGCGGCATCCTGGGCGATTGCGACGGCGGAACCGGTCAGGGCGCAGGCGATCACCAGGGAAGAGAGGAGGGAGTTGCGAAACATGTTGATGCTCCTGAGATTCACAGAGATATGGAGGGTCCGATTCATCGTCGGTTCCCTTCGCCAGGATTTTTGAGTTTGGTGCGAAAACGGTTGTTGCGGCCAAGGCGTGTTGTGCCTCGGCAGACAGGAGCGGAGCCCTGGTGCGGCTGCGTCGACCTGCCTCGTGACAGCGGATCGCGCTGTCGTGC
>CAIPBT010000144.1 GCA_903863375.1 uncultured Ferrovum sp.
CCAGCCCGTGGAGATGCTTTACCACTCGCTGAACCGCGGACCCTCAAGGCGGGTGGTCGTGCCCCTTGCCCTTGTCGACAGCGGTCTGCGTTGGCACATCCGTGCCTATGATCGGCTTTCACAGGACTTTCGCGATCTCGTGATCACCCGGATCGAGGCGCCGGTGGCATTACCGGCCTCCGCAGTCGAAGCCTACGAATGCCTTGCCATGGATCCCGAGTGGAACCGGCAGGTGACACTGGAACTGGTGCCGCACCCTCAGCAAGCGCGACCCGAAATTGTGGCGCGGGACTTTGCGATGCAGGATGGCCGACGCATCCTCGAGGTGCGTGCAGCGATTGCGGGATACGTGCTGCAGCAGTGGAGCGTTGATTGCAGCGCAGACCATCGTCTCGCGCCGACGCACTATCGCCTGTGGCTGCGTAACCATGAAGTCCTGCAGGGGGTGCGGAATGCCTTGCTGGCACCGGGGTATGGATTGGATGGCTGACCGGGAGGCGTGAACCGTTGATGTACGGCGCGGCATTCTGCACTGAGATGCCGCCTTCGGCCTCCACCATGCCCGCTTCAAGCGTCGTCATCCAGCTCGTCGGGGATATGGCGCCCAGGCAGCATTCGATCATGCAGGATGCGAACGACAAAAATGCCCTCAGGCGTGAGGCGGTAGAAGAGAACATGACGACCAACTTCCAGACGCCGGAGGCCAAGTCGAACATCGTCGCAGGCATGCCCGACGCCAGGGTTGTCAGCCAACGTCTGGCAGCCTGCTTCAAGTCTGTCTAGGTAGCGCCTTGCCTGCGGCACTCCCCAGGCGCTGGCTGTTTTGCGACTGATATCTCGGAGGTCGGAGGCTGCCAGCTGAGAAAAACGAAATGCGCCCACCTTCTACTCGTGCACCGCCGCCTCGCTGAGCGCCGAACGCGCCCGGGCAAAGACATCGCCTTCCGCGATGCCACTCGCGTCGCCAGCATCGATCGCGCCGCGCAACGCTGCCAGTTTGGCGTCGTGGGTCTGCTCATCGCGCTCCAAGCTGCGCAGTGCCGCACGAATCACCTCGCTGGCATTGTCGTATTTACCGCTCTCTATTTTCGCGGCGACAAATCGGTCGAGTTCTTCGGTCAAATTGACATTCCGGGTGGGCATGGGGGAGTTCTCCGTCGCGACGCTAAACAATCATGACATGATTGGCAAATATTGCCAATCATGGGTCCGGAACACCGGGCGGTGGACGACACTACACTGGCGGAAGTTCGCACGCTGATGATCACCAACGCGATGAGCCCGGTGCGGCTGGCAGGCATGCTGGTGCCGCAGGTCAAAGCGCAGACCGGCGTCGTGGCGTTCATGACGTCCAGGATGGGCAGCGTGGCTGAAAACACCTCGGGCGGCTGGGACCTTTATCGTGTGGGCAAGGCGGCACTGAATTCCCTCACCTGCAGTTTTGCTGTGACCGCCATCGGCAATCGCGGCATCACGGTGCTGTCGGTTCACCCGGGCTGGGTTCGCACCGACATGGGGGGCGCTGCTGCACCACTGGATGTGGCCACCAGCGTGGCCGGCATCGCCGATGTGCTTGAGGCACGTGCGGGTAGCCACACCCATGCCTTCGTCGATTACCGCGGCGAAACCGTACCCTGGTAAGCCCGCCGCCGGGCGGTGCGCGACCGCGAGCCTTGCCGGGCCGGTGAGCCCACTGTCCCGTCATTGGTCCAAGGCATGTCGGTCACGAGGCGCAAGAATGGCAGCAGTGGTCTGGCCATGGGTCTGGCGCTGATGCAGATCGTCGGCACCTTCGCGGAATTCGAGCGCGCCATGCTGCGCGAGCGCACCCTCACCGGACTAAATGCCGCGCGGAAGCAAGGCCGGATCGGCGGGCGCCGACCGAAACTCAAGGCCCACCAACAGAAAAAATCATCGCGCTGGTGACCTCTGGCCAGAAGTCGGCTGCGGACGCTGCCAGGCTGTTCGACGTGCACCCGGCCACCGTCTCCAGGCTGCTGAATCGAAGCAGGTCTGTGGTTTAGCCCGCGAGGATCATTCGCAAACCAACTGAAGTCGGCGACGCTTGAACTGTCCGCCAATGGCGGATATGTTCGACGGATGGAATTCCTGGAGACCTCAACCTTCACGCGCTTGATCACGGCGCTGATGGAGGACGACGCATACCGGGGAATGCAGAACCTGTTGGTTCAAGCCCCAGAAAGCGGCGACCTCATCCGCGGCGGCGGTGGAATCCGCAAGTTGCGATATGGCCTCGACGG
>CAIPBT010000145.1 GCA_903863375.1 uncultured Ferrovum sp.
AAGAGCGGCAGTCTATACTTGCCGCTTGTTGCAAGCCAACGACATCCAAAACCAGAACAAGGAGTCTTCATCATGTTGCGTCGCCTTCGTCGCCCGGCCCTGCTGGCCAGCCTGTCCCTGATCGGCCTGCTGGCGGGTCCCGCCCTTGCCCTCGACGTGGATCTGGACGTGGAAGGCAAGCCGGAAGAGGCCTGCCTGAACACCGAAAAAACCATGCGCATGGTGATGAACGTGTGGGCCCAGAATGCCACCGAAACCTACGCCGGCATCCAGCCGGAACTGGAGCACGAGCTGGGTGCCAAGGGCGAGCGCGGCGCCAAGATCCTGACCGTCTTCAAGACCATGATTCCGCGGATTGAGGCCAACGAATTTCTGCCGCCGAACGTGATCAGCCGCTATGAAGGCCACCAGAAACTGCGCGCTGCCACGCACATCGAGTGCATGAAGGCCCTGAAGGGCTGATGCTCGCGTTGGTCGACGCCAAACCTCAGAGGGAAAACTGATCAAGCAGGGCGGCTAGCGCCGCCTGCTCTGCGTCGGGGTTGGCGGTGCAACCCGGCGCGGCCGTGACAAATTGCCCGCACAGTCGGACGCGAGCTTGTCGCTGGGTGCGGGCGCAGCCGCCCGAGGCCTCCGGCCGGATGCCTCCATCCGCGCGAATCACCGGCACCACCTCCATTTCCCAGATCGAGGCTGCCGGGTGTTGGGCGAAGTAATCCACTGGCAGCAGGGCCTGCACTTCGCACCAGCGAAAGGTGGGGCGGCCGCCATCCTCCAGCGCAACGCGCCGCAGCAAGGTACCGCGCGGTGATGCCGGATCGGTGTGCAGATCCAGCGAAGCGCCTATCAGAAACAACGTCCGTAGAAGCGCCTCGAGCCGTCCAGCATCCGGCTGCTTGGAAGGCGGGATGACTGACGGCCCGAGGTTCATCCGATGTGCCTGCGCTGTCTTGCGACGCGCAGGATCACGCCCGGGTTGCCAGGCTTCAGGCGGCCGGAGCGTCCGGCGCGGCTTCCACGGCGGCGGGGGCGGCAGCCACGGCGGCACGCAGGGCGGCCGGGACACGCGCCTTGAGCTTTTCCTTGATCCGCGCCGACTTGCCCGAACGCTCGCGCAGGTAGTACAGCTTGGCGCGGCGTACGTCGCCGCGACGCTTCACTTCCACGCTGGCGATCAGCGGCGAGTAGGTCTGGAACGTACGCTCCACGCCTTCACCCGACGAGATCTTGCGCACGATGAACGAAGAGTTGAGACCGCGGTTGCGCTTGGCAATCACCACGCCTTCGTAGGCCTGCACGCGCTTGCGCTCGCCTTCCACCACATTCACGCTGACGATCACGGTATCGCCGGGCGCAAACTCGGGAATGGTCTTGTTCAGCCGTGCAATCTCTTCGGCTTCGAGCTGTTGAATCAGATCCATGGTGCTACTCCTTCAAAGCGTGTTCCGCCCGGAACACATCCAATAATTTCCGATCTGCCGCAGAGAGCGACAAACGGTCCAGCAAATCAGGTCGGCGCAACCAGGTCCGGCCCAGCGACTGCATCCGGCGCCAGCGCAGGATATCGGCATGGTTGCCCGACATCAGCACCGCCGGCACAGCTTCACCGGCATACACTTCAGGCCGCGTGTAGTGCGGACAATCCAGCAAACCATCAACAAAGGATTCCTGGATCGCCGAATCGGCATCCCCAAGTACCCCCGGCAACTGGCGCAGCACCGCGTCGATCAGCATCATGGCCGGCAGCTCTCCGCCAGACACCACGAAATCGCCAATCGATATTTCCTGGTCAACGCAGCGCCGCAGAAGCCGCTCGTCCACCCCTTCGTAACGGCTGGCGAGCAGGATCAATCCCTGCCGACCTGCCAGCTGCATCACCTCTGCGTGTGTCAGCGGGTTTCCCTGGGGGGACATGTGCACCACCCAGGGTTCGGCAACTCCGGCCTCACGCTGACCCACCTTGGCTGCCGCAATCGCCCGCTCGAGCGGCTGCGCCAGCATCACCATTCCAGGACCTCCGCCATAGGGGCGGTCGTCGATCGTCCGGTAATTGTTTTCCGTGAAATCGCGTGGATTCCACGTTCGGAGGGACCAGATACCCTCCTCTTTTGCCCGTCGCGTGATGCCATGCAGGCTCAACGCATCGAACATTTCCGGAAACAGGGTGATCGCATCGATCTGCATGAGCCTTCCCTGCTCGGATGTTCAGTAATCCAGACCCCAATCCACCCGGATCTTGCCACCGGTCAGATCCACGTCGTGCACGATCGCGCTCACATACGGCAGCAATCGTTCGACCACCCCTGACTCGCCCTCCGCCTTCACCACCAGAACATCGTTCGCCCCGGTTTCCAGCAAACCGTCTACCCTGCCGAGCGATTCTCCCTGCAGGTTCACCACGTCCAGACCGATCAGATCGGCCCAGTAATACTCACCATCGCGCGCCGCCGGCAATTCGTCCCTTCCGACCGCGATATCCTGGCCTCGCAAGGCAAACGCCTTGTCCCGATCATCGATACCTTCCAGATGGGCCACCAGTTGGGCAGCATGCACCTCGGTTTCCAGCACCTTGATGGCGCGCCACTGGTCGCCTGATCCCAACTGCCAGACCGGATAGGCCACCAGGCTGTCCAGCGACTCGGTGAAGGTGCGGATCTTGACCCACCCCCTGACACCGAACGGGCCGAGAATCCGGCCCATTACGACACGCTTAGGCAGCAGCGGGAGCCTCGGCGGCCGGTGCAGCGGCGATCGACTTGGCCGAACGCTTGATCAGCTTCTCTACGGCATCACTCGGCTGGGCGCCCTGACCAACCCAGAACGCGACACGGTCGTGCGCAATGCGCAGCGCGTCGGCCGAGCCTTCCTTGGCCACCGGGTTGTAGAAGCCAATGCGCTCGATGAAACGGCCATCGCGACGGTTGCGCGAATCGGCCACCACCACATTGAAAAACGGACGATTGCGCGCGCCGCCACGGGAAAGACGAATAACGACCATGTTCAGGACCTGCCTAGGCATATCGCGGATTCGCCGGGCGAATCTGCTGGGTTGGAACGTGCTTCGCTGCCCAAGCGCCCCGACTGCAGGCGGCCAAGGTCGGCAAGGATGCAGGAGGGCATCCGTGTCGTCCACGAAAAGGAGTGGCGGCGAAAGAAAAGCCCACAACTATACCTGAGGAAGCAAGGGAACATCAAGGGGCAGCACAAACTGGCGCCGGAAGCAACGGGCACCACGCCGGGCGACGGGGTGTGAAGTGAGACTTTTGGCCAAATACTGTGACCTTCGGCAGACGTCCCGGTAACAAACAAGCCCGGAAAATGATGCTTTTGGCGCATGGCCTCCGGACCAGCGCCGGGCTATGGTCGGAGCGTTACCCATCACATTCGCCAGCACGATGGCCCGCCGAGCGCGGCAGGGGCCTGCCAAACGATCGCCTCGCCATGTTCGCTGCCACCCGCCATCCAGCCGCATCGCCCCAGTCCGCCTTTCCGGCCGCCCGTCCGGCCGTCCATCCGTTTCAGAGGGTGGCGACACTGCGCGCGTACCGAACGCCTGCGCTGCACATCCTGCTGATCGTTACCCTGCTCTGCCAGTGCCTGACTGCGCCAGTACTGGCCTCCTGCCCGCCGGGGGCGGGCGCGTGGTGCGTTCAGCGGCAGGCCGCCGACGGCACCATGGTGCAATATCCGCGCCTGCACTGGACCATCGTGGCGTCTGCCGCCAGAACCAGTCCCGGCGCGGCGTTCGACCTGCGCTACCTGCAGGGCATGGCCACCCGAGTAACACGCCATGTCAGCGCCGCCGCCCTCGGCGTGGGCGGCAATCAACTCTCGCGCATCTTCTTCCAACCGTCCGGATCGCCGCCCCTGGTGTTCGCACGCTTTGCACCGGGCAGCAATCTGCTGCGAATCGATGTGCTGCGTGTCGAGCGCGGCATCAACGGCACGATCACGGTGGCCAGCACCCAGTTCGGTCCGCATCAGGGAGACCGCTTCGTTGCCACCCAGGGCTTTCTCAGCGTGTCGGATCAGCGCGCCGGCAAGCCCGGCCGCAATCCCTTTGCGCTGTGGCTCGATCCTGGCGACGACCTGTTCCACAACATCTGCTTCCAGTGCCTGACCAGCACCGGCACGCTGGACGCCTATACCAGCGGAGTGACCACGGCCATCGGCCTCGCGATGCAACAGGTGGGCGCGCAGGTGGGCATCCTGGCGGTGGCGCGCGAATGGATCGACGTGCAGCAGCAGACCAGCGGCGGCCTGCTGTGGTCCACCGTGACGGTAAAGACCTACGGCTACGCACAACCAGACTGGTGGATCGCCAGCCCGATCGGGGCACAGCTTGGAGCCACCAGCCAACTGGGCGCCTGCGTGGTTGCGAACGAATCGCCCTGCGCGCCAGAGCACCAGGCACGGGCAGGAATCGCCATCGCCCCCTGGAGCGGCCCGAACCTGCCCACAGATGCCGACCTGCTGTACTACAGCGAAGACAGCCATACCGGCTTCACGGTGCTGGGCTACGCCATCATCACAGCGGTGCTGGTTGGGGCTGGGAGCTATGCGTGGGGTGGGGCTGAGCTTGCAGGCGCAGGGGGGCTTACAGATGCAGCACTGACCCCAGAATCGACGGGCGTAATAGCTATTGGAAGTTCTGCGATCAATGCAGGTGCCGGACTAATTGGGTATTTGGGCACATCTGATGTTCTGCATCCTGGCTCCTCTAGCAATATACAAAACGGTTATTTGGGAGAAACCTTTTCGGCGGGCAGACAAACTGCCTTGCAGCCTAACAATCCGGCCAACGCATCTTTAGCGGACAATGTTCAGACCCTTCAGATTAAAAATCCTTTGCAATTAGGACTGACTGCTGTTCGCAAAGCATATATGGGTCGTTGCTCAGCCGGAATTTCAAGATCTAATTGCGCAGGCGAGGGATCAGGCTTAGTACCGAGGATCGGCGACCAAACATCGAAGTAAGCTCGATCACTTTTTCAGTATCGTATCGGAACTGAACCAACGTCGCCCCGAAGGCGTCCTTTTGGAGAGCTAAAACAATCTAAATCTTCGGCTTTGCATATGATCTCGGAAATTTGCAGTCGTCCAGAGAACTTCCCAAAGTTTCGACCTCCAAGATAGCCTGGAACATCTACTAGATCACCGAGATCAATCCGTAAGAATTCAGGTACGAATGGATAAATAAATTCACCCGACCCAATACCCTTTTCAATCGTTACCGTCACGCGTTTGTAGTGCTGAATAAAATCGTCCCGCGAGGGAACCCCTTCCGTCCCCGCCGCCTTCCTGTCCCAGTTCTCGGCCATCTCCTCTTTCGTGGCGATATGCGTCACCACACCCCGAACAATCTTGTTGTCGTATTTGCTGGAGGGGTAATACACCAGCAGGTTGGAACAGGCCGGCAGGGCCAGCACGGCGGTAATGGCAAGAAGACGCAGTGCAGGCCAGCGCATGACGAGGCTCCCGCTCGATGATCGACGCTGGGCGTCAGGCCACCGGTCGCGCCCGGTTGCTGCACCACTCACTCCACGACCCAGGGTAGAGCCGGGCGCCAGGCAGGCCGGCGATTTCCATGGCCAGCAGGTTGTGGCATGCGGTCACGCCGCTGCCGCACTGGCTGATCACGTCGGCGGGCGGCCGGCCGGCCAGCAGGGCATCCCACTCGGCACGCAGCACCTGCGCTGGCTTGAAGCACCCGTCAGGCCCCAGGTTGTCCCGGAAAAACCGGTTCACCGCGCCGGGAATATGGCCACCGACGGGATCGAGGGTTTCGTTTTCGCCACGGAACCGGTCCGGTGCCCGGGCATCCACCAGCAGATATTGTCGGGTCTGCAGGTTTTCCAGCACCGCGCTTACCGATACGAGGCTGTCGTGCTGCAGCAGGATCGGCAGGCCCGTAACAATACTGGCATCGCGGCGGGCGGCTACGCCCTGCGCCTGCGGATCAGGTCCGCTGACCGTCGGCAGCCCCGCCTTTGTCCACTGTGGAAGCCCGCCATCGAGCACCGCCACGGCATCGTGCCCAAGCCAGCGCAACATCCACCACAGCCGTGCGGCGAAGGCTCCACCGGCATCGTCGTACACCACAACCTGCCGGCCGGCATCAACGCCCAGCACGGCCAGTCGCTGGGCCAGCGCTTCGGGATCGGGCAAGGGATGCCGACCATTCGTGCCGGTGGGCTCGGCAGCCAGATCAAAGTCGAGGTGCAAGAAATGCGCACCAGGAATGTGGGCCGTCTCGTAGGCCCGTCGCCCGGCATCGCGGTCCGCCAGATTGTGGCGGCAGTCGAAGACAACCCAGTCGGACAGATAGGTGTTCAGTTCCTGGGCCGTCACCAGGGTGTGGTGGATTGGTGTTACCTGCAGCCAGTTCAGCGCCATCGGGTAATCATCAAAGGCGCGGAAATCGGCATGCACGAAGGCACGGGCAAGCCAGGAGGCCCAGACCACCATGTCACTGCCAGCAACCACCGCAATGCGGCCAAAGTCGTTGGCGTGGTGACGGGTGTAGCGGATGTCCTCCCACAACACATCAATGGTGTAGCCGGCCATCAGGCGCAGGTCGACCAGCAGCTCCACCGGCCCGGCGCCGGGCATGGCACGCTGGCGATCGATGGCCTGCTCCAGTTCGTGATAATCCGCCAGCTGGAATTCGCCGAATACCACGGCCATCACAACCGTTCCCTGTTGACGCAGCGTGATCATGACGGAGGTTTCCTCAAGGTGATCGGTGAACACCGCCAGCATAGGCCAAAGCCGGCCGGTCAACCATGTGCCAGCAACTCAGGTGGCCGGCTGCTCCCGGCTGAGCGAAGCGAGCACCCCCCCGGCGATGATCACGGTCATGCCGGCCCAGGCCAGTGGCGACAGCCACTCCCCATGAAAGACCAGCCCGAACAGGCTGGAAAACACGATCGCACTGTAGGCGAAATTGCTGGCCAGCCAGAGCGCACCCGTGCGGTAGGCGCGGGTCATGCACAGCTGTCCAATCAGGGCACACACGCCGATGCCCATCAGCAGTGGCACGGCGCGGAGCGACAAGGCATGCGGCGGCTCTGGCACCAGGGGCTGCAGGCCGACGGGCCAGGCTGCGGCGGGTAGCGCGACCGGCAGCAGCAGCGCGAGACCACTGACCACGGTGCTGAGCAGGGTGAAGTACAGCACGATGCGCCATTCCGGCTCGTTCACCGCGCCCATCGCCCGCACATTGAGATAAGCGAGCCCCGCAAACAGCCCGGAGATCAGACCGGCAAGGCCGGCACCCAGCTGGTCCCGATCGAGGTGGGGTTTGAGCAGCAACACCACGCCAACGAAACCGATGCCGAGCGCCAGCATGCTTAGCGGGCGCGCACGTTCGCCAAGCAGCACCACAGCGAACAGACCCAGGAACAGCGGCGAGGTGTAGTTGAGCGTGACGGCAGTGGCCAGCGGCAGGCGGGTCAAGGCAAAAAAATACAGCCATAACGAGAGGATGCCGCACAGGCTGCGTTGCACATGCAGGCGCCAGTGCGGCGTGAGCAGACCCGTGGGCAGCGGCCCCGCCACCCCGAGGATGAGCACGAAACCGGTCAAGGACCGGTAAAACACCAGCTCGGTGCTGCTATATCGGCTGCCCGCCAATTTCACCAGCAGCCCCATCAATGCGAAGAAGAATGCGGCCACCAACATCCACCCCGCGCCCAGGTCCGGCAGGGTAAAGCCCTGACGGCGTACAGGCACGGAACGGTGTGGAGTCGACACCAGACGAAGTCGCGCCGACGCCAGGTCAGCGCCGGGACGGCGCGTCGGCGGGGCTGGGACGGGAGCCGGGGCCGGCGGGACGGGTGCCGGGACCGGCAGGACGGAACCCGAGGTCGGTGCCCGGGCCGGATTTGAGGCCAGGGCCAGCGCCGGGCTCGGCCAGCGCACGCTCGACGGCCGCACCGAGGGTGTGACGCAGGAAGCTTTGGTAGTGCATCAACCCGTCTTCCATCGGCGACTGGTAGGGCCCCTGTTCCTCGATCCCGCGTTGGTAGAGCGCACGCCGGCCGCGATGCATGCGAGTGCAGATCTCGTCATCTTCGATCGCAGTTTCGTGATACGCCGCCTGCTCGGCGGCAATCAGCTCCGGCTCGAACAAGGCAATCTCTTCCGGGTAATAAAACTCGACCACGTTCACACACTTCTCCGGCCCGCGCGGCCAGACCGTGCTCACCACCAGCACGTGCGGATACCACTCCACCATCACGTTGGGGTAATACACCGCCCAGATTGCGCCGTGGCGGGGTGCCTGTCCTTCGTTGAACTGCAGCAGGCGTTCCTGCCACGCGCGATAGGCAGCGGTGCCCGGGCGCTGCAGCGCGTGCTGAACGCCAACCGTCTGGATACTGTGCCAGTCGCCAAATTCCCAGCGCAGGTCGTCGCAGTTCACAAACCCATTCAGCCCCGGATGGAAGGGGGCAACGTGATAGTCCTCCAGGTAGACCTCGATGAAGGTCTTCCAGTTGAAGTTGTGCTCTTCCACCCGAACGTGATGGAACTGATAGTCGCGGAAGTCCATCTCGCGCCAGGCCGGCGAGCCGCCCAAATCCTGGGCGACCGGGCGCGGGCCTTCGAAGAGCAGGCCCTGGAACTCCTGCAAGGCGGTGCGCGGCAGGTTCAGGCAGGGGTTGGACGGAAAGTGCGGGGCCCCGATCAGCGATCCCTGCAGGTCGTAGGTCCACCGGTGCAGGGGGCAGACGATGGTGGAGCCGGCATTGCCCCGACCCTCCAGCATGATGGCCTGGCGGTGACGACAGATATTCGACAAGACCTCCGCACCATTGGCGTTGCGGATCAGCACGCGGCCGTGATCTTCCCAGCCCAGGGTTTGATAATCGCCAGGCTGGGGAATCTGCAGCACATGCCCGACGTAACGCGGGCCCTGCGCAAACAGCAGCTCCATTTCGAGGTCCAGCACGCGCTG
>CAIPBT010000146.1 GCA_903863375.1 uncultured Ferrovum sp.
CTGCTGCTGATGATCGGGCCCAGGTAGTGCGGACCGCTGCCCGCGGCATAGACCGGGTTGCCCTTGTTGTCCAGGATCGGCTTGCCGGTCAGGTAGAACAGCTGGGTCTTCGGCGTCGAAGCCGGCAGGTTCGGCGTCCAGATCTGCACATAGCCGCGCAGGGTGGTGCCACCGGTCACCAGGCCGGTGTTGAGGGCCGAGCCCGGCACCGTGGTCGTGTCCGGCACCAGGGCCGGCAGGTCGCTGTGCAGCTGCTCGCGGTATTCCACCACGGCGATTTCGTAGTAGTCGGCGTCCGGATAGCTGATCGAGTGTGCCGTCGGCGTGGTCGCCAGCAGGGCCACCCCTGCGGCGCTGGTCAGGTCTTCCTTGATCGCGGTCGGGATGTGGCGGCCCAGGGTCGAGACGTTGGCAGCCAGCAGGTTGGCATTGGTCACATACCCATCCACCAGCGGCAGGCTGTCCACGAACTTGCGCAGCGGGGTTCCCGTGTCACGCGCGGTGCCCTCCGGCGCCGGGGTGCCCGCCGGCCCGTGGCCCGGCAGCATGCCCATCGGGCTGTTCGCGTAGAAGGTGGGCTGCTTGAACGGCCGCCCGGCCTTGTCGGTGTTGTCAGCCCAGCCGGCGCCGGCGTAAGTCAGTTGGCTGGACAGCATCGCAACGGCAGCAACCACCGCGAGACTGGATTGTTTGAGGGCGAAACGAGGTTGCGATGGCATCCTGAGGCTCCTGATCGGGAAAGCAAGACCCGCCCTTTTGAGCGGATTGCTGCGAACTATAGGAGCTTGTCGATGCGAGCGATGTAAGGTGAACCCCCCAAAGATCTGTCATGGACAGAGTTACCCCGTAGTTTGTCTTTCGCACTGAACAGGATTTTCTACAGGATTTCCGATCCAACATCGCGCCAACACCACTTTGTTATTTCTGCAAAGCCTTGATCAGAAATACTTAATTTCCAGGTATGCGGTGTTGATAAGCGTTATCAATGGCCTTCTACCTACAGGGTTTCCTCCCTACAATAGCGCAACATTATTTCTTAGCGGCGCGTCAGATTAAGGCTGTTTAAGACAAAATAAGTTTTTTGCCACGATTCTTGACAGTCAATTTTGGAAAACTGATTGACATTCAATCCGTGACCGATCTCATTCAGGGATTTCATTTGCAGATTGAAGATATTCAAAGTCTCAATTTGAATATATAAAATCGCTGATTCCGATTGCGCTCCGGCAGGATCAACCGCAACGTCGGCGCGATCCAAAAAAAATCGCGAAGCCTGCAAGGCTTCGCGATATTACAGGGGGCCGCAGACCTTCAGGACAGCGTCCGGCCGAGCAGGCCTATTTTACGAAGTGCCGGCAGCGCACACCAATCCCACGATGACCGACGCCGCCATCACTGGCGGATCTCGCGCCACCCTTCCTTGCGCACACTGTTGGCATTGCTGAGCGGCAGCGCCTGGGTCTTCACGCTGCCGTCGGACAAATGGGTACTGGCCATGACCTGCCCGGACGGCAGGATCATCAGCACCGGGTTGGATGCCAGGGCAGCCCCCAGCAAGGTACCGGCATAGGGCGTGGTGCCGGTCGGGAACAAGGAGACGGGCTGCATGGCACCGTTCACCGCGTCCATTCGATACTGATAGCTGCTGGAGGAACAGCCGGCGGTGGATGGCGCATTGGTGTTGAATACCAGGGTGGCGCCGGCCAGCACCATGTCGCTGGTGATTTCCTCACCCGAAGGCAGGTCGACATACCAACCGGGATTCGCAGCCGTCACCACCGCCGTCGATGCGGTCCGCAGCGTGCTGGATGCCACCGTGATCGTCTGTTGCAGGAAGCCCGAACCGGATGCGTGCGGGGCCTTCGCCCCAAGATAACTGGTCACCCCGTCATCGGGAATGGCGTACACGGTCTGCACCTGGGGTTTGCTGGTGACATCACTGCGGTCGAGCAGGCGGCCGGTTCCCACGTACACCAGCGGCTTGCCATGCACCAGGTTCAGCGCAGGGGTGGTGGTGACCGGCTGCGGCGCACCCGAGGCATCGGTCAGGGTGGCCAGGGTACGCACCGACCATAGCGCCGGGTTGGGACTGCTCAGATCAAAGGCCAGCAGATTGCCGTTCAGGTCGCCAGCATAAGCCCGCACCGCCGTGACGCCATCGGGTGCATAGGCGATCAGGCCGGCCAGGCCGGCTGGCGCGGCTGCCGTGCCAGTGCTGGCCACAATGTCGGCCAGCACGGCCCCGGTGGCAGGATCCAGCGCGAACAGATGACCGTTGTTGTCAGCATTGTCATACCCGGAGGTGACCAGCACTACCCAGCCTGCTGCCGAGTTGGCGATCACCGGCATGCCATAGGCGTAGCCGACACCGCCGGCCGAACTGGCCGTGGCGGCATTCGGAAACTCCCAGAGTACCTTGCTCGCCACGCCGGCACTGGTGGTGGCCGAGGCCGGATTTGTGATATCCAGGGCGTAATAGCCCTGACCACCGGCACGCAGCCCACCCACGAGCAGCGTCTTCCAGCCCGAAGACGTCTTCACATCCGTCACCTGCGGCGTGGCGTCCACAAAGAAGGTGTGGGTGTAGGCCGGGTTGACCAGGGTCTTCAGTTTGCCGAGCAGGGCACTGGGGATGTAGGACCACAGCTCCGCCCCGAGATTGCCGGCATCCAGGGCATGCAGCATGCCGTCATTGCCCCCCTGGTAGACCGCCGTGGTTCGGCCCTGGATGGCGGTCGCGAAGGCGGCATAGGTGGGATCTGGGTTGCCAAACCAGGTCGGCTGGTTGTTCACCACCACCGGTGCAGCGTCGACAAGGTCGCCCAGCACATGGGTACGCGCCCGGTAAGGCAACACGATCGCATTGCCAACCGTACAGCCCACCGTGGTGTTGCCAGCTTCCTTGCTGCGGTCGCCCATCACATAGCTGGCCACACAGGCACTGTCGTCGGTCGGCGTGGCCGACGCCAGCAGGCTGGTCAGCGTGCTGGCCGACAAGCCTGCAGGAAACGCAACGCCGGCAGTGCCCGAATAGGTGGCAAACAGGCGCTGCTGCCAGTTCTGCTTGTCGAGGTTGGCCTGCAGGCTCCACAGTGGTGCTCCCGCGGCGGGCAGGCCGGTGGTGAGATCCAGCGGTGCGGCGACCAGATCACCAAACCAGGCCGAGGGATTGAAGCTGGCCAGATAGGCGGTGTTGTTGCTGACGGTCACGTTGGGACTCGACACCGCCACCGCACTGCCGGCACCGGTACGGTTGAGCAGATCGGCCAGCACGCCCTTGATCGAGGTGATCGCCGATGCGCTGTCGGTCACCACCGACATGGTGCCCCGGCCGTTGATCGTGGCATGGAACAGGTCGTCAATGGCGGACGGCTGGTTGCTCACTGGCTGCGGCCAGTCCGTCGTGCTGTTGATGTTTCCGAACGGCGCCTGTCCCTGCGGCGTGGCCTGGCCAAAATAATTGCCCTTCGCCCCCAGTGTCATGGCGTACATGTTGACGTGCAGATTGGGATTCAGATCGGCATTCACGGCGTTCGGATTGGCATCGACAGGTACCAGGCCGGGCGTCGACTGGAAGACGCCCCCGGCCAGCGGCGTAGTGGGCGCATAAAAATGCGCGGCCACATCCGCCAGGGTGCCGGGATAGGTGGTGACATACGGTGCCGTCGCCGTCTTGGCGCTTGCGCCACCCGGTGGATAGGAAAAGAACTGCGGCGACAGGGCGCCATAGCTGGGCAACCCGCCGCGGCCATAATCATTGGCAAAACCGTCCGTGACGATCATCGTGGCATTGCGCTGGCAGGCCTGGTGGATATAGGTCTTGCTGCTGTCATTCTGGTACAGGTTGTCGACGTAATTGAGGATTTCGACGGTGGGCGTGTCGTACTGCGGTGCGGCACCGTAGAACAGGCTGAGCAGCGAACTCTGGTTGGCCGCCGGATTGGTGGCCGAAAAATCGTACATGGCCGGCATCGGTGCCGGGGCGCCGCGGTTGAAGTTCTGCCACTGGCTGAACAGCATGCCCCCGCCATGCAGATTGCCAACGCTGGGCAGCACCGCCGCCATCGACGAGGCCAGCAGGGTGATCCGGGTGCGGTAGTAGGTGAACCAGTTGGCGTAATTCTGCGCCTCGGCGCTCGACGCGGTCACGATCACCTGCTGCATCAGCTTGCCGTCCGGCGCGGTCACACACACGCCGTTGGTCGGACAGGTCGCCACGTTGGTGTAGTACACCGCCGGATTGAACGGCAGCTGGCACTGGCTGGGACCGGCGTTGGCCACGCCGGCGGCCGTGTAGACGTAATCGCCGTTCGGCAGCAGCTGCAGCGGCAGATAAGCACAGGTATCGAGAACCGACTTTCCGCCGCCCAGCAGCGGGTTGCCCGGGCCCGGCAGCACGGCGCCGGCATAGATTTCGAAGGGGGTCAGCACCGTCTGGCGGAGATCGACGGTGGTGGTGGAAGCCGGATGCAGGGGTGCCGCCGTGAAGCTGGATTGGGGCCACACCTTCAGCCCACCAGCTGCCGTGAAGCTGGGTGCCCAGGGCACGTAGGTCAGATGCGGGTTGTAGTAGATCGGGTTGTATGCGGCGTTGCGCATCACCGCGAAGTCGGCGGTAGGCGGCAGCACGGCGGTGAAGATCGGCGGGGCACTGCGGCCATCGCCAAACGGAAAGGCATAGTCATAGCGCGGCGCGCCGCCATTGCCCCCGAAATACGGGGTGCCGGTGCTGTCGACCACGCCGACGTTGGCGAGCATGCCGGTGAGCGGTGCCAGCAGCGAGGTGAGTGTCCCGGCCTGCAGGGCGCTGGTGACCGGCGCCTGCCAGTATGCTTCACCCTGGTTGGTGGTTAGCAGCACTTCCCAGTTCATCGAGCCCGAGTCATCGATGGCGAACAGCATGGACGGTTGCGCCATGGTCAGCATCGACACGGGCTGCTGCGACAGGGTGGTGCTGGTGGCGAGCCCTGCCCCGGGCGTCGTGGCTGCCTGGACGGGCAGGGTTGCCGACGCAGCCAGCACGGCCGCGGCCAGGGTGACGGCCGTTGGCGAATGCCAGGCGGGAGGGGCGCACCGCTGCAGCAGGTCTCTCACAGCTCGGACAAGCTTTTTCATCGGACAGGCTCGCTTTGTAAGGTTCGCATCGACAGGCACCCATCCGGGTGCACGCCCCGGCACAGTCATGACTGGGGAGAAACCGACTTGCTGATGATGGTCTGGGTCAGCACCGCCGCCGCGCGCGGACCGGTTGCTTTCACCGTCACCCGGTACAGCACCGGGATGAAGGTCAACGTAAGTGCCGGCGCCCCGCCCACCGAGATCTGCTGGCGCAGGGAACTGGGCTTGCCGGTCTGGCATTGCGCCTGTGCGGTGGCGACCGTCACCACCCCGGCCGACGTGCACAGCCGTTCGATCACGTATTGCACCCGATACCCTGCATAGGTGGTGGCATCGGTCGGGACACAAGACCAGCCGCCACTGCTGCAAGGACTGACCGGCACGCCGTCGCCGTTGGTATCCGGCAGGATGATGGGCGAGTAGACCGTCGCCGTAGTGGTTGCAACAACCCCCAGCGTGGCATCGCTGGCATTCTGGATGAATGTCTTGGCATCGGCGACAACGCTGTCAGACACGGCAATCGCCCCGTCATGATAGGAATAGTTGCCGACACTTGCCAGATTGTTGACGGAAGAACCCACCGCCGCGGCGAGTGCCACGAGAAACACCGCCAGCAGGATCAGCACGAGCAGCAACACGGCACCGCGCGTGCCACGCGCGTGCGGCGGTTTCGGCAGCGGGAATCGCAGCAGGATGCTCATGCCGGCACCTGCACACCCCAGATGACATTGCGCAACGGCTGCACCACGGTGAACCCCCGGTAGCTGTAGCACTTCCAGTCCGGCACCAGGGCGGCACCCGTGCTGGTGGTGAGCGCCGACACGTCCACGGTCAGGCCCCACCCATTGCCAAGCGACTGCAGCGGATTGGTGGTGGTGACACAGGCGGCGGGATTGGTCTGGCGCTCCCGTTCGCTGGTCCGGGCGAGCAAGGCGATCCGGATCGAACGCAGGCCCTGCAGTTGGGCGACGGACAAGGCCGGTGCCGCCGCCGGCACATCCGACCATGCGATGCCGCTGCCCAGATCGATGCCGTACTGGGCCCGCAGGAACAACACCCCATCCGCCATCTTCGACGGATTGCTGGCGCTGGCGGCACTCAGCAGGTCGCGGCGCATCAGGAAGCCATCCTGCGCGTACCACTGCTGGACCTGCAGGGTGCCGGCGGGCACCAGGGTGCTGGTGGTGTCGAACGTGGGCAAGGCGGCACCGATGTTGGCGCCGTTGAGCGGATCGGTAGGGTCGAACTGCAGGGTGCTGGTGCCGGCAGCATTGCCGGTGCCTGCCAGCACACTGGTGGCGTTGCGCAGCAGGCAAGCCTGTTGCGCGTTGGCGAGCAGCACCTGGGCCCGGGTCGTCACCGCCCCGACCGCGCTCAGGGTGAGCGGCGCATTCAGGGCGGTCAGCGGCGCGGTGAGCGGCAAGCTGGCGTCGGTGCTGCCGCCCGAGGCAAAGGCAAACTGCACCACGTCCGAGGCGGCCGCACCGGCGTGCACGATGTTCAGCGGATCGATCGCCAGCGGACTGCCCGGGCCCGAGAAATACAGCGTCTGGCAGGTCTGCTGGCCGTGTGTGACCAGTCCGGCCCCCGCCATCGCGACCTGGGCCGACAGGCTGGCTGCCGCCCCAGCGCCGGAACCGTTGGCATTGTTCGACGCCACCAGGGTTTTGCGGCTCGCATCGAAGCTGATCGCCAGCGCGCCGGCGGCCAGCGCGATCAGGGTGCCGATCACCAGGGCCACCATCAGTTCCACCAGCGTGAAACCGCGGGCCGATCGCCGACGTGCTGCCGGCACCCGGGGCAGGCTGGGAATGCGCACAGGCTGACTGGCCCTCATAACGCCGTATCGACCTTGAAGGAAAGCGTATACACCGACACCGGCGAGGCTCCCTGGCTGTTGGCCGTCGAGTCCTGCGGCTGTTGCCAGCGGATGCGGATGGTCCACAGCCCGTTGGCCGACTGGCTGACCACCGGCGCCAAGCCACCCGGCAGCTTTTGTACCGCCGTCACCCAGTCGCTCATGGCGGCGCTGGAGCTGCTGGCCGTGGCACTGCAGTTGCTGACCGGATAGAGGTAACACCCGAGGTTGTTGTAATCCCCCACCATCCGGCCGTGTAGCTCGTTGGCCAGTGCCGCTGCGCGCAGCCGTACATCCCCGCCAGCCGAGGATTTGGCGAGCAGGGCCTGCAGGCCAGCAGCCCCCACGAGGCCAATCGAGAGGATCAGCAGGGCAACCAGACACTCCACCAGCGTGAAGCCCGCGGTGCGTCGGGGCGCGGCGGTGCGTGGTGACATGACGCTCCGCTCACGCACAGTAATTGGACGCATTGGTGTCGGCCTGGGCCGGGTTACACACCCGCACGGTGCCGCCGCCGCGCACCAGCAGGCGCACGCACGACTGTTCAGCCGCACAGCGGTTGTTGACGATGTCGACCGTATGGCCGGACAGGTCGGCCATTTCCCCTCGGGAATCAAATTGCAAGGCAGCACTGGCAGCATTGTCGAGCTGCACCTGCAGCCCGGTACCGGCGCCGAAGGTGAGGGTCTGACAACTGGCGCCGTTGCGGCCACAGGCCACGCCTGGCGTGTAGTTGATCGACACACTCACGCCGCTGACACTCACGGCCACACTGGCGTTGCGCTTGACCGCCTCCGACCGGGCCAGCTGCAGGGCGTCGTACATCTGCTGACCGGCACTGCGCAGCCGGTTGTTGCTGAGCACGTCACTGAGGGTGGTCAAGGCCCAGGTCGCCCCGATCACCACCACCGCGAGTGCCACACACAGCTCGATCAGGCTGAAGCCCGCGCCATGAGCCGGGCCGGAATGCCGGCAACCAGGCCGCAGCGGCTTCAACATTCTGTCCCCGAAACTTTCCAGCACGAAGCCGTGTTGCCATTGGTGTAGACGGTGGTCCGGTTGCCGAGCTGGTCCAGCCCGTAGGTGACGTCGCCTACCGTACCCTGCCCGACCGCCTTAACGGTATAGCCCTGCGGCGCTCCGCCGGTATCCGGATTGGTGGCCGTGCAGGTCAGCACGAAATTGGTATAGGTGCCGGGCGTGATGCCACACACCGCGCCGGTGCCGTAATTCATGTTGTTCTGATAGAAACTTTCCATCCGGACCTGCAGGGCGGCCAGCGCTGCCGTGCCCTCGCTGAGACGCTGACGGCGGGCGTACTGGGTGTAGGACGGCAGCGCCACAGCCGCGAGGATGGCAACGATGGCAACGGTCACCATCAGCTCAACCAACGTGAAGCCGTGCCCGTCGGTGCGCCGCACCGGGAGTCTGCCGCTATCCTTGGAAATTCCCATACATCCTTTTAAGATCATCAGCTTACTGGGAGTCAACCCATTATCGTACACAAATTCGACGCCTTCGATACGATTCCTGCGCTCGGGCAACCAAAGCCTGACCAGGGCCACCCGTTATTTTCGCATTTTCAAGCGTTTTTGGGTAAACGGAACTGAACCCCATCATAGGCAAGCCCGCCGATGCCCCGCGGGATCGCTCGAAAAGCTTCAATCGCTGGCGAATCTACAACAAGGCGCCAGTCTTCACCTGCGCCCACACCGTCTTGCCTGGCTGGATCTCCAGCTGGGCCACTGCCTTGCGCGTCAGGCTGGCCAGCAGGCACTGCGTGCCAACCCGCACACTGACCAGCACCTGCGCGGGATGCGTATCGCCATGAATGGCCTCGACCGTGCCACCCAGCAGGTTCTGGATGCTGGTCCGCCCCGGTTCCAGCGCCAGACTGACATCACAGGCGCGGATCTGCACCCGCACCACCTGGCCGACGCGCAGGCCCTGATCCCTGACCCAGAGCGTGCCGCCGGCAAATGCCACCTCCGCCAGACACCAGGGCGCATCGACCGACGCAATGCGGCCTTCCAGCAGGGTGCAGGCTTCCTCGTCCGGATCCAGCAGTGCCGGCAGGGTCGCAAGCGCTGTCGCCAGCGGCCCCTGGCTGCGCACTTGCCCGCGTTCGAGCACCACCAGATGGTCGGCCAGGCGCAGCACCTCGTCGACAGCATGGGTAACATAGAGCACCGGCATCGGCAGTTGCTGCTGCACGCGGTCCAGATACCCCAAGATCTCGTGCTTGCGCTGGCGATCGAGCGCGGCCAACGGCTCGTCCATCAACAGCAGGCGCGGACGCACGGCCAGGGCGCGCGCGATACCTGCACGCTGGCGCTCGCCACCCGACAGGCGGTCCGGGGTGCGGTTGAGCAGGGAGCCAAGGCCCAGCAGGTCGATGATCTGCGCCAGCGACATGCCGGCAGGGCCGCTGTCAGCCAAGCTGCGGCGCTGCCCGTACTGGATGTTGTCCAGAACGCTCAGGTGGGGAAACAGGCTGGGTTCCTGAAACACATAGGCCAGCGGACGTCGGTGGGTGGGCAACCATGACTGCGGATCCTGCCAGACCTGCCCTGCCACCACCAAGCGCGCATGGGCTGCCCGTTCAAGGCCGGCAACACACCGCAGCAGGGTGGTTTTGCCCGACCCGGAACGGCCGTAAATGGCAGTGATGCCTT
This sequence comes from uncultured Ferrovum sp., assembly GCA_903863375.1. GTDB lineage: Bacteria > Pseudomonadota > Gammaproteobacteria > Burkholderiales > Ferrovaceae > CAIVHB01. Next base: position 9,652 of record CAIPBT010000146.1, read on the forward strand.
GTCCCGGCAGGGTCAGGTCGACATCCAGCCGAAATCCGGGCCGATCGAGCCGGAACTGCGCCTCGATGCCAGACACTCAGGCACGCTCCCCGGCCCGGGCGCGACGGTGGTAAACCGCCAGCAGCACCAGCAGAGCGAAGGTCAGCAACATTGCCGACAGGCGATGGGCTGCGCCATATTCCAGGGCTTCGACATGGTCGTACAGCTGCACAGAGACCACCCGCGTGACGCCCGGCAGATTGCCACCAATCATCAGCACCACGCCAAATTCGCCAACCGTGTGGGCAAACGTGAGGATGGCCGCATTCCGGAATGCCGGTGCCGAAAGCGGCACCACCACCGACCAGAAAGTATCCCAGGGTGAGGCGCGCAGGGTGGCTGCCACTTCCAAAGGACGTTCGCCCACGGCGGCAAAGCCAGCCTGCAGCGGCTGCACCATGAAGGGAAGCGAGTAGACCGAAGAGCCCACCACCAGCCCCCAGAAGGTGAACGGCAAGGATTTGAATCCCAGCGCTTGGGTGAGATGACCGAGCGGCCCCGTCGGCCCCATCGCCAGCAGCAGATAGAAACCCAGCACCGCGGGTGGCAGCACCAGCGGCAGGGCAATCACCGCCGCCACCACCCCCTTGCACCAGTGCCGGGTTCGCGCCAGCCACCACGCGAGCGGAGTGCCCAGCACCAGCAGCACCCCCGTCACGGTCGCTGCCAAGCGTGCGGTCAGCCAGAGCGCCTGCAGATCACCGGGCTCCATAGGAGTCCTCTGCCGGGATACCGGATGTCATGGTGTTGCCGATGCGCAGCCGATGCCTGGCGGAATCGCCATTGCGGTCAGGGCGCCGGACGGTCCGGCAGCACAAACCCGCAACGCGTCAGGATATCCCGGGCAGCAGGGCTTCCGATGTAATCGGCAAACTGTCCGGCGAGGGGGTTGTCGCGCGCCTGACGGGTCAGGATGTAGCCCTGTTCGAGGGCAGGATACAGCGACTCCGGAATCGTGCCGTAACGGCCGCGGCTGGCCAGTTCCGGGCTGAGGGCGAGCGACAGGGCGATGATGCCGACCTGGGCATTGCCGGTCTGCACGAACTGCGCGGCCTGCGCGATGTTCTCGCCATACACGAGCTTGGCTTCCACTTTCTGCCAAAGTCCGGCCGCGCGCAGCGCCGCCTCGGCGCGCCGGCCATAGGGCGCATGTTTCGGATTGGCGATTGCAATGCGTTGAATGGCGGGGTCGGCGAGACTGGCCAGGGTCATCCGGCTGGCATCCTGCGAGGCGCTCCACAACACAATGCGACCCACCGCGTAGGCTCGGACCGGCGAGGCGGCCAAACCGGCCGTTGCCAGGGCCTGCGGAAACGCGATGTCGGCGGAAAAGAACAGATCGTAGGGGGCGCCCTGCTCGATCTGGGTCTGGAACTGGCCGGAAGAGCCATACACCACGTCCACCACGTCGGCCGGATGGTCCTTGTGGAAACTGGCCAGCACCGCATCCATGGCGAATTTCAGGTCGGCCGCCGCGGCAATCCGGATGTGCCCGGCCTGCGCCGGCCACGCCCACAGCAGGCACAGCAGCACAGCAAATCGGCGAAGAAACGGCAATCCGAAGCAGATCATGCGTGTTGTCCGGAATACCCGGCGGGCAACGTGCCGGATGCAGGATCGAAGGGGTGGGCCCGCAGGGACTCGAACCCTGGACCAAGGGATTATGAGTCCCCTGCTCTAACCGACTGAGCTACAGGCCCGGCTTGCCACTGCGGCAAACGGGAAACGTCCACTCGCTGCCAGCGGGCGGGAACCGGTGGGGTGCCCGCCCTGCAGCCCGAAGCTTACTGGTTTTCGTTGGTATCGACGAAGCTGCGCAGCTTTTCCGAGCGGCTCGGGTGACGCAGCTTGCGCAGGGCCTTCGCTTCGATCTGGCGGATCCGCTCGCGGGTGACGTCGAACTGCTTGCCGACTTCCTCCAGCGTGTGGTCGGTGTTCATCTCGATGCCGAAGCGCATGCGCAGCACCTTCGCTTCGCGCTGGGTCAGGCTGTCCAGCACTTCCTTGGTGGCTTCGCGCAGGTTGGCGTACATGGCCGAATCGACCGGCGCCATCGTGCTGGTGTCCTCAATGAAGTCGCCCAGGTGCGAATCATCATCATCGCCGATCGGCGTTTCCATCGAGATCGGCTCCTTGCTGATCTTGAGGATCTTGCGGATCTTCTCTTCCGGCATTTCCATGCGCGTGGCGAGTTCCGCCGGATCGGGCTCGAGGCCGGTTTCCTGCAGGATCTGCCGCGAGATGCGGTTCATCTTGTTGATCGTCTCGATCATGTGCACGGGGATGCGGATGGTGCGCGCCTGGTCGGCGATCGAGCGCGTGATGGCCTGGCGAATCCACCAGGTTGCGTAGGTCGAAAACTTGTAGCCGCGGCGGTATTCGAACTTGTCCACGGCCTTCATCAGGCCGATGTTGCCTTCCTGGATCAGGTCGAGGAACTGCAGCCCGCGGTTGGTGTACTTTTTCGCGATCGAGATCACCAGGCGCAGGTTTGCCTCGATCATCTCGCGCTTGGCACGCCGGGCCCGCGCCTCGCCGGTCGACATCTGCCGGGCGATCTCCTTCAGATCCTTGATCGGGATGCCCACTTCTTCCTGCAGGGCAGCCAGTTTCTCCTGCTGCTCGATGATGGCGTGCTTGAAGCGGTTCAGCGTGGAAGCATAGCTCTTGCGGCTGGCGGACTCGTCCATGATCCACTGAGGATTGGTTTCGTTGCCGGGGAAATTCTTGATGAAGGTGGGTCGCGGCATGCCGGCCGAATTGACGCACAGTTCCATCACCTCGCGTTCGTGGCTGCGCACCCGCTCCACAAGACCGCGCAGGCCGTTGCACAGCGCCTCGACCTGCTTGGCCGAAAAGCGGATGTGCATCAGTTCGCCCGACATGGCTTCCTGCAGTTTCTGGTAGGCCTCGCTCTTGTAGCCGGCCGTCTGCAGGGTGCGCCGCACCTTCTTGTAGCTCTTGCGGATGGTGGCAAAGCGCACCAGCGCATCCACCTTCATCTGTTCGAGATTGGCGGCCGCGATGCCACCGTCCTCATCCCCGCCTTCCTCGTCATCCTCATCGTCTTCGGCGACTTCTTCCTCGACGATTTCCGGCGCGGCCATGGCCGCCTGCTCTTCTTCCGCCGGGTCGATCAGGCCATCGATGATTTCATCGATCCGCAGTTCGTTGCGCTCCACGCGGTCTGCCAGGTCAAGAATTTCGCCAATCGTGGTCGGGCAGGCCGAGATGGCCATGATCATGTGCTTCAGGCCGTCTTCGATGCGCTTGGCAATCTCGATCTCGCCTTCCCGCGTCAGCAGTTCGACCGAACCCATTTCGCGCATGTACATGCGCACCGGGTCGGTGGTACGGCCAAATTCGGAATCGACGGTGGACAGGGCGGCTTCGGCCTCCTCGACCGCGTCTTCGTCCGCCACCGGCGGCGGAGCCTCGGACATCAGCAGCTGCTCGCTGTCCGGCGCTTCGTCGTACACGGCAATGCCCATATCGTTGATCATGCCGATCACGCTTTCGATCTGCTCAGCGTCGAGCATGTCATCCGGCAGGTGATCGTTGATTTCCGCATAGGTCAGGAAACCGCGTTCCTTTCCCAGCACGATGAGGTTTTTCAGCCGGACGCGTTGCTCGGCAACGACACGCTGGAATTCGGCTTCGCTCATGCGGGATTCGGACTTCGCGTTCTCATTGGCCATGGGGGGATCCTGGAAGCTTGGGCGAGGTGGAAGAACCCTCAAGAATAGCAGAGATGGGGATGGTCGGCTGGAACTCAAGCATTTTTATGCCCAGGCTCCCTATGACAACGGTGGCCCGGCGCGCACGCTCAGCAACGCCAGCAGGCGCGCCTTGTCCTCGGCGGTCGCCACCCCGGCATCGACGCGGGCGGTCAGGGTTGCCCGTTCTTCTTCCGAACGTTGCTGCCGGCGCAGGCTGGCGAGGCGCTGCAGGCCCTGGTCGAGCACCGCGCGCAGCTCCTCGGGGTCACTGCCCTGCATGGCGGGCAGCTCACGGCGCAGGGCCCGGTCCAGGGCGGGCGCATGGCGGCCATCGCGGAACGCTTCCAGAAACGCCGCCAGGTTGGGCGGCTCGGTGCTGCTGCGGATGAAGGCGGCCACCTCGGCCAGCACTGCAGAACCCAGTTCGGCGTCGGCGGGATCGGGGTCGGCCGCATGGACCAGGGACGGATCCTGCAGCAGGCAGGCGAGCAGGCGGTCTTCCAGGCTGGTCGGACTTTCGCGACGCCCCTGATAGCCCGGCGCCGGACCCTCCGGACGGCGACCGAAACCACGCCGGCCCTTGCCATTGCGGCCGGCTGGCGCCGCAGCGCCACCCGAGGCAAAGCCGCCGCCGAGGGAGTCAAATCCTGCCGATCCGTAGCGATCGGACAGGTCGGCGCCCTCGTCCGGTCCATCCGCTCCGCTCCAGGGCGGCGGGCCGGCGGCATCGTCTGGCCCGGCTGTAACCCCGTCCGGTCCACCCTGACCACCGGCTGGCCGGGGCACGCGCCGGGAGCCAGCCGCGCGATCCGCCGGGAACGCCTGACCGTTGTCGGCGGCGCCTGGGCCGGCGGCGCCTCGGCCGACGCGCGCAAGCGTGCCGGCCAGCAGCAGATCGAGGTCGGCACGCGGTACCCGGACCGCCTCCGCTACGGTTTGTCGCAACAGCAACGAGAGGGCCGGCGCCCGGACCTGCGCAATCCACTCCACCGCCTGATGCAGCAAGCCGGCGCGCCCTTCGGCATGGTCGTCGGGATGCTCGCGTTGCAGCTCCTCCACCAAAAACCGCGACAGTGGCGTGGCAGCAGCCAGCAGGGCTTCAAACGCCGGGGCGCCGTGTTCGCGCACATAGCTGTCGGGATCGTGTTCGGCCGGCAGGAACAGGAACGCCACGTCCTTGCCATCCTTCAGGTGGGACAGGCTGACTTCCAGGGCCCGCCGCGCCGCGCGGCGTCCGGCCTTGTCACCATCAAACGAGAACACGACGCGTTCAGCCAGCCGCAGCAGCCGGTCGAGATGATGCGGTGTGGTGGCGGTGCCAAGAGTGGCAACGGCATAGGCAATGCCGTGCTGGGCGAGGGCGACCACATCCATATAGCCTTCCACTACCACCACGGTGCCGCCGGCCCGGATCGCCTGCTTGGCCTGAAACAGGCCATACAGTTCATGGCCTTTTTCAAACAGGGGCGTTTCGGGCGAATTCAGGTACTTCGGCTCGCCCTTGTCCATCACGCGGCCCCCGAAACCAATCACGCTGCCGCGCTGGTCAAGGATCGGGAACATCACGCGGTCGCGGAAGCGGTCGTAGCGTTTGCCCTGTTCGCCTTCAATCACCAGCCCGGCTTCGACCATGGCCGGATGCTCATAGCGGGGCACCGCCCCTTCCAAGGCCCGCCAGCCAGCGGGTGCGTAGCCCAGGCCGAAGCGCGCGGCAACCTGGCCGGTCAGGCCACGGCGTTTCAGGTAGTCGATCGCAGGCGGATGCGACCGCAGCTGCGCACGATAAAAGTCCATCGCCAGGCGTAGCATGTCTCCCGCCGATTCTCCCGGGGGGGCGGTGGGCTGGGCTCTGGCCTGACGGTCTTCCGGCACCTGCATGCCCGCTTGGTCGGCCAGACTGCGCACCGCTTCGGGAAAACTCAGGCCCGCATATTCCATCAGGAAACCGACGGCAGACCCGGTCGCGCCGCAACCGAAGCAGTAGTAGAACTGCTTGGTCGGGCTGACCGAAAACGAGGCGGATTTTTCATCATGGAAGGGACAGCGCGCCATGAAATTGGCACCGCCCTTCTTCAGCGGGATGTAGCCCTGGATCACATCGACAATGTCGATGCGCCCCAGCAGCGTCTGGACAAAATCACGCGGGATCATGCCCGACGCTGCCGCGGGATCAGGCGCCCGACAGCCTGGCCTTGACCAACCCGGAAACCCTGCCCATGTCGGCACGACCGGCCAGCACGGGCCGCAGCACGGCCATCACCCGGGCCATGTCCTGCGGACCGGCGGCGCCGGATTGCTCCACCGCCAGCGCCACCTGGTGCGCGATTTCCGCTTCGGTCAGCGCTTGTGGCAGATATTCCTGGATCACGGCAACTTCAGCGTGCTCGACCGCAGCCAGTTCCTGCCGGCCAGCCGCCTCATACTGAGTGATCGAGTCACGCCGCTGCTTTACCATCTTGTCCAGGATTGCCAGCACGGCGGCATCATCCAGTTCGATGCGCTCGTCCACTTCCTTTTGCTTCAGGGCAGCCAGCACCAGCCGGATGGTGCCGAGACGTTCCGGCTGACGCGCCTTCATGGCCGCCTTCATGTCTTCCGTGATGCGTTGCTTCAGGCTCATGGCGTTCTCCAAAGCAAATCCGGCCGGCGCGTGAGCACCAGCCGGAGAATCCTGATCGTGCCGCCGTCACGGCGGCCAAGCCGTCCGCTCAGTACAGCTTTGGCGGCAGCATCTGGCTGCGCAGACGCTTGTAGCGACGTTTCACCGCCGCTGCCATCTTGCGCTTGCGCTCTGCCGTCGGCTTTTCGTAAAACTCGCGGGCGCGCAGCTCGGTGAGCAGGCCCGTCTTCTCGACAGCGCGCTTGAAGCGGCGCAGGGCAACGTCGAAGGGTTCGTTTTCTTTGACTCGAATCGTCGGCATAGGGCTTCGTACAATGGGGTGGGTGACCGGACTTGTTCCGGGGTAGTCAAGCACTATAAATCAGCTCAGCAGCGATTGTCCAGCAGAACGACCAAACCCGACTGCCGGTGCGGGCCAAGCCGTTCAGACATGGAAGCGGCTTACCCCCGCCTGCAGGCTCGCCGCCAGCGCGGTCAGCTGCTCAGCCGCAACGCGCAGCCGCTGGGCAGCCTGCTGCTGGCTGGTGGCACCGCCGGCCACCCGTTCCGTGGTCTCGGTGATCTGCGTCGATGCCGCGGACTGCTCCTGCACGGCCGTCCGGATATGGTCGACGCCGTCATGCGCTTCGGTCATGGCCTGATGGGTTTCCTCCAGCAATCCGGCCAGTGCTCCCGTCGCCTCGCCAGACTCGCCCAGGGCCACCAGCCCCTGCGACACCGCCCGCGATACGGTAACGGACTGACCATCCAGCGCCCGGGTAACCCGGTCGATCTCGCTCGCCGCCTGGGCGCTGCGCTCGGCCAGCTTGCGCACCTCATCGGCCACCACCGCAAAACCGCGACCTGTCTCGCCAGCGCGCGCTGCCTCGATGGCGGCATTCAGGGCCAGCAGGTTGGTCTGTTCGGCCAGCTCCCGCACCTGACGGGTCATGCCCGTGATGGCACTGGTGTGGCTGACGAAGCCCTGCACCGCCGTGTCGATGTCACTGACGCTGGACTGCACGGTGCCCAGCGCCGTGCGCAGCACCTGCATGTCGCGGCTGCTGCGCGCTGCACCGTCCAGAACACCCTGGGAGGCACCCTGCAGCTGGTTGGCCGATCCGGCCAGCAACTGGATGTTCCGAGTCATTTCCTCGATCGCGGCGGCCGTGGTGGCAATTTCCTGTGCTTGCCCGGCTGCCATGCCGTCGCCGGCAGCGGCATCCCGCGCCAGCTGGGCCGAGGCCTGAGCCAGGGCGCCAGCATTGTCGTGCACGCCCGTCACCATGTGGCGCAGGTTGTCGCGCATGCCCACCAGCGACCCCAGCAGCTTGCTGGTTTCATCGCGCCCCCGGATCTGCGGAATGGGGCCGTCGAGATGGCCCGCCGCCACCCGGTCGGCCAACTCCACTGCCACCTGCAGCGGCGCCAGGATGCTGAACGCGATCAAGGAGGCCAACGCGGTACCCGCAACCATGGCGAGCAGGGTGCCCAGGACAATCATCCAACGTCCGGCGGCCTGCAAGGCGGCCGCCCGTGCACCGGCCTCGCTGTTCAGTTCTCCCTGCACCTTGACCAGGTCGTTCAGATGGCCCCGCCAGGTCTGCAGGCTGTGCACGGCAGCCGCCAACCCGGCCTTCAGACCCGTCACATCGCCGCGCTGGGCGAGGGCCAGCTGGCTCTGCACGGCGGGCTCGCCGATCGCCCGATCCTGGTCCACGGTGCTCAGCAGGCCGGCCTGACGGCTCTGCGGCGGTCGCGCATCCAGCAGCGACTGCAGATGCGCCTGTGCGGCATGGTATTTCTCTCCCTCTGCCTGGATGCGTGCAGTCAGCGCTGTCCAATCCGCCGCCGACCCGGCCAGTGCGAGGTCTTTTAGCAGGCTGGCCTGGGAATTCACCGCTGCACGCATCAGGCCCGCGGCGGTAGCCTCGTCGCCCAGCGCCACCACCTCGGTGACGGCATCACCAAGGGCCTGCAATCGGGTGATGCTGATGGCGGCAATCACCAGCACCAAGGCCAGCACCCCGGCAAACCCCGCCATCAAACGGGTGCGAATCGCAAAATTGGTCATCATGGAAAGCCTGCGGCGAATGGCAAATGAGAGCGGCTGCCTTCTTATCTACGGCCGGCCGCCGTGCCGACTTGAATTGATGAATGCGCCGGCAGTCCAGACTCTCGGGGTTCTGCCGGCAGGGCCGTATACTGCGCCATCCTGTCTTGCGGAACTCCTCATGCTGCTGCTGGGAATCGAAACCTCCTGCGATGAAACCGGCCTGGCCGTGTACGACACCACGCGCGGACTGCTGGGCGACGCCCTGCATTCGCAAGTCGCCATGCACACCGACTACGGCGGCGTGGTGCCCGAACTGGCGTCGCGCGATCATATCCGGCGGGTCATTCCCCTGGCCCGCCAGGCCTTGGCACAGGCTGGCGTCACGCTGCAGGACCTGGATGCCATCGCCTACACGGCCGGTCCTGGCCTGGCTGGTGCCCTGCTGGTCGGCGCCGCCGTTGCGGAGGCGCTGGCCTGCGCCCTGCAGATACCGGCCCTGCCGGTGCACCACCTGGAGGGCCATCTGCTGTCGCCTTTGCTCGGCGCAGCACCACCAGCGCTGCCCTTTCTGGCCCTGCTGGTATCCGGCGGGCATAGCCAGTGGATGGCCGTGCATGGCCTGGGCCATTACGAACTGCTGGGCGAAACGGTGGACGATGCCGCCGGCGAGGCCTTCGACAAGACCGCCAAACTGCTGGGACTGGGCTATCCCGGCGGACCGGCCCTGGCCGCTCTCGCCCGCCACGGCACGCCTGGCCGTTTCCGCCTGCCCCGACCGATGCTGCATTCCGACGATCTCGACATGAGTTTCAGCGGCCTGAAAACCGCCGTGTCCTTGCTGGTGCGCGACGCCAACCCGGCCGACCACGCGGACATCGCCGCCGAATTCGAACAGGCTGTGGCCGATCTGTTGACCGCGAAAGCGCTGCGCGCCCTGCAGCAGACCGGGTTTGAACGGCTGGTGGTGGCCGGCGGCGTCGGCGCCAACCTGCGTCTGCGCGCCAGCCTGACCGAAGCCCTGCAGGCGCGCGGCTGCTCGGTGCATTTTCCGCCCCTGCACCTGTGCACCGACAACGGCGCGATGATTGCGCATGCGGCCGGGCTGCGGCTGGCGGCCGCCGGCAGCCCCGCCGCCCTGCTTGCCCTGGATGGGCAAGCGGCAGGCGCAACGGGAAGTTTCAGCGTTCGCCCACGCTGGGATCTGGCGAGCCTGCCGCCGCTCCACACACCGCACACGCCGGGTCGCGCGGCACCCTGAGTTCGTGCCAGCGCATGGTGCGCACGTCCAGCAGCTGCAGCCGACCCGCCAGTGATTCGCCCAGTCCCGCCAGCAGCTTGAGCGCCTCGGCTGCCTGCACCGCCCCCACAATGCCGGTCAGCGGTGCGAACACCCCCAGCTCGGCACAACGCACTTCTTCCGCGCCCGCCTGTGGCGGGAACAGGCAGGCGTAGCACGGACTGGACGGATCCCGGGGATCGAATACCGCAAGCTGGCCATCGAAGCGAATGGCAGCCCCCGAAACCAGCGGCCGACTGACTGCAACGCAGGCAGCATTCACCAGGTGGCGGGTGGCGAAGTTGTCGCTGCAGTCGAGCACCACATCCACGTTAGGCACCAGGGCCGCCAGGGCTGCGGCGTCGAGACGCTGGGGATGCAGCACGACCCGACAAAGCGGATTGAGTTGCTGCAGCCGCGCCTGGGTGGCCGTCACCTTCAGCGCGCCAAGGTCGGCCGTGGCCAGGGCGACCTGGCGCTGCAGGTTGGTCAGGTCGACCACATCGTCGTCCGCCAGATGCAGGGTACCCACCCCCGCCGCCGCGAGGTACAGGGCGGCAGGTGAACCCAGCCCGCCCGCGCCGACCACCAGCACCCGCCCCCGGGCAATCGCCTCCTGCCCCTCAATACCTAGCGCATCCAGCAGAATGTGGCGGCTGTAACGCAACAGGGCATCGTCGTCGAACATGCAGGTCAGGCTCGGGGAGCGTCAGGAATCCCGGCGCATCCACAAGGATGCCGGGGCGGCAGAAAAAGACAGAGCCCGGTGGTCGTTGCCGACCACCGGGCCCCGGCGTGCGGGAGCCGCATTTACTTCGCCGGGGCCGTCGCGACCGTGGCCGGCTTGTCGTTGGCAGCAACAGGCAGGGTTTCCACCTTGCCGGTCTTGAGGAAGCGCACTGCCTGCTGCAGCTGGTAATCGGGCAACTCTTCGCCGGCCTTCAGCTTGGCCTCGCGCTCCTTGATGACCTTTTCGCGGGCCTCAGCCGCCTTCTGCGCTTTTTCCCGCAGGGCTTCGGCAGACAGGTTCTTGCTGCCGTCACCGGTGCCGGCTGTCGCGTCGGTCGGATTGCTCAGGTGGTGTTCGAGATCCGCTTCGCGGATGCCAAGACCGCCGTCATCCAGGCCCAGCGCCGGATCTTCCGGCACCAGCAGGTCGGGAACAATACCCTTCGCCTGGATCGACCGGCCACTCGGGGTGAAGTACCGCGCTGTGGTGAGCTTGACGGCCGTGTTGTTGCCGAGCGGCAGGATGGTCTGCACCGATCCCTTGCCAAAACTCTGGGTGCCGATCACGGTGGCGCGCTTGTGATCCTGCAGGGCGCCAGCCACGATTTCCGAGGCCGAGGCCGATCCGCCATTCACCAACACCACCAGGGGCAGCGACTTGACGGACGCCGGCAGCTTGGCGAGGTAGTCTTCGGCACCGGGGTGCAGGTAGTTCTGCGGCGTGGCGGTCATGCGCATCTTGGCATCTTCCGTCCGGCCGTCGGTGTAGACCACCAGATCGCCGGCGGGCAGGAAGGCCGCCGACACGGCCACGGCCGAATTCAGCAGGCCGCCCGGGTCATTGCGCAGATCCAGCACCAACCCTTTCAGGTTATTGCCGTTTTCCTGGTAAGCCTTCTGGATGGCACTGGCCAGGTTGTCGCCCGTATGCTCCTGGAACTGGCTGATGCGGATGGTGGCGTAGCCCGGTTCGATCTCCTTCAGGCGCACGCTCTTCACCTTGATCACGGCGCGCACCAGCGTCAGCACCACCGGCTTGTTTTCACCCTTGCGCGAGATGGTCAGGGTGATGGGCGTGTCCGGCTTGCCGCGCATCTTCTTGACCGCGTCATTCAGCGACAGACCTTTCACGGCAAGGTCGTCGAGCTTGATGATCAGGTCGCCGGCCTTCACGCCCGCGCGCTGGGCGGGCGAATCGTCGATCGGGCTAACTACCTTGACGAAGCCGTCTTCCATGCCGACCTCGATGCCCAGGCCGCCGAATTCCCCTTGGGTACCTTCCTGGAGTTCCTTGAAGGAGTCCTTGTCAAGGTAGGCAGAATGCGGATCGAGCCCGGAGACCATGCCGTTGATCGCTTCCTTGATCAGCTTGCGGTCGTCCACCTGCTCGACATAGTTGTTCTTGATGCTGCCGAACACCTCGGACAGGGTGCGCAGTTCTTCCACCGGTAAGGGTTGCTGTACGGATTTTTCGGCAACTGCCGAATAATTCAAGCTGAGGGAAACACCAATCAAGGCACCCAACACCACCAGTCCGACTTTCTGCGCTTTGCTGCTCATACATTTCTCCTGTTGCCCGCCATGTGCGGTGCCAGCCCTTCCTGATCCCTGCCCTGGCTGCCCGCCAACGTACGGTCAGCGGCAGCGCAGCCTTGCCGGACATGCGCCGGTCGGTCTACAGCCGGACGTGCCCTGCGATTCATCTGCCAACCCAGGCCATGGGATCAAAGGGTCTGCTTTGATGACGCAATTCAAAGTATAGCCCCGGCTCGGCGTTGCCGCCGCTGTTTCCGACCGAAGCCACCGGGCTACCGCCCTTCACCACGGCACCTACCCGCGCCAGCAGGGCTTCGGTGTTGCCATACAGACTCATGTAGCCGCCACCATGATCGATGATCAGCAGATTGCCGAAACCGCGCAACCAGTCGCTGAACACCACCCGCCCCGCCGCCACGGCGCGCACTTCCCGGCCCTGCGGTGCGCGGATGAACAGGCCGCGCCAGTTCAATCCACTGTCTTCACGTGGACTGCCGAAGCGGTTGGCAAGTTCCCCCGTCACGGGCAACCGCAGATGGCCCTTCATCCGGGGAAAGGCTTCGGTGTCGTAGCCTTCTTCGGCGGCTTCGTCGATGCGTGCCACCGTCTCGCCGTGCCGTCCTTCGCCCGCCCCATCGCCCGCACCGGCTGCTGCCGCGGCATCGGTATCCGCCGACCGCGCCCCGCCTGGCGTCTTGCGCTCGCCGGCGGCGCGCTCGCGCGCTGCCCGGTCTTTTTCCTTCTGCTGCCGCTCGGCACGTTCCGCGCGCTCCCGTTGCGCCCGCTCGCGCTGCTGGCGGCGCTCTTCCAGTTGCCGGGCAATACGTTCGACCAGATCGGTCAGGCGCCTTTCATCGCGCTGCAGGGTTTGCAGGTTACGGCGCTGGGCCTGCAGGCGACTGGACAGGTCGTTCACCAGCCGCGCGCGTGCCGAACTTTCCTGCTGCAGCCGCACCCGTTCGCGGGCATGGGCGTCGCGCGTCCGCGCCAGGGCTTCCGCCTGCTGGTGCGCCTCCCGATTCAGTTCGGCCAAGCGCTGCAGGTCATGGCGCAGACCGGCCACCGCCGTCATTCGTGCCTGCGCCAGTCGTCGCAGGTATTCGGTGTCGCGTGCCAGGCGTTCCGGCGCACCACCGGACAGCCACAATGCCAGCCGCTCGTCGCCACCGGCGCGATATTGCTGGCGCAGCAAGGCGCCCAGGCGTGCCTGCCCCTGGGCGATGGCCTCGGTGCTGACCGATTGGGCCCGGGCCAGACTATTCATGGCCAGCAGCGCGTTGTGCTCCTGCTCGTTCAGCTCATGCAGGCTGCGCGTGGCATCGCTGATGGCCTGCTCGGACTTGCGCAGGGCGTCGGCAGCTTCCGTCCGGCTTTCCTCGGTGGCGGCCAACGCGCGCTGGGTTTCGCTGATGCGCCGGCGCAGGTCCTCCAGATCGCGGTTGGCGCGTTCATCAGCCGCCTCCTGGCCGGCGGCAGGGGCCTTCGTCAGGGCCGGCGCGGCCGCGACAGGCGCAATCTGCCAAAGCATCCACGCGATGGCCACCAGCCCGGCCAGGCGGGCGCAGACGTGCCTGACCTGACCGCCGCGCGCCCGCGCGCCCTGTGACGTGATCCGCAGCGGCACGGCTTGCGGCACGCGCCTCAGGCCTGCGCCCGCCCCTGTGCGGCAACCGCGGCTGCTGCCGCCGCAATGCGCTCGGCATCGCCGAGGTAGTAGTGGCGGATGGGCTTCAGGTTGGCATCGAGTTCGTACACCAAGGGCGTACCGGTCGGTACATTCAGCGCCACGATGCTGTCGTCGTCGATGTTGTCGAGATACTTGATCAGGGCGCGCAGCGAGTTGCCATGGGCCACCA
>CAIPBT010000147.1 GCA_903863375.1 uncultured Ferrovum sp.
GCGGCCACTTCGACTTCAATAACTTTGGTTACTGACGACCGTCGCGCAGGGCCTGGACGCCCGCTTTGGGTCGAGTGCGGAAATTCAGGATGTAACCGGCACTCCGTCGGCAATACCAGGTAAAGTTACTGTTGGCCTGGCGGCCAGAACATTCTGTGCGATTTCGCTGGGGGAGCGTGCGCTTAGTTCAGCGAGCGCGGCGACCTGTTGACCGCCGACTGGAACTGACCCACTCAGGGTAGGAATTTTCATCCGAAACTGACCCACATGATTCACTGACCTGCTCAAGGATTGAGCGGGAGAGCAAGGAGTGATCGACGTGGGAATGTTGGCCAAGATCCGGAGGATGCACCTCCGAGACCAGGTCCCGCTGCGCGAGATTGCCAAGCGCACCGGGCTTTCCAGAAACACCATCCGCAGCTGGCTGCGCCGGCCGGAAATGGCAGAGCCGAAGTACCCGGACCGGGTGGTCAAGACGGTGATCGACCCATGGGTTGAGACGCTGTCAACTTGGCTCGCGACGGATGCCAAGCGTTCGTCGCGCGACCGGCGAACCGCCAAGTTCATGTTCCAAGCGCTGCAGGCGCAGGGCCACACGGGCGGCTACGGCCGGGTGTGCGCCTTCGTTCGGCGCTGGAATGAACAGCAATCACTGTCGCCGAAGGGTAGCGCCTTCGTACCGCTGTCGTTTGCGTTTGGCGAGGCCTTCCAGTTCGACTGGAGCTGCGAGTACGTCTTCGTTGCCGGGTTGCGCCGCCGACTTGAGGTGGCGCACACCAAGCTCGCTGCCAGCCGTGCGTTCTGGCTGGTCGCGTATCCATCGCAGAGCCACGAGATGCTGTTCGACGCACACACCCGCTCGTTCGAGGCCTTCGGCGGGGTGCCCCGCCGCGGCATCTACGACAACATGCGCACCGCTGTTGATCGCGTCGGGCGTGGCAAGGAGCGGACGGTCAACGCCCGGTTCCTGACCATGACCGGGCACTACCTCTTCGATCCTGAGTTCTGCAACCGGGCCTCGGGTTGGGAGAAGGGAATCGTCGAGAAGAACGTGCAGGATCGGCGTCGGGAGATCTGGCGCGAGGCTGCGGAGCTTCGCTGGCCGGATCTGGATTCCCTGAACATTTGGCTCGCCGAGGCGTGCCGAAGCTGCTGGGACGAGATGAAGCATCCTGAATGGCCGGAGCTCACGATCGCCGAGTTGCTGCAAGACGAACGGCTGCAATTGATGCCGATGCCTAAGCCGTTCGACGGCTACATCGAACATCCGCTGCGCGTATCGTCGACTGCGTTGATCTACTTCCAGCGCAACCGCTACAGCGTGCCGACCGAGTTTGCGCACCAGATAGTCAGCCTGCGGGCATACCCGTTCGAGCTGGTGATCGTGGCCGAGGGCGGCGAGATCGCTCGCCACCGGCGCAGCTTCGAGCGTGACCAGACCTTCTACAACTGGCAGCACTACATCACGCTGATTGCACGCAAGCCCGGCGCGCTGCGGAACGGAGCACCGTTCCATACCATGCCGGCGCCGCTGCAGACCCTGCAGGGCATCCTCCTCCGAAACCCCGGTGGCGATCGGGTGATGGCCCAGGTGTTGGCGGCGGTTCCGGAGCACGGCCTGGATGCGGTACTGGTCGCCGTCGAGATGGCGCTGGAATCCGGGCGCCCCAGCGGCGACCACGTGCTCAACGTCCTGGCACGACTGAAGTCGGCGCCGTTGCCGGGTCCGGGTGAGGTCACGACCAAGGTCAGTATCGACGAACCGCCCGAGGCCAACGTGAACCGCTACGACGAACTGCGGGAAGGAGACTGCCATGTCGAATGAGATCGTGGCTCGCTTGAAGACCCTGCGGCTATGGGGCATGGCCCAGACCTGGCCGGAACTGGTGGCGAAGGCGCGTCACACGCATTTCGATCCGGAGCGCTTGATGGATGAGTTGCTCAGCGCCGAAGGTGCCGAGCGGGAGGTCCGGTCTCTAGCCTACCAGATGCGCGCCGCGCGCTTCCCAGCACACCGGGATCTGACAGGCTTCGACTTCAGTCAGACGAAGATAGATGAGGACCTGGTGCGCAAGCTCCATGCCCAGCAGTTCCTCGATGCTGCGCAGAACGTGGTGTTCATCGGTGGCCCTGGCACCGGCAAAACGCACCTGGCCACGGCCATTGGCATCGAGGCGCTGAGTCATTACAGCAAGCGCGTGCGCTTCTACTCGACGGTGGAACTGGTCAACCTGCTCGAACAAGAAAAGGCGCTTGGCAAGCAGGGCCAGTTGGCCCTGCGCCTGATCCACGTCGACATGGTGATCCTCGATGAGATGGGCTACCTGCCGTTCAGCCAAGTCGGCGGGGCCTTGCTGTTCCACTTGCTCTCCAAGCTATACGAGCAGACCAGCGTCATGGTCACCACCAACCTCAGCTTCACGGAGTGGGCCAACGTGTTCGGGGACCCCAAGATGACGACCGCATTGCTGGACCGGCTGACGCATCACTGCCACATCGTCGAGACTGGCAACGAGTCCTGGCGCTTCAAAAACAGCTCGGCCAAGCGCAGCAAGACTGGCCGTCAGACCACTGCAGGGAGGGCCGCAACCGAAGACTTACCCACAGGCTGACCGATATACTGAACGCAACTGGGGTGGGTCAGAATTGGACGAAATCCCTGGGTTAGTTCCGCACGGCTACCAACAATTCTTAAACAATGATCGCCTCATCCCCGCCGAAACTGCCGCGTCGATGATCAGCTTGCGGAGGGCGACTCGCTCGGCTTGGGTCAGCGAAGCACGATCGTGGCCCGCCTTGACGGGGTAGGGGTAACCCGCCTACATCAATGGTGATGAAAC
>CAIPBT010000148.1 GCA_903863375.1 uncultured Ferrovum sp.
ATCCGCACTGCGTGCGGATACGGTACCAACTTGCCCGGCCATACCCCTCGAACTCCTGACTTCCTCTTCCATTTCCCTCTCCTTTACGAAGGGGGTGGGGAAAATTCAAATACCACGGCTGGGGATTATCGAGATGCCGCTGACAGACCGTATGGGCAGACGCTGCTCGTTAAACTTGCCTTGGTTGCATTGGCGGTTTGCCTGGGCGGCATCAACCGATTCCAGGTCATGCCACGACTCGCGGATCGCGGCGTAGTCGCCACCGCGGTCGCTCAAAGCTGGACGACGCGCCTGACTGCAATCCTAGGCGTCGAAGGTGTCGTCCTGCTCACGGTGCTGGCTGTGGCTGCCGTCCTGTCGACCAGTGCGCCCGGGTGATACTGGACCGGGAGTGCTTGCGATGCCAGCGCCACCCGCGTGCACTAACGCACCGACTGGGCTCCCTCCTCCGGCCAAGTGTGCGGAATAGCGGGTAGAACGGGCTGTCGCTGTGTGCCGGGGTGGGTCCGTTCAATGGAGCGGCGTGAATCCTGGGTATCGGGATTACGGGATCGAGACATTTCCATGCCAGGCCTGCCCTGCTCGGATTTTTTCGCCCCGCAGCACCAATCATCGCTGGATCCGGCAATCAGCATTTTCGCTCCGTAGTCCACCGACTGAGCCTTAGGCCGCCGTCCACCGCCCTGTTCTGACTTACGTCAATGCAGGGCAGAAGCGCCCGCTGGATACTCGTCTTGCGGGTCTGACTACCCCACCCATTCAGGAGATTTGACCATGATGACTCTTCGACCGGCGGCGCTGGCCGTCCTCGCAGACCTGGCTTTTGTGAACGTCCAGGCTGCCGACGATCCTGAAGATCATGCCGCCCATCACCCGGCGGAAAAGCACCAGAAAGCCAAAGCTGCAGATGCAGAAGGCACCATGGCGATGGACAAGCAAATGACAGCCATGCATGAGATGCACGAAAAGATGATGGCCGCAAAGACGCCGGAAGACCGCAGGGCGTTGATGGCCGACCACATGAAGGTCATGCAGGATTCCATGGCGATGATGAGCGGCATGGAAAAGGGTGGAGGCGGCGCCCCGATGGGGAGCATGGATAAATCGAAGGAAGATGGCATGTCCGGCGGGATGATGTCCGAAATGCGGATGCATCACGCATCGATGGAAAAGCGCGTCGATATGATGACTTCGATGATGCAGATGATGATGGATCGCATGGCGGCACCGATGGTTGGATCGCCGAAGTAAGGCCAGAGGAACAGCGATGGATATGACTGCAGCCAGCGCGTCGAGCGCGGAGCCGGCGAGGTCCACCGCATCGAAGACGGTGTATACCTGCCCGATGCATCCGGAGATCCGCCAGGATCATCCGGGCAATTGCCCGAAGTGCGGCATGACACTGGAACCGGTCGTGCCGGTGATTGGCGAGGACGATGACAGCGAGCTGCGCGACTTCCAGCATCGCTTCTGGTGGACCCTGCCGTTGACCATCGCCGTATTCGTACTTGCCATGTTCGGTGAGCACCTGCATCTGATGGATGTCGGCGCGCAGACCTGGGTCGAGTTGGTGCTCTCCACTCCGGTGGTGCTGTGGGCGGGTGCACCATTTTTCCTGCGCGGATTGCAGTCAGTCCTGAATCGCAGCCCGAATATGTGGACACTGATCTCGCTGGGCACCGGGGCTGCCTTCATCTACAGCGTGGTGGCGACGCTGGCGCCGCAAGTCTTCCCGCCGGCCTTCAAGTCCATGGGGCGCGTGGCGGTGTACTTCGAGGCGGCAGCGGTCATCATTTCGCTTACCTTGTTCGGGCAAATGCTGGAACTCAAGGCACGTTCCAAGACCTCAGCCGCCATCAAATCCCTTCTCGGCCTGTCACCCAAGACCGCACGGCGTATCAACGCGGATGGGAGCGAACAGGATGTCCCGTTGGCCGAGGTCAAGGTGGGCGACCACCTACGCGTGCGCCCGGGCGAGAAAGTGCCCGTCGACGGCGTGGTGACCGAAGGTGGCAGCGCAGTCGACGAATCCATGCTGACGGGTGAACCGATGCCGGTGGCCAAGGCAGTCGGCGGCAAGCTGATTGGCGCCACCCTGAATACTACCGGCGCGCTCGTGATGCGCTCAGAGAAGGTGGGTGAGGGCACTGTACTGGCAGGTATCGTGCAGATGGTCGTCCAGGCGCAGCGCTCGCGCGCGCCGATGCAGCGGATGGCTGACCAGGTTTCGGGCTACTTTGTCATCGGCGTGCTTACGGCCTCACTGCTAGCCTTCTTTGGCTGGGGACTGCTCGGACCGCAGCCGAGCTGGGTGTATGGCCTCGTGACAGCGGTCGCTGTATTGATCGTCGCCTGCCCCTGTGCCCTGGGCCTCGCAACGCCGATGTCGATCATGGTGGCGACTGGGAACGCCGCGAACCAGGGTGTCCTGTTCCGTGACGCTGCGGCGATCGAGAACTTCCGCAAGGTCGATACGCTGATCGTGGACAAAACCGGCACCTTGACCGAGGGACATCCACGCTTCGATCGTGTCGTGGCCGTACCCGGCTTTTTGGAAGACGACTTGCTACGCATGGCGGCGAGCCTGGATCAAGGCAGCGAGCATCCGCTGGCGGCAGCGATCGTAGGTGCTGCACAGAGCAAAAAGCTGGTGCTCGACAAGGTTGATGGCTTCGATTCCATTTCCGGCAGTGGCGTGAAGGGCACGGTGGGTGGCAAAGCCCTGGCTTTGGGAAATGCCGCGCTGATGGCGCAGATCAAAGTGCCTGTCGATGCGCTTCAGCCGCAGGCGGACGCGTTGGGAAAGGACGGTGCCAGCGTAATGATCCTGGCCGTCGATGGGCGCGCGGCCGGACTGCTGGTCGTATCCGACCCCATAAAGGCCAGTACAGCCGCCGCACTGGCTACACTCAAGACATCGGGGCTTCGCGTCATCATGGCCACCGGTGACGGGATCGCGACTGCGAAGGCGGTCGCAGCCCGCCTAGGCATTGACGAAGTGCATGGTGGCGTCAAGCCGGCGGACAAGCTGGCGCTGGTGACGAAGCTGCAGGCGGAAGGTCATATGGTGGCCATGGCGGGTGATGGTATTAACGACGCCCCGGCACTGGCGAAGGCGGACGTTGGCGTAGCCATGGGCACGGGAACAGACGTCGCGATGAACAGTGCGCAGGTGACGCTTGTCAAGGGCGACCTCCGCGGCATAGCAGAGGCCCGAATGATCTCCGATCAGACGGTCGCGAACATGAAGCAGAATCTGGGATTCGCCCTGGTCTACAACGCGATCGGCGTCCCCCTGGCGGCGGGTGTCCTCTATCCTTTCACGGGTTGGCTGCTTTCGCCGATGATCGCAGCTCTGGCGATGAGTCTCAGCTCGTTGTCGGTGATCACCAATGCGCTGCGGCTGCGGAGATCCGCGGAGGCGCGTTAGCCGGCGCAGTCCTGAAGCGTGCCCCGAATTGAATATTGCCACGTGTTCAACAAAGCGCTGGCCTGGCACATCGCAGCTTTTTTGGAAACGCTGACACGGCATCCAGCGATAGAGTTGGCGCACTGTCTCTGCGCCGAACTAGCGTTAAAGCAGCAGCGGCTCGACTCAGAGCCATAGCCAGCGGCCACTTCGACTTCAATAACTTTGGTTACTGACGACCGTCGCGCAGGGCCTGGACGCCCGCTTTGGGTCGAGTGCGGAAATTCAGGATGTAACCGGCACTCCGTCGGCAATACCAGGTAAAGTTACCGTTGGCCTGGCGGCCAGAACATTCTGTGCGATTTCGCTGGGGGAGCGTGCGCTTAGTTCAGCGAGCGCGGCGACCAACGGAATGGGATCCGCCATGCTCGCCTCTGCCCAGGCGCGCACCCTTCCCTCCAGAGTGGTCATCGTCGAGATGCCAGCGGCACGTGCGGTGACGACGGGGATGACCCTACCCTCAAGCTTCACCTCAGCTGCCCCGTTGAAAATCGCCGCAATCGCCTCTCGATCCACTTGCCGGCGATCTTCCTCGGCCACCGTCCACCGTACCCTGACATAGGCACCCGCCAACTCACACTGCTGCGCTTGCCGCCGCAGCTGTTCAAGGTCCGGCGGTCCATCGAAGGCGATCTCGACAGTTTGTTGATCGCCTCATCCCCGCCGAAACTGCCGCGTCGATGATCAGCTTGCGGAGGGCGACTCGCTCGGCTTGGGTCAGCGAAGCACGATCGTGGCCCGCCTTGACGGGGTAGGGGTAACCCGCCTACATCAATGGTGATGAAAC
>CAIPBT010000149.1 GCA_903863375.1 uncultured Ferrovum sp.
ATCCGCATCGGTGGCATGGCCGAACTGACCGGATTTGACCGTCGCCTCGATCCGCGGCGAATCGCCACGCTGGAACGGGTGGTGAGCGACCTTTTCCCGGGAGCCGGTGATCTGGCGCAGGGGCAGGCATGGTGTGGTCTGCGGCCAATGACGCCGGACGGTACCCCGATCATCGGCGCGACACCGTACCAAAACCTGTCGCTGAATACCGGTCACGGCACCCTGGGCTGGACCATGGCGTGCGGATCTGCGGCGGTTCTCGCCGATCAGTTGCTGGGCCGACAGCCTGCCATTGCGACAGACGGCCTCGCGTTGGCACGGTATCGACGGAAGGGGCGGGGCATTGGCCTGCCGTCCGGTCCCACCCAGCCAACCCGGGCGCAACCGTCTGGTGGCAGTCCGCGGCCGGGGCAGCGTCAGGATGCCGCCGACGGATCGGCGAAAACGGCCTGAAGCCGCGCCTGGCCCTCTTCCAGCAGGGTGCCCAGATGGGCTGCACTGACAAAGCTTTCGCCATAGATCTTGCACAGGTCTTCCGTCCCGGATGGACGGAGCGCCACCCAGCCACCCCGGGTGACCACCTGAATTCCGCCGAATGCCGCCCCGTTACCAGGGGCCTGGGTCAGTGTTTGCGCAATGGTGTCGCCCCCCAGTATCGGCAGGAGGTCGGAAGACCAGCGCGTCAGACGGGCCACCCGGTCGCGCTGAACGGGACTGGCGGGAACATCCTGCCGGGCCGCGAAGGTTTCCCCCAGGCGGCCCGCCAGTTGCCGATAGCACTGACCAGGATGCCGGCCCTGCAGCGCGACGATTTCCGCCGCCAGCAGGCCGGCGATGATGCCGTCCTTGTCCGTGCTCCAGGGCAGGCCGGAACGATCGAGAAAGCTGGCGCCGGCACTTTCTTCCACCGCGACCGCAAGACGGCAGTCATGCAGGCCGGCGGCAAACCATTTGAAGCCGACCGGCGCGGTCCAGACCGTCTGTTGCAAGGCCGTGGCCACCCGTTCAATCAGGCGGGTGCAGACCATGGTGTCGCCAATCGCCACCGGCAGTCGCCAATGCGGCCGATGGCGCAGCAAATGGTCGACCAGTACCGGTAGATAGTGATGGGGCGACAACAGGCCATCGGCGGGCGTCACGATGCCATGACGGTCGTGATCGGCGTCGCAGCCAAACGCAACGTCGAAGTCTTCGCGAAGCGCCACCAGCGGACGCATCACCCAGGGTGACGCGGGATCCATGCGCACCACGCCATCCGCATCGCGCCGGATCTGGCGGAACGTGGGGTCTACGGTGTCATCCGTCACCGTCAGGGCCAGGTGCCAGTGCTCGGCGATCGCTGGCCAGTAGGCTGTTCCGGCTCCTCCCAGCGGATCGACCCCGATACGGACACCCGCCGCCCGCACACGATCCAGGGCCAACACCTCACCCAGGGCCTGCACATAGGGCGTTCGGAAATCATGGATGACAACCCCGGCGGTCCGCCGGGCACGGGCGAGCGGAATGCGCCGCACGCCCTTCAGGCCAGCCTGCAGGAAAATATTCGCGGCGCGCTCAATGCGGGTGGTACAGGCCAGGTCGGCTGCACCGCCGTTGGTCCTGTTGTATTTCAGACCACCATCGGCAGGCGGATTGTGCGATGGGGTCAGGATGATGCCATCGGCTTGGCTGCCCAGGCTGCGCTGCTGCCGGCCATGCCGCAGGATGGCAAACGATACGGCCGGCGTCGGGGTGAACTGGCCTGCGCCGGTGATCCGCGCCTCAACCTGATTGGCCGCCAATACTTCCAGCACGGTGGCGCCGGCTGGAGCGGATACGGCATGCGTATCGCAGCCGACAAACAGGGGACCATCGATGCCCTGGCCACGGCGCTCGTCGCAGATCGCCTGGGTGATGGCCAGCACGTGCCATTCGTTGAACGTGGTGTCGAAAGCACAGCCACGATGTCCTGACGTGCCGAAATGGACGCGCTGGGCAGGTACGGTCGGGTCCGGTCGTTGCTGGAAATAGGCGGTGATCAGTGCGTCCACATCGAGCAGCTGGTCAGTGGGCAGCACCTCACCCGCGTGGGGATGGGGCTTCCACCCGCCAGTTGCAAGCCGACCGCGGGCGCCGGGATCCTGATAATCCATTGCGTCGCCTACTGGAAAGGCGCACAACAGTGCATCCATCGGCGCCGTCGGCCTCCTGCCGACGTGGCCAGCCCGGATTCCGGAAAGGAATATCCATGCCCCCTGTCAGTTCTGTACTTTGGTTGTTCACGGCACGACGTGCCGTGATCCGTCACGCCGCCCGCCGATATTCTGCGTTCGGGTTTTCGGCATCCGGGTTTGCTGGCAGCCGGTTCGCGACCTGCCGGATGCCGGTCGGCCTGCTGCGCGTCGCTTTGGGTCGGGTCGCTCGGGTGCCAGTCTGCCTGGTGCCCGTCTGTCTGGTTCTGGCTGGACCCGTCGAGGCCGTGACCCTGGCGACCGAGTCCTCGTCCATGTCGACTCAGGCATTGGTGGTGCCGTTGCTGCTGTCCGGTCTGGCCGCCCCGGAACGCGCCACGGTTTGCGTCAACACCATGCAGGGCTTCGCCCGTTCGGCAGTACGTGACATGAGTGCCGGTGAATTGTGGGACCGTTCCTCGCGTCGCTATCGCATGAGCGAAGGTTTGCTGGCGGTGGCCGCCGCCCTGCGCCCCGCCAGCCAGGCGCTGGCGCCAGAGCGACGGGAACAGCTGGCCGCCCTCGCCGAGGAGGTCCTGTCGACACCCCGTCAGGACGTAGTCGATTACTGCGCCGACGTCGGGGTGGCCTTGTTCGAATCGCTGACACCCGCCGAGCAGGCAAACCGTCGTCACGAAGCGCGCGCGGCGTTTGCCGAGCTGGTTGCCGAGTAGTCGCGACCGTGCCGTGCGCTGGCCGGTGGTTGCCGCAAGCAGGTGGGCCATCGTTCAGGTGCTGACCAGGATTTTCAACGCATGGCTCTGCGCGGCATGGGCGAACGCCTCATAAGCCGCCAGGATGTCGTCGAAACGGAAGCGGTGGGTGATCAGGGATTCGGGCTGCAGTTTCTGCGCGCCCAGCATGTTCAGCAGCATGGTCGTGCTGGAGGTATCGACGAGGCGGGTGGTCATGGTGATGTTGCGGTCCCACAGCTTCTCCAGATGCAGGTCCACTTTCACGCCATGAACCCCGATATTGGCGATGAAGCCACCAGCCGCCACGATCTGTTCGCACAGCTCGAACGTGGCTGGCAGGCCGACCGCCTCGATGGCCGTATCCACGCCGCGGCCGCCGGTGCGCTTGAGGATGGTGCCGGCGGCCATGCCGTCCGCGCTGTTGACGGTACTGGTAGCTCCGAATTCGCGGGCCCGGGCCAGACGGCCATCATCGAGATCGACCACGATGATGTCGAGCGGCGAAAACAGCTGGGCGGTAAGCAGGGCGGCAAGGCCGACCGGACCGGCGCCAATGATGGCCACCGTGCTGCCTGGCTGCACCCGCCCGTTCAGCACACCGCATTCCAGCGCGGTGGGCAGGATGTCACTCAACAGCACCAGCGTTTCTTCAGAGACCCCCTTCGGCACGGCATACAGGCTAAGGTCGGCGTGCGGGATGCGGACATATTCGGCCTGCGTGCCATCAATCCGGTTGCCCAGAATCCAGCCACCCGACGTGCAGTGGGAATACATCTGAAGCCGGCAGGCGGCGCAGTGACCACAGGCACTGACGCAGGAGATCAGCACATGATCCCCGACCGAAAACAGGCCGACCGAGGCACCGATCGCCTCGACCCGGCCAACCCCTTCGTGGCCCAGGATCCGGCCAGGGCTGCAGCCGGGCACATCGCCTTTCAGGATGTGCAGGTCCGTACCGCAGAGCGTGGTGTGCAGGATGCGCACAATTGCGTCGTCGGCTGCCGTGATCACCGGAACGGGGCGATCTTCCAGGGCATGACGGCCCGGGCCAAGATAGACCAATGCTTTCATGGAAACAGACTCCTGGGCACTAGGCGGTTGTGGCCACGCTCGTCCGGGACAGGCACAGGCCAGTCCCGGTCCGTGCGGGTTCACTTCCAGTGGATGGTCGAGCCGTTGCCCAGCAATCCGAGCACGCCGATCACGATCAGATAAATGGCCACGATGTAGTTCAGCAGTCGTGGCATCAGCAGGATCAGCAGGCCAGCGATCAAGGCAACCATCGGAGTGAGAAGGGCACCGGAGATTGGCATGGCGTTCCCCTAGCGGCTCATCAGCACTTCAACATCCACCCTGCGGTCGGGCTGCAGACACAGGATGCGTTTGGCGCTGCGGCCGTGCCCGGGGCAGTCTTCCGGCTTGGTCACCGGGTCGGATCCATCGGTGCCTTCGGTGATGATCCGGTCTGCCGGCAGTCCGGCAGTCTCCACGAGGTAGGCCTTGACGGCCTCGGCGCGCGCCAGTGACAGCTTGAGGTTGTAGTCATGGGTGCCGATGCGATCGGTGTGGCCGGTCACCTTGATGGTGTCGAATGTGCCCGTCTTCAATTCGGTGGCCAGACGGTTGAGTGCTTCCTTGCCAGCCTCATGCACGTCGGACTTGCCGAAGACGAACAGCGAGTCGGCAGACAGGCTGACCTTGTGCGGCGCGGGGGGGGGCGGCGCCATCGGAGGAGGCGCCATCACCACGGGTGGTGGTTCGGCCGGCGCGGGCGGCGGCGGCGGTGGCGCTGGCGGCGGAGGTGGTGGCTCCATCGGGGCCGCCACCGGCGCCACGTCTGCCATACGGGCCGGGGCCGGTTCCTCATGGGCGCCAAAGCGGTATACCAGTCCGACCGAAATCAGATCGACGTTGTTGGTGTGGTTGTAGGTGTCGTCCATCCGGTAGCGTTCGGCTTCGGCCCGCACCGCGAAGGATTCGCTCAGCGCGTATTGCACACCAACCCCATATTTCCAGTCGGTGTAGTGACTGGTGCGGCTCGAATCGGGGTTGCCGAAAGCCGTGCCGGTGGTCGACAGCGTGGACTTGGTGCGCCCATCCAGAATGCCGCCGCGGAGGAAGGCGGAAAACCGCGAGGTGACGGGCAGGATGCCCAGCAGGCCAAGGCTGAAGCCATCCGGCTGGATGTTGCCGGTCAGGGTGCCGGCGGGGGCGATGTTGGTCTCGGTGAACTTTGACTTGCCGCCATCCGCGTAGCTGCCTTCGATGGCCAGATAGGGGTTCAGCTGATAGCCCCCGAAGACCTTATATCCCGTGTCGTTGTCCTGATGGTCGGAGGCCCCGAGATTCGAATTGGGGCCCAGCAGGTCGTTGGCGATACGTGCATCGTTGATCTTGGCGCGCGACTGTCCGATGCTGAGGCCGCCATACCAGCCGACATCATCGGCCTGGGCCGCGGACTGGAGCAGCAGTGCCAGGGCACCACACTGGAGGATCTGACTGACTTTCGGGCTTCGGCTGAACTTGTTCACGGGACGCTAGCTCCTGATCGAGACCTGCAGGGGACAGCCGAGAGGCGGCTGTCGGGCGTCGCGGAACGATGCGAGGGCAAGCGCCACCCCCAGCAGGATTTCGCAACAGCGGGTCATGACACCCGCTTGACGGCAGTGTTCTCCTCGCTCGCCTGGCCTTCCGTACGCTGTCGAACGTAGTCGGCAGATCCGTATCAGGCGGGTTGCCGCATCGGCGGATCGACCGATCTGTCATCCCCGTGGGGGGCAGCGCACAGAGGTGGCGATCGGTGTGCGGGCACTCTCACCCGTGCCTGTACGATCGTCCCTTCGCGACGGGCATCCAGCGGTTGCCGCTGGCCGCGTCCGGCCAGCGGTTGCCAGCCCTGTTCCCCTCTCAGGAGTCTTCATCATGGAAGCCAAAGCCTTGCCGTACTACGTTTTCAACACGCACGAGGAAGCGGAAGAAGCCATCCGGATCCTGAGCCGTGGCGGGATGGATATCCGCCAGATTTCCCTCGTGGGAAAGGGCTATCACAGCGAGGAACATCCCGTTGGTTTCTACACCATGGGCGATCGCATCCTGAGCTGGGGCGGGGCCGGCGCCTTCTGGGGCGGCCTGTGGGGGTTGCTGTTCGCACCAGGCATCTTCCTGCTGCCGGGCATCGGCGTGGTGGCGCTGGCCGGTCCCCTGGTGGCCTTGCTGGTCAGCGGCGTGGAGGGTGCGGTGGTGGTTGGTGGCGTTTCGGCGCTGGCCGCCGCACTCTTCCAGGTGGGCATGTCAAAAGATGACGTGATCCGTTACGAGACGGCGCTCAAGGCCGACAAGTTCATCCTGATGGTGCATGGCACGGCCGGCGAAGTCGAGCATGCGCAGGCCTTGCTGGAACAGCATCGGGTGCTGGAAATGGCCTGATGGCAGCGGCGTTGCCGCAACCGTCCGCAAGGCCGGGGGCGGCACGTTGTGTGTGCGCTGTCGCGCAGACAGCGCTGATAGCGCGCTGGCAATTTCTCAATCATCGGCCATTCTGGGCAGCCTGAACATGACAACCTCGTCGCAATCCAGCGCCAACCCGTCCGTGAGTGACAACACGCTGCAGGCCCTGCGGATGTCGGAGTCACGCTATCGCCGACTGTTTGAGGCAGCTCGCGACGGCATTCTGCTGCTCAACGTGCAGACGGGGCGGGTGGAAGACGTCAATCCCTTTCTGATTGACCTGCTTGGCTACTCGCGGGATGAATGCCTGGCCCGCCACTTCTGGCAACTGGGCAGTCGCACCGACGAATATCAGGGCCGTGCCGTTTTTCGTCAGATGCAGGAGCAGGGGTACGCCCGTTTCGATTATCTGCCCCTGCGCACCCGTGATGGCAATCTGGTCGCCGTAGAGGTGGTCGCCAATCGCTACGATTGCGACGGCATTGCGGTCATCCAGTGCAATGTGCGCGACATTTCGGCGCGACGGCTGGAAGAGGCCACCCTGCGGGAACTGGCCTTTCATGATCCCCTGACGCGCCTGCCCAACCGCCGTCTGCTGCTGGACCGCCTTGACCAGGCTACCCGCACCAGCCGTCGTCGCAATACCTATGCCGCCTTGCTGTTTCTCGACCTGGATGCCTTCAAGCTCCTGAATGACACGTTGGGCCATGCGGCGGGCGACGCCGTACTGGTGATCACGGCCGACCGGCTGCTGGGGCTGATCCGTGACGTCGACACAGTGGCCCGTCTGGGGGGCGACGAGTTCGTGATCCTGCTCGAGGCCCTCGGGCCTGATCTGGCTGCGGCCGAGAGTTTTGCAGCCGATGTGGCGGGCAAGATCCGGCGGGCGCTGGCCTTGCCCTACGCGCTATCTGCTGGCCACTGGCAGGGCTCGTGCAGTTTGGGCGTGGTGACGTTTCTGGGGTCGTCCATCCGGCCTGAGTTGCTGCTCGGCCAGGCTGACCGCCGCATGTATCTGGAAAAGCAGGATCACCTGCGACAATCTGCCCGTCAGGTGCCCTCGGTACTGCTGCTGACCTCGTGAGGTGAACCCGGACGTTGCCACCTGGATTCAGGGCGGCCGAGTCTTCCCGCCATGGCCATCAATCAGGGCATCGTGCAGCACCAGCACGCCGGCGGTGCCGTGGACCAGTCGCTCGATCTGCGCACGCTCGTCGTCATTGACGATGAAACCGGTCAGCGTGACCTCCCCTTGCTGGGTTCGGATATGGATGTTCAAGGGATCGGTATCCAGCACGGCACCCGCCAGATGTTGGCGGATATCGTCGGTGACACGATGGTCTTCGGCCGAGAACCACCGGTCCAGTCCATCACCGGCTGGCGGCCGGGGGATGTCCGTGACAGCTGGAATGCCGGCGTCCGGCGCGGCCGGGGCATTGCCTGCCGTCCAGCCGCCTGCCAGCAGCATGGCCCGCAGCACAATCGCCGTCAGCAAGACGCCGCGCTGCGGGAGAGCAGGCAGCCAGGATTTGATCATCCAGACGATTGCCATGGACGGCAGTCCGGCAGCGATCGCGGCGTCCTGCGGGCGGCAGCGTTTGCCTAATTGCCACTGCCGATGGTGATCCGGCTGTTGACGGCAGTCACCCCGGTGGTGGCCCTGGCAATCTGCACCGCACGGTCGGCGTCATCCTGGGTATCGGCGCGTCCGGTCAGTGATACCGCCCCGGCACTGTCCGTCTCGACGCTGATGTGGATCAGACTGTTCATCTTGTCTTCGGCGAGTTGGGCCTTGATCTTGGTGGTGATCACGGAGTCCTTCACATATTCCATCGCCGGTGAGGGGGCATCGCCTGCCGTGGCGTCAGCGGCCTGGGCCAGGGTGCACAGGCCCAACAGGGAAAGTCCGGCAATGGAAAGTCCGACAATCGAAAACCGGAGCGCCGAACGACACAGCAGGGATTCAGGCAGTGCATGAGTACGCATGATGGATACCTCGCGGATGGAACCCTGATGGTCTGCCACCACCGCTTGCTAGGTCTGTACGCCGGCGCACCCCCCGGCGCACATGTCGGCGGATTGCCGGCAGGGCCTTGCTGACGTTCCCGGGCCCGCTCCGGATCAAACGGCCAGTTGATTGGGCAGCAGGCGGTCGTATTCGCGTTTGACCACGGCATAGCATTCGCAGGTCCGCTTTTCCAGGCCGACCCGATCCAGCACCGTGATATGGCCGCGGGCATACCGGATCAGGCCGGCCGACTGCAGTTTCAAGGCTGCCTCGGTGACGCCCTCACGGCGGACCCCCAGCATGTTGGCGATCAATTCCTGGGTCATGATCAGTTCCGGGCCGTCGAGGCGGTCCAGGCTAAGCAGCAACCAGCGGCACAGTTGCTGATCCAGGCTGTGGTGACGATTGCAGACCGCGGTCTGGGCCATCTGCGTGATCAGTGCCTGGGTGTAGCGCAGCAGCACATGCATCACCGGGCCGGCGCGACTGAACTCATCCTTGACGGCCTTGGCGCGCAGACGCAGTCCCGTCCCCCGGCTTTGCACCACGGCCCGGCTGGGGGTCGACTCTCCCCCCATGAAGAGGGCAATACCCACCACGCCTTCATTGCCCACCACGGCGATTTCCGCCGATCCGCCGTTCTCCAGGACATACAACAGGCTGACAATCGCGGTTGTTGGAAAATACACATGAGACAAGGTGCGTCCGGATTCATACAACACTTGCCCCAGACTGAGTTCGACCGGTTCCAGCAGCGATTCCCAGCGCTGCATTTCCGGTGCCGGCAAGCTCAGCAGGAGTTTGTTTCGCGTCGCGAGTGTGGTTTGCATTGCTCTCGGGGACCTGAATCGGTGGCCTGAATTGAATGGATACCGATCATGCCCTATACAGACTGATTCGCTGTGTTCGTTATCGAACATAGTAATGGCCGTTTTGAAATGACTGGAATCCGATTTGAAAGAATTTGTACCGTTCAAATTTATTCCGTGATCCCGTCGTGATCGTCCGGTGGTGGCGTAACCCCGGAGGGCGGCCAGCTCGCTTACACTGCATACAGGGGGTGGCGCGAACCGGCTGCCCGCATTGCATGAGGGTAGGATCAGCTTGAACGTACAGCGAACCGGTGTGGCAGCAGCGTCGCTCTGGCGGGGCGACATTCTTGAAAACAGCCATCAGGTGCATCTGGCCGTGGTAGACCAGGCCCAGCCCCTGTTGTACAGCCTGGGCGACCCCGACCGCCTGACCCTGGCGCGATCGGCCGCAAAACCCGCCCAGGCGCTGGCCATTCTCGCCAGTGGCGCGTTCAGCCGCTTTGATCTGACGGATGCCGACCTGGCCCTGATGTGCGGGTCGCACAGCAGCGAGACCCTGCATGTCGAGCGGGCCCGGGCCATGCTGGCACAGGTTGGTGCGGTCGAGGCGGACCTGCGTTGCGGTGCCCATCCTTCGCTCTCCGACGCCGTGCAACGGGACTGGATCGCCCGACAATTCCAGCCAACGGCGCTGTGCAGCAACTGCTCGGGCAAGCACGTTGGCATGCTGGCCGCCCAGCGCGCCCTCGGGTTTGGCGACGCGGAATACCATCGGGCCGACCACCCCCTGCAGGCATTTGTCCGCCAGTCGGTGGCGGCCAGCTTCGATCTGCCGGCCAGCGCAGTACATTGGGCGGTGGATGGGTGCAACCTGCCAACGCCGGCACTGCCCCTGCGCGATCTTGCGCGTTTCTACGGGCGGCTCGCGCACGCCGCCACGCTGGTACCATCCGTCAACCCTGGCACAGCCGGCGGTTCTGGTGCTGAAGGGCCTGGCGCTGACGCGCCTGGCGCTGACGCGCCTGGTGCCGCCACGCCTGGCGCCGATGCGCCGGCCGAGACCGGGCACCAGGCGCGGGTGTACCACGCGATGGCGCAATATCCGCACCTGATCGCCGGCACCGGGCGCTTCTGTTCAGCCCTGATTGCGACCGGCAAAGGGGAACTGATTGGCAAGGTTGGCGCCGATGCCAGCTATGCGATCGGGGTACGCGCCTCGGCGCGGACGGCAGCCCTGGGGGCGCAAGGCAGTATCGGTCTTTCGGTCAAGATCGAAGATGGCAATGTGCCGGTGCTGCACGCCGTGGTCGTGGCCCTGCTAGAGCATCTCGGTCTGCTCGGGCCAGAGGAACTGAAGGCTTTGGCCGCGTTCCGGGCCGGACCGGTGCGCAATACCATGGGGGTGGAAACCGGGCGGCTGACGGTCTCCCTGCCGGCGCTGCCGGTGCGGACGGCGGGCAATCATGGCGCTTGAGACCTGGTGGCTGTTCGCCGGCATGACGTTTTTCATCTCGGCCACGCCCGGCCCGAACATGCTGCTGGTGATGCGCAGTGGTGCCACCCACGGATTTGGCCGGGCCCTGGGTACCATGGCGGGCTGCATGAGCGCCCTGCTGCTGATGTTTGGCCTGTCGGCGGTCGGCCTTGGTGCCCTGCTGAAGGCCTTTCCGCTGGTGTTCGATACCCTGCGCCTGGTCGGCGCGCTCTATCTGGCTTATCTTGGCGTGCGTTGCTGGCGTGCACCGGTGGCCGCCGACGTGGTTGACGCAGCCGACGCGATTGCTGCAGCCGAAACGGGCGTCGCACCCCACGCCGGGGCGGCCACCAGTGCCCCGGCGTGTCCGTCAGTCAGTGATACAGCCGTCCCGCCAGCAGGGCTGGGCCGGCGCGTCATGCAGCGCCTGTATCGTGAGGGTTTCCTGGTGTCCGCCAGCAATCCGAAGGCCATCCTGTTCGCGGCTGCTTTCCTGCCGCAATTCATTCGTGCCGACCAGCCGCAGTTGCCACAATTTGGCATCCTGCTGCTGACTTTTGTCGTGATCGAGGGCAGTTGGTACGCCGTTTATGGCAGCTTTGGCCAGCGCCTCTCGGCTTACCTGCAGCGCGCCGGTGTGCGGCGGGCATTCAACCGTCTGACCGGGGGCCTGTTCGTCGGCTTCGCTGCCCTAATGGCGTTGGCGCGGGAGGGTTGACGGGCGCGCCGTCGTGCCAGACGGCGCGACCTGCCCCTCGCCCTAGACCGCGGGTAGGCGTTTGCAGTGATCGGCACAACCCCACTGTGCCGACAGGTAGCGGTCATGTTTCAGACACAGCCCGTCGTTGGCGCGCACCGAAGCATGTGCCGAACTCAGCGTGTGCAGGCCGGGAATGGCCTGCTCCAGAAATGCCGGATCATTGCGGAAATGGATACAGCACAGGCACACGGGCTGCGGTTCAGCGGCAGGCTGCGCCGGCAGCCGCGGTCGGAACAGCTGGCGAAAGAACCTATCGTTGCCGGACACCCGAAGCATCGGTGGCGCTCAGTGCTTCACCAGGTGGGTCCAGTGATCGGCAAAGACCACAGCCGACAACGCGTAACCCAGGGCCACATTGACCACCACTCCAGCCGTGAACGCGAGAAAGGGCTTTCGGCCGGCATGCGTCAGATCGCGGAAACGTGTGGTCAGGCCAATGCTGAAAAAGCAGAAGATGAAGGCCCAGGTGCGCAGGTCCTTCACCGGTGCCACCAGCGCTGGCGTTACCTGTTTGCCGAAGTCCGCCATGCTGTACGCACTGGCGACCCAGGTGATCAGCAGCGAGGTGGCGAAGAACCCGATCACGAATTTGGGAAAACGCCACCAGATCTGGCCAGCATCGGGCTTGCGGCCATCGGCATCGCGCTCCCATCGCGTGGTCGAGATGATGGCGAGCACGAAAGCCCAGATCCCGATCCACACGTCGCGCCCCACCACCTTCATCAGGGTGAAGGCCCAGACTGCCTGCTCACTGGTGCCTTCGATGCCGGGCACCTTGCCGGCATAGTCACCGTAGGCCTGGGCGGCCGCAAAACCCGCAGCATCGGCGAATTCCGACGTACCAATCCACGCGCCGGCGACGCCGGTGGGCAGGTGTAGCGCCTGCGCTGCCAGCGGCAGCACAAAGATCATCACGATCGCCCAGAAGATCACCACGGTGATTGCCACCGGGGCATGTTCCTTGCGGGCCCCGACGGCCCCGGCGATGGCGATGGCGGCCGAAACGCCGCAGACCGCGCCGCCGGCGCCCAGGGTGGCAGAGAACTGCCGGTCAAGACCAAAGGCCCGGGCACTCCAGAAAATCACCAGGAAGGTCACGATCGACACCAGGGACGCCTGCAGGATGGCGGTCGGTCCCGCCCAGACGATCAGGGTGAAGGGCAGGGTGGCCCCCAGCAGTACGATACCGGTCTTGATGTAAAACTCGACCCGGAAGCCCTGGTCCATCCAGCGCGGTAAGCCGATCAGGTTGGAAATCGTCAGCCCGAGCAACAGGGCCACCAAGGGCGGTTCCAGGTTGTAGCGGCTTGCCTCCGACCACTGTCCCAGCGCAAAGATCAGCACTGAGGCGAGGTACACAAAACTGAAAGCCGGGATGAAGCGGCTGACCGACTGGCCCATCACCCGTAGGGGAATGCTGAACAGGGTGGCCCAGAGCGCAAACTGGGCACCATAGCGCACCCCATTGGCGGCAAAGTGCCCGCCCAGCTGGGACACGGTGGACCACTTGGCGGGGGTTACGGCAATCCACTTCAGGCTGCTGCCCTGCAGGAACAGCAGCGTGGCAGTCACCACCAGGCCCAGGCCTAGCCAGATCGCCCACCAGTCTTCCTTCAGCCAGAGCTCCCGCCAGCCGAGACGGGAACGGTTTTCGGCCGCAGACGACGGCGCGGACGCAGCAACAGTGGGGGCGGGACTTGACACGCAGGACTCCAGCGAAACGGGGAATTGAGCAGGGACGACTATCGAACTGAGCCGGGAGCTTACCTGAACCTGATTGAGGGCCGAAAAGGCTTTTCCGCTAAAGGAATAGACCATCTGGTTATAAAAGAACGGAGTCCCGCCCTGTGCAGGACGGGGCTCCCAGGACGAGACACCAAAAGCGGCAGCCGCAGGGCTGCTGCCGGCGTCAGATCCGCTGTCGGGCCACGGGCAGCCCGCCGTAGCGGCTGGCCCGTGCCGAGGCAGGTGGTCAGTCGTTCTCGCGCTCGGCGGTCACCCTGGCGGTCGGGCCGGGGTAGGGCTTGTTGCCTTTCATGCCCTTCCACAACACCCGGTTGAAGGCTGCCACCGGTACCTGGTCGGCTTCCTCAAAGTTGAAGCCCTTGGTGGCCTTGGCCCACCAGGTGGCGCTATGGCGCGGCTTGACATCCGGCCCCATGGCATAAGGCACCCCGAGGCCGTTCGCCGCCAACGACAGGGTGGTCTGCTTCAGTACCGTGGAGGCGTCGGCCGCATAGGTCCAGGTGCCATTGCCGTGAATGTCGAAGGCATCCGTCATCGGTGTCTGGAAGGCCGTGTTCAGATTGATGTGCGGGGTGCCAAGGATGTCCTCGATGGTGCGCAGGGCGTTGACCTGACTGTAGCGCGTGCTCACCACTGCCCCCTGCTTCACGTAGGGCCCCACCAGGTAGGCGGTGGCGCGATGGGAATCGACATGGTCGGCACCGTCCTGGCAGTCGTCTTCGGTCACCAGGATCAGGGTGTCGGCCATGTAGGGGCTGTGCGCAACGGCCTCAACCAGACGGCCCACCGCCAGATCGTTGTCGGCTTCCTGTGCTTCGGGGAAGTTCACACCACCGAGAGCCGTGGCAAAGCTGCCGGTGTGATCATGGCTGAAGCGCACCAGCGACAGGTTAGGCAGGTTGCCGTTGGCAACAAAGCCATCGAATTCGCGCTTCCATTCGTTGAAGCGCCACAGATCCGGATAGTTCTGGTCGTAGCCGCGGAAATACACGTCGGTCAGCGGATTAAGGCTCAGATCGAGCGGACCCACCTGCACGATGCCAGCGGCAAAGGGATCGCTGACGGGGGCGGCGATCGTGCCGATCGAGCCATAGTTGTTGACCAGGAAGCCGTAGTTGCGCACCGTGCCGCCGGCCTGCAGCGCCGCATCAAAGATGTAACCGTGCTGGATGCCGAACGGGGCATCGGTTGAGGCATGGTTGCCGCCACCAGCCAGCAGGTTGACAGTACCGCCGCTGACGCCGGCCGTAGCGGCCGTGTAATTGGCGGTGCCGGTCGGGCCGGCCACGGCATCGCGTTGTGCCACGGTGGGCAGGTTCACCGGCACGTTGCGGTTTGAGCCCTCCGATTCGTACGACAGGCCGCGGTTGACCGCAGCGTAGTTGATCTGCTGGGTGATCGTCTCGGTGTTGGTCACGCGCCCCTGCAGGGCCCAGGACCAGCCATCCATGCTGCCATCACCCGGGTCGCGGAAATTGTCCAGGGTGACAAACTGGTTCGCGATGCGGTGGAAGTTCGGCGTGATGGCGGCACCGAACAGGGTCAGGCCGGGCTGACCGTTCGAACCATTGTTCAGGTCGCCGAGAATCTGGTCGAAGGTGCGGTTTTCCTTGACGATGTAGATCACGTGCTTGATGTGGTGGCGCAGGAATTCCACCACTTCCTGATCCTGCTCGCTGGTTGCCACGCCGTAGAAATTGTTCTGCGCCACCTTGGCGGTGAGCGCCGGCAGGAGGGCTTCCGACGGCACCGGAGCGCTCACGAGGCTGGCATGCTCGAGCTGGAACTGGTACTGGTTGTTGGCCCGGCCGGCGGCGGCGATCTCGGCGGTGGTGGTCAGTGCCGGGTTGCCCAGGGTGTTGCCGGACAGCTGTTTCAGGGCAGCCGTGTTGCCGTAGGTGTAGCCAGGATTCGGGCCGGTCACGCTCTTGCCGTTAATGATGTACATCCAGCTGCCATCGCTGCTGAAGGCAATGTCGTGCGGCTCGTAGGCGGTCGGGATCAGCCCGCGCACCTCGTGGGCATGTTCGCCAGTCAACGGGATCACGGCGATGGCGTTGGCACCGGCGTTCACGGCGTAGAGGGTCTTGCCGTTGCTCGACAGACGCACGGCAAAGGTCGCTGCGCCGGTGTAATGATGGCTGGCGTGCTGGTCCCGGTGCTCGCCTTCGTGCTCGGCAGCCAGCAACCCCGCCGGCGCGCGCGCGTCGATGCGGTCGACGATGGTGTTGGTGCTGGTGCCGATCACGGCGACCTGGTCGGCATTGTCCTGTGCGACGTAGAGCTTGTGGCCGGTAGCGTCCAGGGTCATGCCCAGGGCGTTGCCGTCCAGCGCGATGCGCTGCACCAGCTTGCCGGCGGTCGCGCTGCTGATGTCCACCACCACCACCTGGCGGTCGCGATCGGACGAGACGTAGGCGGTCGTGCCCTTCAGCACCACGGCAAACGGGAAGGTGCCGCCGGCGGCCCCTGGCGTGCCTTCGTTGCCGGAGAAGTAGGGGCGCAGGTCATGCTCGTAGCGCACGGTGGCGGTGGCCGTGTCGATCACGCTGATCGAATCATTGTAGTTGTTCACCACCACCAGGGTCTTGCCGTCGGCAGACACCGCCAGCCCGCTGGCATTCGGACTGACGCTGAGCCCGATACCCCCCAGGCCTGCCGTGGTCAGATGGCCCAGGGCGATCGTGTGGGCCAGCACCCAGCTGCCACCCTGCTGCGTGTAGGCATAGACGGCATCATCTCGGCCGCCGGCGGCGTAGAGGGTTTGCCCATTCGGGGCGAACACCAGACCCACGTGAGCATTCTTCTGCTGGATGACCTGCTTCAGCAGCGGATGCGTCTTGTTGCTGCCGCTGACGTCGTACAGGAACAGGAACTGGGTGGATGCCGCCACGTCGACGGCACCGGCCGTGTTGTAGAGCGAGTTCTGGCCAGCGGTCAGCACGGCCAGGGTCTGTCCATCCGGACTCAGCTGGGCGCGGACGGCTTCACCGGCGACGAAGTTGGGATAGGCGGCCAAGCCTGGGTTGAGGAACTGCTGCACGGCGCCGGGTACGATGGTCGGCGTAATGTATTGGCCCGAGGGCAGCTGCACGGCGGTGGCGGCCATGCTCGGAGCGGCGGCCGGGGACAGCGCGATGGCAGCGGCGAGCACGGTGGTTTTCAGGGCGATGGCGGTCTTCGGGATTTTCATGGTGATCATTCCTGGATGAGGTTGCGCGGGCGGCAACGATTCCGCCTTGACAATTTCTCACGGCCCGATGACACATCGGTGTCCGTGCCAAGACGGTTGCGTGTCCTTGCGGTGGCGGGATCCGGGGCAGCCTGGTTGTCGGCAGCCGGGTCATCGGCAGCCGGGTCGTCGGCCTCTGGCGTCTGGGCTTCGGGAGCGTTTGCATCAGCGGCCGTGCAGGTTTCGCGGCGCTGCCGTATGCTCGGATTCTCGTGTCCTGCCAGGGAGACTTCCGATGATCGGCTCATCCACAGGGCGGCTTTGGGTGCCGCTTGCCATGATTGCCATGCTGTATGTCGAAGCGCCAGTCTGCCAGGCTGGCGTGGATGTCGAATTCGTCAATGTGGACCGTTACGCCGACGGCTTGGCGTCGCTGTCAGATGAACGCGTGTCGATGCCGGTCGTGCTCGATTCGGTCGCACAGACGCTGCGCAGGGCGGCAGCCTGCCTGCCCGCCCAGTCCGAGCTTGCGATCCGGGTGACTGACCTGCATCTCGCTGGCCGGCTGGAGTGGTGGCACGCCCAGCTGGCGCCCAGCGACGTGCGTATCCTGCGGGATGATTCCTGGCCGACCATGGACGTCGAATACCAGCTGGTCAACATGCCCGGGGCGGCACCTGAAGCGGGGCATGAGCATCTCGCCGACATGAACTATCTGCACCGTGGCACCCCGTCCGACGTCGGCGGCGACTATCCCTACGAGCGTCGCATGGTGCGTGACTGGTTCTCGCGCCGCTTCTGCCGCCACTGAGCCGCCGCCGCGCAGTCGGCTCAGGGAATGTGGTGGTCGAGCGTGAAGCCGGCGCCGGCGTCCAGGCCGAGGTGGCCGGTGAGCCAGGGAAGCACCTCGGCAAGGGCGGCCGGCAGGGTCCAGGGGGGATTGATGATGAACAGCCCGCTGCCATGCATGCCGAAGCCCCGGGTGGACGGGCTCTGCACGGTCAGTGAGACATTGAGCCAGGACGGCAATGACAGGCTGCGCAGGGACTGCAACATGGGACGGGTTTCACCGGATTGCAACAAGGGATACCAGAGCATGTAGGTGCCGCTGGCAAAGCGAACCAGGCTGTCTGCCAGGGCTTCGACCGTGCGCTGATAATCGGTCTTGATTTCGTACGAGGGATCGATCAGGGTCACCGCCCGGCGGGACAGGGGCGGCAGGACGGACTTCAGCCCGGCATAACCGTCGACCTGCTCGGTTCGTACCTGTCGTCCGGCGTTCCCGAAGCACGCGCTCAACAGCTGCGTGTCGGTGCTGTGCAATTCGAACAGCCGCAGGCGATCCTCCGGCCTGGCACAGGCCCGGGCAAGCCAGGGCGAGCCCGGATACTGGCGCAGCACGCCGTCTGCATTCAGCTCGCGCACCAGCGCAAGATAGGGCCGCATCAGGGCAGGTGGCGCCTCGGCGCGCCAGACGCGCGCGATGCCGGTGCTGAACTCACCCGTCTTGCGGGCGTGCTCACTGTCGAGGTCGTAGAGGCCGGCCCCGGCGTGGGTATCGATGTACCACCAGGGTTTGTCCTTCTGATTCAGATAATCCAGCACCGTCACCAGCACAGCGTGCTTCAGCACGTCCGCGTGGTTGCCGGCATGAAAGGCATGTCGGTAGCTCAGCATTGCTCAAGGAAAAAAACGGTGGGAAAAGCCTTGCGGGGCGGGACCTTCGCGCCGGGCATGCCGCGGATGCGGCACGCCCGGCAGAGCGGTCACTTACCCTTGCGGGCGCTCGGCATGGTGACCGGTTTTGTCCCCATCAGTGCGGATGCCGCCTCGGTGCCCGTTGGTTTCTTGTCCTGTTTCGGTTTTTTGGCTTCCTTGTTGCCACGCAACTGTCCCTTGGCCATGGTCTGTCTCCTCGTTGGTTCTGCGCTAGGTCAGCCCTCAGCATACGCGTGCGACGCCTGCGGTGTCAGGAATCCATCCCCGCCCCCAAACCGGGGGCGTGCCGCTTAAACGGCCGTCAGTGTTGCTCCGGAGATGCCGGCTGGAGGCTGGCGAGGACAAATTACTGCTCGTAGACTGGACGCCACTGTGTCACTCAGGAGTTCGAGACCATGCGCCGACTGCCATTCCAGCGATCCCTCCGCCCGGTGCGCTGCCTGCCTGCCACTGACCTGCTTCCGTCGACGGTCAGCGGCTGCACCGCCACCATTCTGTCCGCCGGAGCCCTGCTCCTGGCTGCGGTGACAACCGGGCTTGCCCATGCCGAGGCTGCGGCAGCACCCACTGCACAGGCTGCACCGGTAGCCCCGGTAGCCCCGGCAGCCCCGGCAGCACTGCCGCCGGGTTCGCCGCTGATCGGGCAACCGGACAGCGAGGGTGCCCGCCGTCTGGCACCGGTAGCCATGCCTCCGATTCCGGCGAGCGAAGACCGTCTGCCGCTGACGGCGCTCAAGCTGCCGCCCGGGTTTCACATCGAGGTCTTCAAGGCGAAAGTGCCCAACGCGCGCGAACTGGCGGTCAGTGAGCGGGGTACGGTGTTTGTCGGCAGCCGGCTGCTCGACAAGGTGCACGCCATCGTCACCCGCGATGGCAAGCGTGAACTGAAAGTGGTGGCGAGCGGCCTGCACCGGCCAAATGGCGTGGCGGTGCACAAGGGCACGCTGTATATCGCGGAGGTGTCGCGCGTGTCCCGGATCGAGCACGTGGAAGATGTGCTGGATCACCCGCCAGCACCGACGGTGATTTATGACGATCTGCCGAAGGACGAGGCGCATGGCTGGAAATTCATCGCCGTGGGTCCCGATGAAAAGCTGTACGTGCCGGTAGGGCAGCCCTGCAACAACTGTCTGCCGCCAAGCACGCATGGCCAGATCCGCCGCATGAACCTGGACGGCACGCAGGCGGAGGTGATCGCCAGGGGTGTACGCAACACTGTCGGTTTTGACTGGAATCCTAAGGGTGGCCAGTTCTACTTCACCGACAACGGCCGCGACTGGCTCTCGGAAGATGTGCCGGAGGACGAGCTGAACCGTCTGTCGCACGTCGGCGAGCATTTCGGGGCACCGTACTGCTATCAGGGCAACGTGGCCGATTCGGAGTTCGGCTGGGGGCATTCGTGCAGTGAATTCACGCCACCGGTGGGACTGATGGGCATTCATGCGGCGGCGCTCGGCATGCGCTTTGTGCGCGGCACCCAGTTTCCTGAGGCGTATCGCGACGCCATCTTTGTGGCTCGCCATGGTTCCTGGAACCGCTCGGTCAAGGTCGGTGGGGATGTGGTGGCCGTTCACCTCAAGCCGGATGGCACGGTTCGCTCGGTGGAGCCCTTCCTGACCGGTTTCCTGAGCGATAACCACTACCTGGGTCGTCCGGTGGATGTCGAATTCCTGCCGGATGGCTCGATGCTGGTGTCGGATGACTACAACGGGGCGATCTATCGCATCACCTACGCCGCCCCGGCCATGGCGGCGCGATGACCCGGTCGCGGCAAGCGGCACTCCTTCTGGTCGTGGCCGGCCTGACCGGGGCCGCTT
This sequence comes from uncultured Ferrovum sp., assembly GCA_903863375.1. Classification (GTDB taxonomy): domain Bacteria; phylum Pseudomonadota; class Gammaproteobacteria; order Burkholderiales; family Ferrovaceae; genus CAIVHB01. The sequence goes on from CAIPBT010000149.1 coordinate 19,861, forward strand.
GGCCTGTTTCGGCCAATCCTCTCGAGGCTTGCATCGCCTGCCACACGGCGCCCGCGCCACAGGCCACTCCGGCGATCGTCGCTCCGGTGCTGGGTGGTCAACCGGTCGCTTATCTCACCACCCAGATGTACCTGTTCCGGGAGCGGCTGCGCAAGCCGGAATGGATGGGAGATTTCTTGCAGGGCTGGACCGATGAGGATCTGCAAGCGGCCGCGGAGCAGCTCGCCAAGTTGCCAAAACCAGTGCCACCGCCGCTCACCCCGGAACAGCAATCGGCGCAGGTGCAGCAGCGCGAGCGCTTCCAGACCTTGTCAGCCCAGCATCGCTGCAGCTTCTGTCACGGGGCTGGCTGGCAGGGTCAGGACAATGTGCCGGCCTTGGCCGGGCAACATGAGGCGTATCTGCTCAGCAGCCTGCGGGCTTATAAGGACAACACTCGCGCGGGCTATGACGGCACGATGGCCGAAGTGGTGCACGACCTGAGCGACACCGACCTGCAGGAGCTGGCGTTTTCGATCGCGCATGCTGGCAGCCCCTGAGCCTGGCGGCAGGTCTGCCTGGCAGCCTCGCTCAAAGATGGAGTTGTAGGCCCAGGTAGGCGATACCGGTTTGACGTGCCCCGAGCGTGTTGGACAGGTCGCGTCCGGCGGATGCCAGCAGGGTGTAATGGTCGCTCGGACTGATGCGCAGGCCGACATTCGCCACGGTTTCCCGAGCGCCCCAGCGCGCTGCCGTCTCGATGTGCAGCTCCGCCATCACTTCGACATTCTCGGCAACATCGCGGCCTAGCAGGGCACCGGCAATCCAGCCGTTCGACTGTCCGGCCGGGCGCAGCCAGCGACCCATTTCCAGGTTCAGGTCGCCCAAGGGTCCGCTGCGCTGGAACTCGAGCGGCAACAGCAGGCTGTGACCCCCATTGGTCAGACCGCGTCCGGGCCCGGCAGCATCGGGCAGATTGAACTGCATCTGGGGATAGGTGGACACCTGCCAGTCCTCGGGCGTGCCGTCGACAAAGCGCCATTTCGCGCCCGCCAGTGAGCTGCCAAGACCGCTGGTACGGGCCCCGGATCCCGTTTCCACCAGATAGGGCACTTCGTACTTCAGTTGCAGGGCGTTGCCAACCCCCTAATTCAGATCCACCAGGGGCAACTGCCGCACGGTTTGCACGGCGCTGTGGTTTACCAAGGCCGCCAGGTTGATTTCCCACCTGCCATCCCCTGGCGTGCCAGGATCGTCGGTGAGCATGGGCGGGCCGCCGCCGGCCACGGCAGACCCGGTCAGGGTCAGGATGAGCAGCAGGAGCAGGGTGGCACCCGGACTGACCGGACACCTCATGGTGCGGCGACGTCCAGCGCCGCCCATCCTACGTGCCCGAGCGCACGCAGGGTGAGGATGTTTTTTTCGTAGATCACGGCGGCATCCGGATAGGCATCCACCGCGCGATCGACACTGTCCTCCCGCAACAGGTGCAGGGTCGGGTAGGGCGAGCGATTGGTATGGTTGGTGATGTCGTCGACCTCGGTGTCGGCAAACTGGAACTGCGGATGGAAGTGCGCCACCTGCAGCACCCCGCTCAGGCCCAGTTCCTCCAAGGCTTCGTCAGCCAATTCCATGAACCAGTTGAAGTCGAGGAAATCGGTCAGCACCCGGGGATGGATCAGCAGCGTGGTATCGACCACGGCAGGATCAGCGGCCTGCAGGGACTGCAGTTCGGCCACCAGCACCTCCATCAGTTCGGTCGGGGTCTCGACCTCGGTCACGACGTAGCGGATCTGGTCCTTGACGTGAACCGCCTTGGCAAACGGGCACAGGTTCAGTCCAATGACGGCCCGCTCCAGCCAGCGTCTGGTGTGATCGATGTAAGGACCGGTCGGGCTTGGACCGGCGGGTGTCGTGTCGCTCATAGTTTCAGTTCCCAGCGCAGGTTGACCACCGTGTGGGTGGCGCCATACACCTCGGTACTTTGTCGCTGGTTGAGGGAGGGCACCGCGATCCGGCTGCCCGTGTTGTAGTCGTGCGGCAGGAAATTGCTTACCGAGAGCCGCAGCTGTGAGCCCGGCGACAATACATAGACTGCATAGGCATCGGCAATGCCTTTCATCGAGCTGCTGCTGTCCTGGGTCAGCGTGGACTGGATGTGGGTGGGCGGTGTCCAGTTCAGATTGGTGCCCACGGTCAACGGCAAGGCCACGAAACGATAGTCGCCGCCCAGGTTGCCGACCGCGCGGGGTTGCTGGTCGATCCGGTTGTCGGGACCTGGCACGCCATCCACATTCGAGCGGTACAGGCTCAAGTTGGCGCGCAGATTGACGGGCAGCGCCTCCGTCCAGATCTCGCTCAGCTTGAGCTTGGCTTCCAGTTCCGTGCCCCAGGTGACGGCGTTGCCGAAGTTTTGTGGTCGGGCCACCCAGCGGGGGGTGGCCGACCAGCTGACACTCTCCAGCTCGGTGACGGTGCGGATCAGGTCGCGGATGTCCCGCCGGAACACGCTGGCGCTCAGGATGCTGCTGCCGCTCAGATAATATTCAAAGGCCAGATCGACGCCGTTGGCACGCTCTGGCCGCAGGTTTGGCGTGCCGACCTGGTCCGGCGCGTCGGCATTGTTGGTTTTCACAGACAGTACCGGCAAACCGGTGAGCTGGGCGAATGTGGGGGTCTTGTAGGACTGGGTCAGGCTCATACGGATCTGGCTGGGGCTTTTTTCATCCGGCCGCCAGACGGCGTGCAGCAGGGGGGAGGCCACCACGCTGCGATTGTGGGCGTCATAGCCGGCGGCCGTACTGGCCGTGTCGATGCTTTCCCAGCGCAGGCCGGCATAGGCCGACCAGTGGGGCGAGGGGTCCCATTCGTCCTGTCCGTACAAGGCCAGCAGACGGGTGCCGATCTGCAGGTTGTCGCCCACATTGCCCAAACCCGGCTGGGGTGCGCCATCCTGCAGGGTGGTGGCCTGCTGCACGCGCTGGCTGTCTTCGATTTCCCAGCCCCCGACCAGGCTGTGACCCGCCGGAATTTTCCAGGACAGTTTGCCCTTGGTGTTCCAGCTGCGGTCGTCGATGGCGCTGTCGGTCTGCAGCGTGCGGCTGGTCTGGCCGGTATCGTCGGCCTCGACACGCAGGGCGTGGCTGTCGTTCTGGGCATCTCCCAGCGATCCGCTCACCTGCAGGCTGATCTCCGGGGTCAGTTGGGTTTGCCATTGGGCGTTGAGTCGGCCGATCAGGGTGCGACTGGTGCCGGTGGTGGCCGATGTGGCGTAGGGCAGCGGCGCAGTGCCAATCGGCTGGGTCAGCACCGTATCGGTCTGGGATGTGCCATGGGAATAGAGCAGGAAGGGCTGCAGCGTTAGCACGTCCTTGTCCTGCAGCGGCAGACGGATGCGCGATGTCACGTGCACACCCTCGCGTACCGAGCGGCTGACTGCAGCCTCCTGTTGCTGCTGCTCGACGCTGGTGCCAGGGCTCGCGCCAACCGGTGTGCTGCCGTCCAGGGTCGATACCGTGGTGATGGTGTTGGTGTGATCGATCTGGTCACTGCGGAAGGGCGAGATCGTGAGGTTGTAGCTGCCGCCACCGTCGAGTCGTTCGTTGCGCGTCCACGTGGCGGCGGGCTGCATCCGGCCCTGCTCGTCGCCCAGGCTCAGCTGCAGTTCGCTGAAGTTTTTCGGCAGGGCATCGCGCAGCACGATGTTGATGGTGCCGGCAATCGCGCGTGCGCCAAATTCGGCGGTGGGCGCCTTGTAGATCTCGATGCGCTCGATCTGGTCCGGAGACAGCGTGTCGAGGGAAAAGCCCGGCGGGATGCGCTCGCCATTTAGCAGGACCAACGTGTAGCCGCTGCCCATGCCGCGCATGCGGATCTCACCGCCCCGTCCCGGACGACCCCCGATGGTCACACCAGGCAGGCGCTTGAGGACGTCGGCCACCGTACTGTCGCCGTATTCCACAATCTGTTCCCGACCGATCACGATTTTGGCGGCGGTCGAATAGCGTCGCTCGTCCATGGCGGCATCGCGTTTCACGGTGGCCTCGATCGGCGCGAGCGTAGCCGGCAGCGCACCGGCGGCCGCCTTTGCGGAAGCCCGGGCCGGAGCCGGAGTCGCCGCGGGAGCCGGAGCCGGTGTCGCGGCCGGAGCCGGAATCGGAGTCGCCGGCGTTGCCGGAGCCGAGGCACCCTGGGCGTCGGCGGGCGACTCGGGAACGCTGACGGGTGCTGTCATGACACCAGCAGGCGACCCCTGGACGGTGGCGGCTGCGCCAGAGTCTGCTGCGCCTGCGCCAGGGTCCGCTGCGGCTGCACCAGGCTCTGCTACGGCTGCGCCAGGGCATGCCATCAGCCAGCCGGCGACGATGACCGACAGGCAGGTGATCCGCGAGACAGGCGTTGAGCGCTGTTCCGACAACCAGCAGGAAGCTGACCGCTGCGCAGTTGGCGCCACGGTCAGGGTACGGGAATGCGAAGCGGTGTGTGGCGTGCGTCCGGACGTCACGAACTGCAGGATCAGGTCAGGCGGCATGGTGGTTGTCTCTGGCTGCGCCAAGGACAGGAAGACGGCAAAGGCGCTCATGATGCCGTGTTGTCGGCCTGCCGCCCACCGCCGCGACAGTTTGCGCGCAGCGGCTTAGTTGGAACTCGCCGTCGCGTGGTCGGAACGGGGCACGCGGTTGGCCAGCAGGCGGCGGATTTCCGGAACGCAGGAGCCACATTTGGTGCCGCAGGCCAGGGTTTGCTGCAGTTGCGCGAGGTCTGCCCCGGCCAGAATGGCGGCCTGGATCGCCGGTTCCGGCACATCCAGGCAGCTGCACACCACGCGCCCGCGCGACACGGTGGCCACCGGCGGTTGCAGCATCGGCGCCATCAGCCAGCGCCGCAGGTCTTGCACACTCTGCCCGGATACCATCAGGTCCTGCAGCCACGGGCGCGCCACGGTCTCGCCACACAGTCGCAGGGCGAGCAGGCGGTCCTGTTCGATGCGCGCCCGTTTGCTGATGCCCCGGCGCTGATCGGCGAAGCGCAGGCACTCGGGATGATCCAGGCCAAAGCAGGCATCCAGTTCCGCCAGCTGCTCGGCGTCCAGGGACTCATCATGGGCAATCCGCAGTACCAGCACCGGGGTGGCACGTCCGACCAGGAAGGTGCTGGCATAGGCGAATCGGGACAGCAAGGAGGCAAGACGGGCCTGCAGCGCGAGTACCGCGCCTTCCGCATCGGCAGAAGTCAGCCCGGTACGCAGCAACAGCACCTCATGCTCGAGATCGGCCGCGCTGATCTGCACCGCCGCAGCCTTCAGTTCCGGCTGGCGCGAATAGGGATCCACGGCATGATCCATCAGGGCATTGACCCCGCTGTGGCTCAGACGTTGCGCGCCCCAATGCATGGCGACAAAGGCCTGTCCCCGCCGCACCTGGGCATTGCTCTCGGCGCGCAGGATCACGCTGCCGCGACGGCTGCTGACGCGCACCAGGCCACCAGAGCGCAGGCCCCGCCACTCGAGATCCTCGGGATGCAGATCGATGCGCGGCTCGTCGACATGGTTGTTGAGCTGGGCGACCTTGCCGGTCCGGCTCATGCCGTGCCACTGGTCGCGCAGGCGGCCACTGTTGAGTCGCAGGGGGTAGCGGGCATTGGTGGGTTCGGCGGTCAGCTGCTGCGTTGGCACCACAAAGCGCGCCCTGCCATTGGCGGTGGCAAAACGCCAGTCCGTGTAGAGACGCACCGTGCCTTGGATTGCCCCGGACGGATAGGGCCACTGCTGTGGCCCATGCTGCTCCAGCCGGTCATGATCCAGTCCCGTAATATCGAGGTCCCGTCCGGCGGTGCTGCGCGCGTGTTCTGCAAAGATGGCCGCGGCATCTGCATACGGAAACAGCGTTTGCGCCCGGTCAGCGCAGTCTAGGGCGGCCCCCAGGCGGTGGGCAAAGTCGATGCCGATCCGCCAGTCATGGCGCGTCTCGCCCGGCGCCGGCACGGCCGGCACCACCCGGGTGATGCAGCGCTCGGAATTGGTCACCGTGCCGTCTTTTTCACTCCAGCTGGTGGCCGGCAACAGCAGGTCGGCAAAGGCCGCCGTTTCGGTGTCGACATAGGCTTCCTGCAGCACCACATAGGGGCAGGCTTGCAGGGCTTCGCGCACCAGGGCCTGTTGCGGCATCGACTGGGCCGGATTGGTGCACGCGATCCAGACGGCCTTGACCTTGCCCACGCGCATCGCTTCGAATAGTTCCACGGCAGTCAGGCCGGGTTGCGCCGGCACGCTGTCAATGCCCCAGAGGGCGGCCACCTCGGCCCGGTGGTCGGCATTGGCCAGATCGCGATGGGCCGACAGCAGGTTTGCCATGCCACCCACCTCCCGCCCGCCCATGGCATTGGGCTGACCGGTGAGCGAGAACGGTCCGCAACCCGGCCGCCCGATCTTGCCGGTGGCCAACGACAGGGCGATCAGGGCGGTGCCGTTGTGCGAGCCGTGGATCGACTGGTTCAGTCCCTGGCACCACAGCGACAGCGCCGCCGGCGCCTCGCCCCACCAGCGTGCCGCCGTCTCGATATCCTTGGCATCGACACCACAGATGCCGGCGGCCACGGCCGGAGTGACTTCGCGCACATGCGCCTTCAGCGCCTCGAAGCCCTCGGTATGGTCGCGAATGAAGGCCTGGTCGACATGGCCCTCCCACAGCAGGACATGCAGCATCGCGTTGTACAACCAGATGTCGGTGCCCGGCAGGATCGCCAGATGCAGGTCAGCCATCGCAGCCGTGTCGGTGCGTCGTGGATCCACCACGATGATGCGCATGGCAGGACGACGTTCTCGCGCCGCCTCGATCCGGCGCAGGGCGACCGGGTGTGCATAGGCCATGTTGCTGCCGGTGATCAGCAGGCAGTCGGTGTGATCAAAGTCCTGGTAGCTGCACGGCGGCGCGTCGGCGCCCAGGGTCTGCTTGTAGGCCGCCACGGCGCTCGACATGCACAGCCGCGAATTGGTGTCGACATTGTTGGTGCCGATCAGCCCTTTGGCGACCTTGTTGAAGACGTAGTAATCCTCGGTCAGCAGCTGTCCCGACAGGTAAAACGCCACGGCATCCGGACCATGCTCACGGATCACGGCGGCGAAATGATCGGCTGCCTCGGCGAGCGCGTCATTCCAGGAAATCTGCGTCAGCGTCGCGGCCGGGGCCGGATGGTCCGGGCTCCGCTCGCGTCGCAGCGGATGCAGCAGGCGCTGATGGGGGCGCGCCGTCAGGTGCAGGGTCGAGCCCTTGCTGCACAGCCGTCCGAGATTGGCGGGGTGATCCGGATCGCCCGCCACGTCGATCACCTGCCCGCCCTGGTGCCGGATCAGTACACCACAACCCACACCGCAGTATGGACAGGTGCCACGGGTAGTTTGCAACGGCTCGTCGGACAGCGAGGACGGGGCGGTAACGGTCGGAAGGGAGGTCATGAGGGCGTGTCGGGAAGGGAGGGCTCAGCCATGACGGCTCAACAACCAGGCCAGGACCAGGTTGAGCAGCAGCGAGGCGATGGTGACCAGTTGCAGGGTGCGCGACGGGTAGCGTTCGACCAGCGGCAGCCGCCGGGGAGTGGTCAGCGGCCGGTGGGCGCCGCGTTCCAGGGCCAGCAGGAATTCCTCGGCCGTTTCAAACCGGTCTGCGGGACGGATGGCAAGGCCGCGCAGCAGGATGTTTTCCAGCCAGTCCGGGGTTTCAGGCCGATAACGGGTGGGGGGAACCGCCTGCCGGAACACCGGATGCTGGAAGGGTTCGATCTCGCCGTAAGGATATCGCCGGGTGAGCAGCTGGTACAGGGTGACCGCGCAGGCGTAGAGATCACTCGATACTGTGGCGGTGGCATCGCCAAATAGCTCGGGGGCCATGTAGCTTGGGGTGCCTGGATTGTTGATTTCCGCCAGACGCAGGCCGTCAGAGGCGGCCACGCCAAGGTCCAGGATGCGCAGCTGACCGTCCTGGCCCAGATGCAGGTTGTCCGGCTTGATGTCGCGATGCTGGATGTCGAGCCGATGCAGCTGGGCCAGCCCGCGCAGCAGGCGGCAGCCCAGGTCGATCACCTCCTGCAGGGTGAAGCGGTGGCCACGCTCCAGCCGCTGGCGCAGCGTCTCGCCGGGATACCAGTCCATCAGGTAATAGAGCCGGCTGCGCCGGGCATGCTTGCGCACCTGCGGGAAGGCGGCACCGATCGCGCGCCGGGCCAGCCATTCCTCATGAATCAGGGCACTGATCGACTCCTCGTCGCCGGCTTCCTCCCGCAGGGTCTTCAGCACCAGGCATTCGGTCTTGCCGTCCTGGATGCGCTCGACCCGGTACAGCAGGGTGACCCGGGACTGGTGGATCACCTCCAGCACGCGCAGGTCGTCCAAGCTGTCACCCGCGCGTAGCCGCTCCGGCAAGGGCAGGCGCGCGCCCGAGAGCAGCTGGTCGCGCAGGTTCTCGGCCCCCGGTTCACTGACGGTTGCCACCAGCGCCGTGCAGTTGTCCTGTGAACCGGCCTGGATCGCGCTGGTGACGAGCAGGCGGGCTGCCTGCTCGTCGTCTGGGGTCTGGCGCAGCAGCGCGGTCAGCCGGGCCGGGTCCAGACTGTTCCAGACCCCATCCGTGCAGAGCAGGAAGCGGTCGCCGGCTTCCAGTTCTCCCGCCAGGATGTCGACCTGCAGGTGGGGATCGAGTCCCAGGGCCCGGCGCAGCACATTCGAGAGTTCCGGATGTGGCCAGGTGTGGTCTTCACTCAGCTGGGTGCAGTCGTCGCCGCGCAGCAGATAGGCCCGCGAATCGCCAATGTGGGCAAGATGAAACTGGCGGCCACGCAGCACCAGCGCGCTCAGCGTGGTGGCCATGCCGACCAGGGCGTCGGTTCGGCGCGCTTCCACCTGCAGCCAGCGGTTGATCGCCCGCAACACCTCGGTCAGGGATTTTTCCACGCTCCAGGTGTCCGGGGTGGCGTAGTAATCTGCGAGCAGGCTGCGCACGGCATACTCCGCCGCCTCCCGCCCCCGGGCATGGCCGCCAACACCATCGGCCACTGCCAGCACGATGCCCTTTTCGATCAGCACCTCATCCTGCGGCACGCTCGCCCCGGCATAGTCCTCGTTGTACGGACGCCGCCCGCTCTGACTTTCGTGCTGCAGTCGGACTTTCATGGGCGGACCGGCATCATGGGCGTGTCACGGAGGTCATGGACAGGCTGGCGCAGCCGGCTGCGGACCCAAGGCTGGCACAGAGGGGTACGCGCGATGCCGTTCAGATGCGTGCGCCGCTCAGGTGGGCGGCGCCCCAGGTGGTGCGCCAGCGCGTCTTCACCCGGCTCAAGCCGGCCAGCGCGGCCAGGGCCAGCCCGGCAAAAATCAGAAAACCCACCTGGTAGCTGCCGGTCAGCTGCCGCGCATAGCCGAGCGAGGAAGCCAGATAGAAGCCACCCACGCCGCCGGCCGCGCCGACCAGCCCGGTCATCACACCGATTTCTTTGCGGAAGCGCTGCGGCACCAGCTGGAACACCGCTCCATTGCCTGTCCCCAGGCACAGCATCGCGCCGGCAAAGCCCAGCAGGGCCATCCAAGGGGCGGACAGGCCCACGCTGACGATGGTCAGGAATGCGGCTGCCAGGATGTACATCACGGACAACGCGCGCACCCCGCCGATCCGGTCCGAGACCATGCCGCCGATCGGCCGCACGGCCGATCCGGCGAACACGCAGGCCGCCGTGTAATACCCGGCCGTCTTGGCATCCAGACCATATTGGGTGTTGAAGTAGATCACCAGCGACGAGGACAGACCGACGAAACCGCCGAAGGTGACACCGTAGAAGAACATGAACCACCAGGCATCCGGATCCTTCAGCACAGCCAGATATTCCGCAGTGGTCTTGGGCGGCGGGGCATTCGGCGCATCCTTGGCCAGGAAGAAGAACAGCACCAGCACGATCGAGAGCGGAATCAGCGCCAGCCCGAACACATTGGTCCAGCCGAAGGCGGCCGCAAGACCTGGCGCAAACAGCGCGGCCAGCGCCGTGCCGGAGTTGCCGGCCCCGGCAATGCCCATCGCCTTGCCCTGATGCTGGGGCGGATACCAGCGCGAGGCAAGCGGCAGGGCGGCTGCAAAGCTGGCACCCGCCACCCCAAGGAAGCAGCCCAGCACCAGGGTTTCGTCAAAGCTGTGCACGCCGCGCAGCCAGGCCACGGCAAGCGCGGCAATCACCACCACCTGACCGATCAGGCCGGCGGTGCGCGGTGAGAGCTTGTCCACCAGCACGCCCATCACCAGTCGCAGCACGGCACCAGCCAGCACGGGCGTGGCCACCATCAGGCCTTTCTGGCTGTGCGACAGCGCGAGGTCTTTGGCGATGCCAACACCCAAGGGGCCCAGCAGCACCCATACCATGAAGGCCAGGTCGAAATACAGAAAGGCGGCTAGCAGCGACGGCGTATGGCCAGATTCCAGGAAGGCGTCTTTTTTCATGGTCAGGATCCTGCAACGGGAGAAAGGGAAACGAGGTGGAGATGGACGTGGCCGTCCTGGACGCGCACCGGATAGGTCGGCGTGCAGCCCTGGTCCGGGGCGATGGCTTCACCGCAGGCAAGGTCGATCTTCCAGGCATGCAGGGGGCAGGTGACGGTCTGGCCGTGCACGATGCCCTGGGACAACGGGCCCTGTTTGTGGGGACAGGCGTCGCGCAGCGCGAAGATCTGGTCGGCCTCATTCCGGAAAATCGCGACGTCACCGTCCGGGGTGCGCACCACTCGCGCACCCAGCACCGGAATCGCGTCAAGAGCGCAGATTGGGTGCCAACCCGTGGTGTCGATCAGGTCGTGCGCACTCATGCCGACACCTCCAGCGTTTCGAATTCCCGCGCCAGGGCAGTGGCGCGTTCGGCTTCCACACGCTCGGCCCAGGGGTCCTTGGCGCCGCGCAGCGAGGCCAGCAGGCGTTCGAACAGTTCGCGCCGGCGTTCCGCGTGCTCGAGGATTTCCGCCTTGACGTGGTCCAGTCCGACCCGTTCAACGTAGTGGCAGGTGCGCTCCAGGTACCAGCCCTCTTCCCGATACAGCTGCAGGAAAGCACCGGAATACTCCATCACTTCCTCATCACTTTTCACCTTGACCAGGAACTGCGCCACCTCGGTCTTGATGCCGCCATTGCCGGCGACATAGATCTCGTAACCGGAATCCACGCCGATCACGCCGACATCCTTGATGCCCGCCTCGGCGCAATTGCGTGGACAGCCAGAGACGGCCAGCTTGACCTTGTGCGGGCTGTACATGTCGAACAGCATCTTCTCGAGCTTCACCCCCAGGTCCATCGACCGCTGCGTGCCGAAACGGCAATGTTCGGCACCGACACAGGTTTTCACGGTGCGGATCGACTTGCCGTAGGCATGGCCGGACACCATGCCGGCCGCGTTCAGGTCTGCCCAGATCTTCGGCAGGTCATCCTTGCGGATGCCCAGCAGGTCGATGCGTTGACCGCCGGTGACTTTGATGGTGGGTACGGCATATTTCTCGGCAGCATCGGCAATCGCCCGCAGTTCTCCCGGGGTGGTCAGGCCACCCCACATGCGCGGCACGACCGAGTAGGTGCCGTCTTTCTGGATGTTGGCATGGGCACGTTCGTTGATGAAGCGGCTCTGCGGATCGTCGGTGGCTTCGTGCGGCCAGGTCGACAGGCAGTAGTAGTTGAGGGCCGGACGGCAGGTGGCGCAGCCACTCGGTGTCTTCCACTGCAGGGCCTTCATGGCCTGCAGGGCGGACAGCAGGTGTTGCGCCTTGATGGCGGCGCGCACGTCGCCATGCGAATGGTCAGTACATCCGCACACCGGTTTGTCTTTCGACTGGGCTGTCTGGTAAGCGCCGCCCAGGGTGGACGCCAGGATCTGTTCCACGAGGCCCGTGCACGACCCGCAGCTGCTCGAGGCCTTGGTGTGCTTGCGCACGTCATCCAGGGTGAACAGGCCATTGCCCTTGATTGCCTTGACGATGGCCCCTTTGCACACGCCGTTGCAACCGCAGACTTCCGCCTCATCTGGCAGGTTGGCCGCCAGGGTTTCGCCCTTGTGGCCGACATCACCCAACCCATTCTGGCCAAACAGCAGATGATCGCGGATCGGGTGGATATCCTGTTGGTCTTTCAGCAGTTTGAAGTACCAGGAGCCATCGGCGGTGTCGCCGATCATCACGGCGCCCACCACCCGGTTGTCGCGCACCACCACGCGCTTGTAGACGCCCAGGCCAGGGTCATGCAGCACGATGTCTTCGGTGTCGTCACCGCCCTCGAAGTTGCCTGCCGAGAAGACATCGATGCCGGTCACTTTCAGCTTGGTTGACGTGACCGACCCGGTGTAGCGGCCGATACCAAAATGGGCCAGATGATTGGCGCATACCTTCGCCTGTTCGAACAGGGGCGCCACCAGTCCATATGCAACGCCGCGGTGTTCGGCACATTCGCCCACGGCGTAGATGGCGGGGTCGAAGGTTTGCAGGGTATCGCTCACCAGCACGCCGCGATTGCACTGCAGGCCGATCTGACGCGCGAGATCGGTGTTGGGGCGGATGCCCGCTGCCATCACCACAAGATCGGCGGGAATGCTAATGCCGTCCTTGAAACGGACCGCAGCAACGCGGCCGGATTCGCCTTGCACCAGTTCGCTGGTGTGGTGCTGGAGCAGGAACTTCATGCCCTTGGCCTCCAGGGCCAGCTGCAGCATGCCGCCGGCCACCCGATCGAGCTGGCGCTCCATGATCCATTCACCGACGTGCACCACGGTGACATCCATGCCGCGCAGCGCAAGTCCGTTGGCGGCCTCCAGGCCCAGCAGTCCGGCGCCGATCACCACGGCATGCCGATGCACGCGAGCGGCTTCGATCATGCTTTCGGTGTCGGCAATGTCGCGGTAAGCGAGAACCCCAGGCAGGTCCTTGCCGGGGACCGGCAGGATGAAGGGATTGGAACCAGTGGCGAGCAACAGCCGGTCATACGTGGCTTCGGTGCCATCATCGGCCCGTACCACCCGACGGCGCCGGTCAACGGCCACCACCTTGCGGCCGGCATGCAGGGTGATGCCGTTGTCCCGATACCAGTCCAGGTCGTTCAGCATGATCTCGGGCAGCCGCATTTCGCCGGACAGCACCGGCGAGAGCAGGATGCGGTTGTAGTTGCCATGGGGTTCGGCCCCGAACACGGTGATGTCGTAGCGCTCTGGATCGAGTTTCAGCAGCTCTTCCAGCGTGCGTACCCCTGCCATGCCATTGCCAATCATCACGAGTTTCTGTTTCTGCATCTGCTGCTCCCCTTCAAGGATCTGCCGGCGCCCCTGTCCGCCCGCCGGAATGCAAAAACCCACCGGTGCCCAAGGCACGGGTGGGTTCGACTTGCCCACGGGGCATCATCGTCGTTGCCCACGTTTCGACATCAAGCAAATAGCGGGCCAAAAGCCGGGCGGACGCTTGGGAAGCCTGCCGCGTCGGCAGGTCGTGGCATCCAAGGGAACGGCCGGTGCCCTGCAGCCGATGTCCATGCACTGATCAGGGGCCGGTGCGGCGAACCGGGCGCTGCGCTGGTGCAAGGCTACTGTGCTGGCCGGGGATCGGCGCCCTGGGGGGCTTGTGCACGGCGGGGGTGCGATGCATCCTAACCACGGTGAATCCGCGGTGCGGATGATGCCCTGTCATAAGGAGGGGATGGCATGTCACCGATCCTGTCGCAACCGACTGCCCGGCTGCATCTGGCCAGCCCCTGGGGGCCCCTGATGGCGCTGGCGACGGCTGACGCCCTGTGCGGTGTCTATTTTGAAGACCAGGACGATTTCCCGGATCTGCAGGGTATTCCTGACCGATCGGCGCCCGTACTGGAACGGTTCGCGCAGCGCTTTGACCACTATCTGGCCGGAGCGCCCGTGATCTTCGATCTGCCCCTGGCTGCCGGCGGCACCGCTTTCCAGCGTGCCGTCTGGGAAGAACTGGCGCGATGTCCCCATGGCGTCACCTGGACGTACGGGGCGCTCGCGCAGCGCATCGGCCGACCCAAGGCCGTTCGTGCTGTGGGTCAGGCCGTTGGTCGCAACCCCTGGATCATCGTGGTGCCCTGTCATCGGGTGCTGGCGGCAGGCGGTACCTTGGGCGGGTTTTCGGCGGGGCTTCCGCGCAAGCGTAGCCTGCTCGCCCTCGAAGGCGTTCAGGTCGCAGCAGACCCTCAAATGGCGCTGCTGCCGGCCGGGGCGGGTGGATCATGCGACCGGATCGGCATGGCCTGATCCCCGCAGCAGATACCCTTCGCGCAGCAGGAAATCGCCGCCGGGCGAGGGCTCCTCGAAGCGCCAAAGCCGTTCGGCCCGTAGCACGGGCAGGTCGCCAAAGTGTTCCTCGGCCGCATGCCGCAGGGCGGTGATCTTTTCCGGGGGCATGCCGGTCAGTGGTCCGCACAGCGTGAAATGGAAGCGGAAATGATCGAAGACGTGGGCATACGACCACGCCATCACCCGTGCACGCACGTCGTCGGTGGTGCCTGGTGGGCAGCGACGTGCCAGCGTCACCGCATCGAGTGGCGCGGCCAGCGCTTGCAGGTCGCGGACGCAGCAGTCGGCCAAGGCCTGCAACCGGACATTTGCGCCGCCGGGGACCAGGGCCAGAAACCCATCCAGTTGCACAACCTGCAGCGGCGGCAGGTCAAAAACAGGGTGGTTCTGCCCCAGTTGTCTGAGCGCGCGCTGCAGGTCCGGAAGGGTGCAGGCTGCCGCCAGCCGGAATGGAGCTTTCAGGGTGGCGTGCCAGCCATAGCGGCGCGGGGCTGCGGTCACTGACCATTGTTCCTCCCGGGTCAGGGCGGCGATGGGCGGCTGCACGGCCAGCTGCCCACTGGCAGCGCAGCGTCCGAGCCAGCTGCTGCCAGCTTCCCACCACGGACTGCCCGGCGGGGGGGCGAAATAAACGGCTTGTCGCACAGGCGTGATCTCGGGGTAGGGCAAGACAGTTCGGGCAAGACTTGCGGCGTGCGCTTGTCACAAGACCGACATGCCGCACCCGTAAGCTGCCAGATTGTGCTGACAGTATGTTGACAGACGGTAACCGCGATCATCGCCTCTGACCTGAATCCAAACCCCTCCTGGGAAGCGGCCGTGTCCTCGGCGGCAGGGCCGCAGGCCCAACGGGCAGCCTGGATTGCCCTGCTGGCCCGGGCACCGCTGGATTTGCTCGAAGCCGGGCTGGCCGACCATCAGACCCTTGCCGTGCACTGGCTGCGCCGGCCGGAGACCGGGCTGATGATGGTCCAGGCGCGTGCCGGCGGAAATGGGGCGCGCTTCAACCTTGGCGAAGTGACGGTCACGCGCGCCACCTTACGCCTGGCTGAGAGATCGGCTGCGACCGCCGTCGGCGTCAGCTACGTCCTCGGGCGCTCGCACCGTCACGCTGAACTGGCCGCCTTGGCCGATGCGCTGTTGCAGCTGCCCGAGCAGCGGGCGGCTGTGCAGCGTCGGGTGCTGGTGCCGGTGGGTGCCTGGCTGGAGCAGGAGGTTCGCGCGCGCGCCGCGCGCACCGCCAGCACCCGGGTGGATTTTTTTACGGTCGCCCGACAGGCCGGCCAGGGCGATGTCGACGAACGTGATGAACCGAACTGATCTCTCCGGCGGACCCGGCGCATGAGTGCGATCGATCTTCAACAGCTCGGGGCCGGATTTTCCCATCCTGCCTTCGGTAGCCAGGCAATTTTCCGGCAGGTGTTGCAGGCTTTGGCTGGACCTGGCAGCGAACACCGCTTGCAGCACGATGCCGAGTGGCCGGGACAGGGCGATGAGGCTGCTGCAGTGGCGCTGCTCGCCCTGCTCGATGCCGATTGCCGCCTGTGGTTGTCTGGTGGATTGCGTCATGGCCCGGTCGCCGCGTGGCTGCGTTTTCACACGGGTTGCCAACTGGTTGATCATCCCGGTGAGTCTCAATTTGCGTGGTTTGCCCGAGGCGACCAGTGGCCGGCCCTGACCGAATGCGCCACTGGAACCGACCAGTATCCCGACCAGTCGACCACCTGCCTGCTGGAAGCCTCGCTGGGCCTGGTCGAGGGCAGCACGACCGCGGCGCCCGGCGAGGCGATGGCACCGTCGAGCTGGATCCTGAGCGGTCCGGGACTGCAGCAGCCGCGTACGGTCGTGATCGCCGGCCTGCCAGCCGACTTCGCGGCGCAGTGGCAGGCCAATCACGACAGCTTTCCCCGAGGGGTTGACCTGCTGATCACCAGCGGACCACGCCTGATGGGCCTGCCGCGTAGCACGCGCGTCCAGCCTGCGCCGATGGGAGGGCGTTGAGATGTATGTAGCGGTCAAGGGCGGTGAAGCCGCCATCCTCAACAGCTATCGGCTGCTGGCGGCGCAGCGGCGTGGTTCGGCCCGCCATGCCGAGCTGACGGTCGGGCAGATCCGCGAACAGCTCAAGCTGGCGGTCGATCGGGTGATGACCGAGGGCTCGGTTTTCGATCCCGAACTGGCGGCGCTCGCCATCAAGCAGGCAGCGGGCGACCTGACCGAAGCGATCTTTCTGCTGCGCGCCTACCGGGCCACCCTGCCGCGTTTTGGCAGTACGGAACCGCTGGAGACGGGCCGGATGCGGCTGGAACGGCGCATTTCGGCAACGTTCAAGGACCTGCCCGGCGGCCAGGTGCTCGGGCCAACCTACGATTACACCCAGCGCCTGCTCGACTTCCGCCTTCTGGCGGAAAGTGCCCCCGCCAGCTTGGCGACGGTTGAATCGGCCGTGGGTGAACAGGCAAAGGGCGCGCCGGCAGCGGTGGCAACGGCAGCGGTGGCAGGGGCAGGGGCAATGGCAACGGCGACGGCAGGGGCTGAGCCGAGCCCCCGGGTGCTGGATCTGCTCAACCGGGAGGGGCTGATTGAGCCTGCCGGCATGCCCGCGGGCGATCCGGCGCCGCCGGACCTGACGCGTGAGCCGCTGGGCTTTCCGGCAAGCCGGCCAACCCGGCTGCAGAACCTGGCGCGGGCCGATGAAGGTTTTCTGCTGGCGATGGCCTATTCCACCCAGCGCGGCTACTCGCACAGCCATCCCTTCGTTGGCGAGCTGCGGTTTGGCCGGATAGCCGTGGAAATCCGGCCGGAGGAGCTCGATTTCGCGCTCTCGATCGGCGATATCGAGGTCACCGAATGCGAGATGGTGAACCAGTTTGCCGGCAGCAAGGTCGAGCCGCCAGCCTTCACGCGCGGCTATGGCCTGAGTTTTGGCCACGGCGAGCGCAAGGCCATGGCGATGAGCCTGGTCGATCGTGCCCTGCGCGCCGAGGAACTGGGCGAGCGCGTCGAGGCCCCGGCACAGATGCAGGAATTTGTGCTGTCGCACAGCGACAGCCTGGAGTCGTCCGGATTTGTGCAGCACCTGAAAATGCCGCATTACGTCGATTTTCAGGCCGAACTGGATCTGGTGCGACGCCTGCGGGCGGCAGCATCCACCCCATGAACGCACGCGACGACACGCCGGCCATGCCCTCGGCAGAGGGCGAGGGACGCGATCCTGAGATCAGCTTTGCCTATCTCGACGAGCGTACCAAACGCATGATCCGCCGCACCATCCTGAAGGCGGTGGCCATTCCGGGATATCAGGTGCCGTTCGCCTCGCGCGAGATGCCGCTGCCCTACGGCTGGGGCACAGGTGGCATTCAGGTCACCGCCGCCATGATCGGGCCACTGGATGTGCTGAAGGTGATCGACCAAGGCTCGGACGACACCGTGAATGCGGTCAACATCCGTCGTTTCTTTGCCCGTGCCACGGGCGTGCGCACCACCACACGCACCTCGGAGGCCACCCTGATCCAGACCCGTCACCGCATTCCGGAAACGCCGCTGCGCGCGGGCCAAGTGATCATCTATCAGGTGCCCGCCCCGGAGCCCATGCAGCAGCTCGAGCCGCGCGAAGCCGAAACCCGCACCCTGCATGGCTTAGCGGAATATGGCCTGATGCATGTCAAGTTGTACGAGGACATCGCGCGGTTCGGGCACGTGGCCACCACCTACGATTATCCGGTGCTGGTCAACCACCGCTATGTGATGGCGCCATCGCCCATCCCGAAATTCGACAACCCCAAGATGCACTTGAATCCGGCCCTCCAGCTGTTTGGAGCCGGCCGCGAAAAGCGGATTTATGCGGTGCCACCCTATACCGCTGTGGAGAGCCTGGGCTTTGAGGATCATCCCTTCGAGATCCAGCGCTGGGATGTCCGTTGCGGCCTGTGCGGGGCCGGTGACAGTTTCCTGGACGAGGTGATCGTGGACGATCAGGGCACGCGCCTGCATGTGTGTTCCGACTCCGATTACTGTCAAACCCGCCGGGTGGAACAGGCATGAACGGTATCGACTCGCTGCAGTTCACGGTCGCCGGCATCGACGACGTGCCGTGTCTGCTGACCCTCTACGCCAGCCTCGACCAGGACCCGGCGGCGGCACTCCCGCTGGCGTCGGCCCGGGAGCGCTTCTTGCGCCTGCAGGCCTGGCCCGGCTATCGCATCTTTCTGGCGCGCGACCCTGCGACGGATCGGGTGGTGGGTACCTATACCCTGTTGGTGATCGAGCATCTGGCCCACGGCGGCACGCCCTCGGCCGTGGTCGAGAACGTCGTGGTTGATCCCGGTTGCCAGCGCCAGGGCATTGGTCGTCGCATGATGGCGCATGCCGTGCAGCAGGCGCGGGCGGCGGGTTGTTACAAGCTGGCCCTGTCGTCGAACAGCCGGCGTGCGCAGGCGCACGCTTTCTATCGGTCGCTGGGCTTTTCCCAGCATGGCATCAGCTTCCTGATCGAGCCCTGACGTGACAGTGTCTTCCCCGCCTTTGCCGCTGCTGCGCGCGCATGCCTTGACCAAGTCGTATGGCGAGCGGGTGGCCGTGCGCGCCGCCTCCTTTGACCTGTGGCCGGGCGAGGTCCTGGCGGTGGTGGGCGAATCCGGGTCCGGCAAGTCGACCCTGCTCAACCTGCTCGCAGGGCGCATCCGGCCGGACGACGGCTCGGTATCGTTTCGCCTGCGCGATGGCACGGCGCTCGACGTGCATGCGGCACCGGAAGCGCAACGGCGCCTGCTGGCCCGTACCGACTGGGGCTTCGTGCACCAGGATGCCGCGCAGGGCTTGCGCATGGACGTGTCAGCCGGTGCCAATATCGGCGAGCGGCTGATGGGGCTGGGCGAGCGCCATTATGGTCGGCTGCGCGCCACCGCTGCCGAGTGGCTGGCGCGTGTGGAGATTGATCCGGCTCGCCTGGACGATCCGCCGCGCACCTTCTCCGGCGGGATGCGGCAGCGTCTGCAGATTGCGCGCAATCTCGTCACCCAGCCGCGGCTGGTGTTCATGGATGAGCCGACCTCAGGACTGGACGTCTCGGTGCAAGCGCGCCTGCTCGATCTGCTGCGTCAGTTGACCGCCCAGCTGGATCTGGCCGTGGTGATCGTCACGCACGATCTGGCGGTGGCGCGCCTGCTCACCCAGCGCATGGTGGTGATGCTGCGCGGCGAGATCATCGAAAGTGGGCTGACTGATCAGGTGCTGGAAGATCCCCAGCATGCGTACACCCAGTTGCTGGTTTCTTCCGTGCTGCAGGCTTGAGGGGCGCTGCCCGTCATGCCGATCTGTCCAGGTCCCGTGTGCCCATGACCGCCAATCCTGCCCCTCCCGTTGCCAACCCCCCGGTGCTGCGCCTGCTGGACGTCAGCAAGCACTTCACCCTGCATCATCGCGCAGGCGCTCACCTGCCGGTGTTCTCCGGCGTGGATCTGGAACTGCACGCCGGCGAGTGCCTAGTGCTGGATGGCCCTTCCGGAGCTGGCAAGTCAACCCTGCTAAAACTGGTGTATGCCAGCTACCGGGCTACGGCAGGACAGATCCTGGTGCATTCGACGGCGCTCGGCCGGACAGTGGACGTGACCCGGGCCGAACCACGCGATTTGCTGACCCTGCGCCAGCAAACGGTGGGCTATGTCAGTCAGTTCCTGCGCGTGATTCCCCGGGTGGCAGCCCTGGATGTGGTGGCCGAGCCCCTTCTGGATCTGGCCGGTGACGACCCGGTGGCACGCGCTGCAGCCCTCGACCAGGCGCGGCAGTGGCTGACGCGCCTGCGTATCCCGGAGCGACTCTGGCATCTGCCGCCCGCCACCTTTTCAGGCGGAGAACAGCAGCGCATCAACATTGCCCGCAGTATGATTCGTCGCCGTCCATTGATGCTGATGGATGAGCCGACGGCATCGCTCGATGCCGCCAATGCCGCCACGGTGGTGGCCCTGATGCAGGAGGCCATGCAGGCTGGGTCCGCCCTGCTGGGCATCTTTCACGATGCCGAGGTGGCTGCTGCGGTGTCCACCCGTCGCGTGGATGTGGCGCAATTCCGGAGTGGTGCATGAGTGCAGCAATACAGTTTCACAACGGGCAACTGGTGCTCGAAGACGCCGTGGTGGCCGGCCACCTGACGGTGGTCGATGGCCGTATTGCCGATGTGCAGACGGGCACGGCAACCGGGGCCCTGGCGGGCAGGCCGGTGTGGGACCTGGAGGGCGATTATCTGCTGCCCGGCCTGATCGAAATCCACACCGACAACTTTGAACGGCATCTGATGCCGCGTCCCAAGGTGGAATGGCCGGTGTTTCCGGCCCTGCTCGCGCACGATGCCGAAGTGGTCGCCGCCGGCATCACCACGGTGTTCGATGCCCTGGGCGTTGGCGAGGCCGATCTTGACAGCCTGCGTGGCAGCCCCTGGGATCCTGTGCTCGAGGCCTTGGCCTTCTGCGATGCGCGCCAATTGCTGCGCGCCGAGCACCATCTGCATGTGCGTTGCGAGTTGCCGGCGCCGAATACCATCGCACTGTTCGCACCCTTCCGCGAGCACCACCGCCTGTCGCTGATCTCGCTGATGGACCATACGCCAGGCCAACGGCAATGGGAGGATCTCTCCCATGCCCGCACCTACTACACCGGCAAGAAGGGGTGGAGCCTGGAAAAATTCGAGCGCCAGGTGGCGCAGGCGGCAGAACTGCAGGCGCGCAATGCCGCGCCCAACCGGGCCTGGTTTGTCGATTACTGCCAGTCGCACGGAATTGCGCTGGCCAGTCACGATGACACCACGCTTGCGCATGTGGAGCAGGCGCATGCCGAGGGCGCGTGCATCTCGGAATTTCCGACTACCCGTCTCGCCGCCCAGGCCGCCCATGATCGCGGCATGCTGACGGTGATGGGGGGACCGAATGTGGTGCGCGGCGGTTCGCATTCCGGGAATGTGGCCGCGGCCGAACTGGCCAGCGCGGGCCTGCTCGATATCCTTTCCTCCGACTACGTGCCGGGCAGCCTGCTCAGTGGCCTGATGCGCCTGGTCGACGATGGTCTGCTCGACCTGCCAGCGGCCGTTGCCACAGTCACAGCGGCTCCGGCGCGGGCCACCGGCCTGCTGGACCGCGGCCGCCTCGCGCATGGGCTGCGCGCCGACCTTGTGCAGGTGCGTCTGGTGACGCTGCCAGCGGGTGGCCGCCAGGCAGTGGTTCGCGCGGTCTGGCGGGAGGGGCAGCGCGTGCTTTAGGGGCAGCGCGGGCCCCTGTCAAGGAATGGTCATGTTGTCGCTCCACACTACGCGTTTATGGTGGGAGGGTGACGGTGGACACAGGGCAGGGGGTGCCAGACGCGATCCGGGTGCAAGCCCTGCGCAAGCAGTTCCAGCCGGGCAAGCCTGCCCTGCAGGATGTCGGGCTGAGCATCCGTCCAGGCGAGATGGTGGCGCTGCTGGGCGCTTCCGGCTCCGGCAAGTCGACCCTGCTGCGTCATCTGGCCGGTCTGGTCACGGCGGACAACAACAGCCCGTCGATGATCGAGATCCACGGCTGCTGCCTGCAGCGTGGCGGCCGTCTGCAGCCGCAGGTGCGCCGTTTGCGCGCCGAGATCGGCTTCGTGTTCCAGCAGTTCAACCTGGTCGAGCGCCTGCCGGTGTTGACCAATGTGCTGGCGGGCGCCTTGCACCGCACGCCATCCTGGCGCGCCTGGCTGGGCCTGTTCCAGCGCGTCGAACGCGAGCGGGCGCTGCAGATGTTGGCACGCGTCGGCATGGTTGCTTGTGCGCACCAGCGCGCGTCCACGTTGTCCGGTGGGCAGCAACAGCGCGCGGCGATCGCGCGCACCCTGCTGCAGGGCGCACGCGTGATCCTGGCTGATGAGCCGATCGCTTCCCTCGACCCGGAATCGGCAAGGAACGTGATGGAGATCCTGGCGCGCATCAACCGCGAGGATCAGTGCACGGTGCTGGTGTCGCTGCATCAGGTCGACGTGGCTGTCCGCTATTGCGCGCGCATCGTGGCGCTGCATAAGGGGCGTGTGGTGTACGACGGGCCGGCGGCGGCACTGACACCTGCCGTGCTGCGCGACCTGTATGACGGGCCAGCGACCCTGGCCCTGCGGTCCTGATTTCCCCCTTGTTGGTTTTTGGAGTTTGTCGTGCCGTTCACCTTTCCTTTGCCTGCCTCACTGCGCTGGGTATTCCTGGTGGGGGTCCTGTCGCTGTCGATGGGGTTCCCGAAACAGCTGCGTGCGGCCGACGAGATCAGCTTCGGTCTGATTTCCACCGAGACCGCGCAGAACCTGAAGCAGGAATGGCAACCCCTGATCGACGACCTGAGCCGGCAGACCGGGCTCAAGGTGACTGCCTTCTTCGCCTCGGACTATGCCGGCATCATCGAGGGCATGCGCTTCAACAAGGTGCAGCTCGCCTGGCTGGGCAACAAGTCCGCCCTCGAGGCGGTCGATCGCGCCGACGGGGAAATCTTTGCCCAGATGGTGACGGCCAGCGGTACCCATGGGTACTACTCGCATTTGCTGGTGCATCGGGACAGTCCCTACAACAATGTGGACGAGATGCTGCGCAACGCCCGATCTCTCAGCTTCGGCAATGGCGATCCCAACTCCACGTCCGGCTTCCTGGTGCCCAATTACTACGTGTTCGCGCAACGTCATGTCGATCCGCGCACAGCCTTTCGGGTGACACGCAGTGCCGGCCACGAGGCGAACGCCCTCGCGGTAGCCAATCGCCAGATCGACGTCGCCACCTGCAACAGCGAGGTGATGGACCATCTGCAGGAGCACACGCCGGACAAATTCCGCGAACTGAAGATTCTCTGGACATCCCCGCTGATTCCGTCCGATCCGATGGTGTGGCGCAAGGATCTGCCGGAGTCGGTGAAAGCCCGGCTGCGCAGCTTCTTCCTGAACTACGGCAAGACCGATCCCCGGGAGAAGGCGGTACTGATGAAGGTCAACAAGCTGGCCGGCTTCCGCGAGTCCAACGATCGCCAGCTGCTGCCGATCCGCGAACTGGAACTGTTCGCCCAGCGCAGCCGGCTGGAAGCCGACGTCGCGGTGTCCGAGGCGGACCGGCGCGCCCGGCTGGCCGAGATCGACCGCAAGCTGGCGATCCTGAAGGGACAATGAGATGAGCACCCCGCGCACCCTGCCGGATGCTGCCGCGCCAATGATGGCGATGCCCCTGGCCGGCGACCGTTCTTCGATGATGCGGCTGCTCGCCTGGGGTATCGTGCTGGCCCTGCTGGCCGGGAGCTGGCGGGGCGCCGACATGCGGCCCCTTGACCTGTTGCGCGACAGCAGCAACATGGCCCGGTTTGCTGCCGATTTCTTTCCGCCAGACTTTTCCCACTGGCGCGAATACCTCGACGAAATGCTGGTCACCATCGAGATCGCCCTGTGGGGTACGGCGCTGGCCGTGATCACGGCGGTGCCGCTTGCCCTGTTGGCTTCAGCCAACCTGACGCCGTGGTGGGTGCATCAGCCGGTCCGGCGCCTGTTGGACTTGTGCCGGGCGATCAATGAAATGGTGTTCGCCATGCTGTTCGTCGTCGCTGTTGGCCTCGGGCCGTTCGCAGGCGTGCTGGCGCTCTGGGTGCACACGGCGGGCGTCCTGGCGAAGCTGTTTTCCGAGGCGGTCGAGGGCATCCGGCCTGGCCCGGTAGAGGGGATTCGCGCCACCGGGGCGAGCGCCATCGACGAGATCCTGTATGGGGTGATCCCGCAGGTACTGCCGGCCTGGGTATCGCTGGCGCTGTACCGTTTCGAGTCGAATGTGCGTTCGGCCACCGTCGTCGGCATGGTCGGGGCTGGCGGTATTGGTGTGCTGCTGTGGGAAATCATCCGGGCCTTCCAATACACCGAAACCTGTGCCGTGATCCTGATCATCGCGCTGAGTGTCAGCCTGATCGATGTGCTGTCGGCGCAGGTGCGCCGGCTGATGGTGTGAGGCCGCGCGTGCTGATGGCGCGTGTCCAGAAGGTCGACAAGCCCCGCAGTGTGTCCGGTTCGGCTGCCCGGCCGAACCAAGAATATTTCACATGCTTATCTTGCTCACGCCACCCCGGCCTGCGACTGCGCCTGGGTGATCTGGCTGCCCGGCGGCACCGAATGCGTGAGCCACACATTGCCGCCAATCGTCGAGCCCTTGCCGATGGTGATGTACCCCAGGATGGTGGCCCCGGCGTAGATGATCACGTCATCCTCAACCTGCGGATGGCGCGGTGTGTCGCGGGCGACCAAGGAGCCATCTTCCAGGTTGAGCCGCTTGGCGCCCAGGGTGACGGCCTGATAGATGCGCACATTGTTGCCGAGGCGCGCGGTGCCGCCGATCACCACCCCGGTACCGTGGTCGATGAAAAAGCGTTCGCCGATGGTGGCCCCGGGGTGGATATCGACACCGGTCTCGGAATGCGCGATCTCGGCGATGACACGCGCGCACAGGGGCAGTCCGGCCAGACTCAGCAAGTGCGCCAGCCGGTAATGCATGATGGCGTAGATGCCCGGGTAGCACAGCAGGATCTCGTCCACCGAGGAGGCTGCCGGGTCGCCGGCGTAAGCCGCTTCCACATCCAGATCGAGCAGTCGGCGCGTCTCTGGCAGCGCCTTGGCAAATTCGCCCACCAGCACGTCGGCCCGTTTGCCAACCGAGCTGTCCGGGGCACAGTCCTGCGCATGTGCCCGCAGGCATAGCTCCAGCTGCACCTGCTCGCGCAGGCGTGACAGCGCATGGGCCAAGGTGTGGCCAACAAAAAAATCTTCGGTTTCTTTGCGCAGGGTGGCCGGACCCAGCCGCATGGGGAAGAGCGCGGCTGCCAGGCCGCGTACCACCTCTTTCAGCACCTCGGGCGAGGGAAACTCGCGCCCGCCGGCGTCCAGGTTGCGCCGATGGCTGGTACGCCAGCGGTCCCGCTGGGCGCGCAGTTCCGCCACGATGACATCGAGCTTCCATTCACCGGGAAGGGGAGCAGAGGGGGAGAGTTCCGGATCGTGGCGCATGCGTCGCTGTGGTCGTAACTAGAGCTCGATATTGTGCGTCAGCCGACATCTTGATGCCATCTTGATCCGCCCGGCGGCATCGTGAAGGGGTTCCGGCACGGCAGATCCTGCGTGCCGCAACACCTGATCATGCGCAAGGAGTGCTGCTGTGGATCTGATCTGTCTGGCCGGCGTCATCGCCTTTGGTCTTTTGTCCTGCTGGATGACGTTCGGCTGCCGCCGCCTGCAGGAGCGGTCATGAGCGCCCTGCATTTGCTGGGGGCCCTGCTGGTGCTGGGCTTGCTGGCCTATCTCGCCTGGGCCCTGTTCGACGCGGAGAACCTGTGATGAGCGCGCATGCCCTGCTGTTGCTGCTCGTGTATCTGCTGGCCTTGCTGGTGCTGGCGGTGCCGCTCGCGCCGTGGCTCGCCCGGGTGTTCGATGCTTCGGCCCCAGCGCAGGCGGCTCACCTGCCGGCCTGGGAACGGCGGGTGTTTCGCTGGTGCGGTGTCGACCCTGCCGAATCCTTCGCCTGGTGGCGCTACGCGCTCGCCATCGTGGCCTTCAACACCCTGGGCGCACTGGCGCTTTACGCGCTGCAGCGGGTGCAGGGCAGCCTGCCGCTCAATCCGCAAGGCTTGGCCGGGGTCGCGCCCGATCTCGCCTTCAACACCGCCATCTCGTTTGTCACCAACACCGACTGGCAGGCGTATGCCGGCGAGTCGACGCTGAGCAACCTGACCCAGATGGCGGGCCTGACCGTGCAGAATTTCCTGTCGGCGGCGACCGGACTGTCGGTGATGGTGGCGCTGATCCGTGGCTTTCAGCACAGCGAGGCGGCGGGGATCGGCAATCCCTGGGTAGACCTGTGCCGCATCACGCTGCGCATCCTGCTGCCCCTGTCGATCGTGCTGGCGTTGGTGCTGGCCGCCTGTGGGGCGGTGCAGACCTTGGCCCCCAATCTGGTGGTGCACCCGGTCGAGGCAACACGGTTTCAGGCGCCGGTGCTGGATGCCGCCGGGCAGCCGAAGGTCGATGGCAAGGGCCAACCGGTGCTCGCCGATCAGGTCACCCACGAGCAGACCCTGGTGCTCGGGCCTGTTGCCTCGCAGGAAGCGATCAAGATGCTGGGCACCAATGGTGGCGGGTTTTACAACGCCAATTCTGCCCACCCCTTCGAGAATCCGACCCCGTTTACCGACTTTCTGCAGATGCTGGCAATCTTCCTGATCCCGGCGGCATCGTGCCTGGCCTTTGGCCAGATGGTTGGCGATGCGCGCCAGGGGCGTACCCTGCTCGCCGCCATGACGGTGGTGTTCGTTGTCATGGCGCTCTGGGCGATGCATGTTGAGGAAGGGGCACATCCGGCGCTTGCCGCCCTGGGGGTGGATACCCAGGGTGCCGGAGGGGGCCTGGCCGGCAATCTGGAGGGCAAGGAGGTGCGCTTTGGCAGCGCCGAATCGGCCCTGTTCGCCACCATCACCACGGCCGCCTCCTGCGGCGCGGTGAACGCCATGCACGACTCCTTCCTGCCGCTCGGCGGGTTGGTGCCCCTGGTGATGATGCAGCTGGGCGAGGTGATCTTTGGCGGGGTTGGGTCAGGGCTCTACGGCATGCTGGTGTTTGCCATCACGGCGGTGTTCCTGTCCGGGCTGATGATCGGGCGCACCCCTGAGTATCTGGGCAAGAAGATCACCGCCTTCGAGATGAAGATGGTGTCGCTCGCGATCCTCGTCACGCCGATCCTGGTGCTGGTCGGCAGCGCCATCGCCGTCAGCGTCGAGGCGGGCACGGCGGGCATCGCCAACCCCGGACCGCATGGCTTCAGCGAGATCCTCTATGCCTTCACGTCGGCGGGCAACAACAACGGCAGCGCCTTTGCCGGTCTGTCGGCAAACACGCCGTTCTACAACGGCATGCTGGCCCTGGTGATGTGGTTCGGGCGCTTCGCCGTGATCGTGCCCGTGCTGGGCCTGGCAGGAGCGCTGGCGGCGCGACGACGGCATGCCACGCATGCCGGCACCCTGCCGACGCACGGTGCGCTGTTTGTGGTGTTGCTGGTGGGCACCGTGCTGTTAGTCGGGCTGCTCAACTACGTGCCAGCCCTGGCCCTGGGGCCGATCATCGAGCATCTGCAACTGGGAGGACTGCAATGAAAACTGCCGAGGGATTTTCCCTGTACGACCCCACGCTGGCCGGAGCGGCCGCGCTGGACGCGCTGCGCAAGCTCGACCCCCGGGCACAATGGCGCAACCCGGTGATGTTCGTGGTCTATGTCGGCAGCCTGCTAACCACCGCACTGTGGGTGCAGGCAATGATCCTGCAATCCCGCGGCAGCCAGGGCGAGGCGCCGGCCGGTTTCATCTTCGCCATCAGCGTCTGGCTGTGGTTCACCGTGCTGTTCGCCAACTTTGCCGAGGCCCTGGCCGAAGGCCGCAGCAAGGCCCAGGCCGCCTCCCTGCGTGGGGCACGGCGGCAGGTGCGCGCGCGCCTGCTGTCGGCACCGCAGCGCGATGCCTCGGCCATGGTGGTGGATGCCGCCAACCTGCGCCGTGGCGACCATGTGCTGATCGAGGCTGGCGACGTGGTGCCCGCCGATGGCGAGATCATCGATGGCGGTGCCTCGGTGGACGAGAGCGCCATCACCGGTGAATCGGCGCCCGTGATCCGCGAAGCGGGCGGCGATTTCTCGTCGGTCACGGGTGGCACGCGCGTGCTGTCGGACTGGGTGGTGGTGCGCGTCACGGCCAACCCCGGCGAAGCATTTCTGGATCGCATGATTGCCATGGTGGAAGGGGCCCGCCGCCAGAAAACCCCCAACGAAGTGGCGCTGACCATCCTGCTGGTGGCGCTCACCGTGGTGTTCCTGATCGTGACCGCCACGCTGCTGCCGTTTTCCCTGTTCAGCGCGTCGATCATGAAGGGTGGGGCGCCGGTTTCGGTCACGGTGCTGGTGGCGCTGCTGGTGTGCCTGATTCCCACCACCATCGCCGGCCTGTTGTCGGCCATCGGGGTGGCAGGCATGAGCCGGATGATGCAGGCCCGGGTGATTGCCACCTCAGGACGGGCGGTCGAGGCTGCCGGTGATGTGGACGTGTTGCTGCTCGACAAGACCGGCACCATCACGCTGGGCAACCGCCAGGCCGCCGAATTGACGCCCGCTCCCGGCATTGACCCGGCCCATCTGGCCGAGGTGGCCTGGCTCGCGTCGCAGGCCGACCAGACGCCGGAGGGGCGCAGCATCGTGGTGCTCGCCCGGCAACGACTGGACGCGCGAGCCCCGAATGTGGCCCTGGAGGATTGCCAGGCGATTGCCTTTTCGGCGCACACGCGCATGAGCGGCGTGGACCTGCCGGATCGCCAGCTGCGCAAGGGGGCGGTCGATGCCGTGGCGAAGTGGGTCGAAAGTGCCGGCGGGACGGTTCCGGCTGCCGTCCGTGACGTGGCCGACGCCGTGGCACGCAACGGCGGCACGCCGCTGGCGGTTGCGGAGGGCAATCGCCTGCTGGGGGTGATCGCGCTGAAGGACATCGTCAAGGGCGGCATTCGCGCCCGCTTCGCCGAGCTGCGCCGGATGGGCATCCGCACCATCATGATCACCGGAGACAATCGGCTCACTGCCGCGGCCATTGCGGCCGAGGCCGGGGTGGACGACTTCCTCGCCGAGGCCACGCCAGAAGCCAAGCTTGCGCTGATCCGACAACATCAGGCCGAGGGCAGGCTGGTGGCGATGACGGGCGACGGCACCAATGACGCGCCGGCTCTGGCCCAGGCCGATGTGGCCGTGGCGATGAACAGCGGCACCCAGGCCGCCAAGGAAGCCGGCAACATGGTGGATCTGGATTCCAATCCGACCAAGCTGATCGAGATTGTCGAGATCGGCAAGCAGATGCTGATCACCCGCGGTGCCCTGACCACCTTCAGCATCGCCAATGACGTCGCCAAGTACTTTGCCATCATTCCGGCGGCGTTCGTGTCGACCTACCCAGCCCTGCGCCACCTGAACGTGATGGGGCTGGCCTCGCCTGGCTCGGCGATCCTGTCGGCCGTGATTTTCAATGCCCTGGTGATCATTGCCCTGATTCCGCTGGCCCTGCGCGGCGTGACCTACCGCGCCGCCAGTGCGGCAACCCTGCTGCAGCGCAACCTGCTTGTGTACGGCCTGGGCGGCGTGCTGGTGCCGTTTGCCGGCATCAAGCTGATCGACGTGACCCTGCAGGCTCTGCACCTTGCCTGAAGCCAGTCTGCCCGCCGCCTGTCTGCCCCCTGCGCCCTGCTACGCCGCCTGAACCCTGCCCAGCCGTCCCGGAGTTGCCATCATGTTGTTTCGTACCTTGCGTCCCGCCCTGTCGCTGTTGATCCTGCTTACCTTGCTGACCGGACTTGCCTATCCCTTGCTGATCACAGCCGTGGCGCAGGTGGCCTTCCCGGTTGCGGCGAACGGTTCTGCCATCGCCGACAAGACTGCTGTCACCGGTTCTGCCCTGATCGGCCAGGCCTTCGCCGAACCGGGGCATTTCTGGGGCCGCCCCTCGGCCACCACGCCGCAGCCCTACAACGGGTTGGCGTCCGGTGGCTCGAACCTCGGTCCCAACAATCCGGCCCTGCTGGACGCCATCCGGGTGCGCGCGGCCACGCTTCGCGCCGCCGATCCGGCCCAGCAGGCCCCGATTCCGGTGGATCTGGTCACGGCCTCGGCGAGCGGCCTCGATCCGGATATCTCACCGGCAGCGGCGCGCTGGCAGATCGGACGGGTGGCCCGGGTACGGCAGATATCGCCGGCGGCACTGACGGCGCTGATCGAGCAGCACATCGTGCCACGCTTCTGGGGCCTGCTCGGTGAACCTCATGTGAATGTGCTGGCGCTCAATCTCGATCTCGACCAGCGCTTCCCGGTGGCGGGCACCCCCGCACCCGCAGTACGCTGAGGCATGAGTCCCGAACGTCCCAACCCGGATCAGCTGCTGCGCCGTCTGCAGCATGAGGAACAGCGCGCGGCGCGTGGCCGGCTGAAGATTTTTCTCGGCGCCTGTGCCGGCGTCGGCAAGACCTGCGCGATGCTGCAGGGGGCTCGGCGGGCCCGCGATGAGGGCCGGGATGTCCTGGTCGGCGTGCTGGAAACCCATGGCCGCCTCACCACGGCGGAGTTTGGCGAGGGCCTGCCGCAATTGCCGCGGCAGGTTTTCGAGACCAAGGCACGGCGGCTGGCGGAATTCGATCTGGACGCGGCCCTGGCCCGGCATCCCGGCCTGATCCTGATCGACGAGTATGCCCACAGCAACCCGACAGGCAGCCGCCATCCGAAACGCTGGCAGGATGTCGAGGAACTGCTGGCGGCGGGTATCGACGTCTGGACAACCGTCAACATCCAGCACGTCGAAAGCCTGAATGAGGTGGTGGCTGGCATCACTGGGGTGCGCGTTCGCGAAACCGTGCCGGATGGCGCCTTCGACCGCGCTGATGAGGTCGTGCTGGTGGATCTGCCACCCGACGAGCTGCTGCAACGCCTGCGCGAGGGCAAGATCTACCTGCCAGGGCAGGCGGAGCGTGCTGCCAGTCATTTTTTTCGCAAGGGCAACCTGCTGGCCTTGCGCGAGCTCGCGCTGCGGCGCACCGCCGATCGGGTCGATGGCGAGGTGCGTCAGTATCGTCGCGACCAGGCCATCACCACCGTCTGGCATACCGGCGATGCCCTGCTGGTCTGCGTCGGTGCGCGCACCGGGGCCGAGGCCGTGGTGCGATCGGCGGCGCGTCTCGCCGATCAGCTGGCCGTGCGCTGGCATGCGGTGTATGTCGAGACGCCGCAGCGCCAGCAGATGGCTGCGGCCGGACGGGCCCGGGTGCTGGCGGTGCTGGAATTGGCGGCGAGCCTTGGGGCACATACGGTGACGCTGGCGGCGGCCGACGTCGCGGGTACCTTGGTGGGGTACGCACGCGAGCACAATCTGGGGCGCCTGGTGTTGGGGCCCCCCGAGGGGTGGCGTTGGCCGTGGCAGCAGGCGCTGCTGACCGCCTTGTCCCAACGGGCGCCAGAGCTCGAGATCACCCAGGTGGGCAGCCCGCCGGTTGGGGGGGCGACATCGGCAGACCGGCGACTGGATCCGGACTGGACGGTACGGCGCTGGGCGGCCCCGGCCCGCGACTGGCTGGGCAGCGTCGTGGCAGTGGCCATCAGCACCGGCCTGGCCGCCTTGCTGTATCCGGCATTCGATCTGGCGAATATCGTGATGGTGTTCCTGCTGGCGGTGGTGGTAGTCGCGACCCGGTCAGGACAAGGACCGGCAGTGCTGTCTGCCTTCCTGGCGGTGGCCTCCTTTGATTTCTTCTTCGTGCCGCCGCGGTTTTCCTTTGCCGTCAGCGACGCCCAATACCTGCTGACCTTTGCCGTGATGCTGGCGGTGGCCCTGGTGCTGGGTCAGCTGATGGCCAGCCTGCGCTTTCAGTTGCGAGTGGCGGGTCTGCGCGAAGGCCGCATGCGTGCCCTCTATCAGTTGGCAGAGGGGCTTGCCGGCGCCCTGCAAGTCGACCAAGTTGCCGTGCTGAGCGCGGAATTTGCGCATACCAGCCTGCACATGCAGGCAGCGTTGCTGCCGTTGCAGATGGACGGTCAGCTTGGCCCTCCGGCGACGGGCAGTACCCTGACGACCAATGCCGTCGACAGCGGCGTGGCGCGCTGGGTGCTGGATCATGGTCAGCCAGCCGGGCAGGGCACCGATACCCTGCCTGGCGGACCGGTGCTCTATATGCCCCTGCGCGCGCCGATGCGCGTGCGCGGCGTGCTGGCGCTGCAGCCGCTGCGGCCTGGGCGGCTGATGCCGCCGGAACAGTGGCGCTTGCTGGAGACCGGGGCCCGACTGGCCGCGATCAGCCTGGAACGGGTGCATTTTGTTGAAGTAGCAACCCAGGCCGACCAGCAGATGAGCGCCGAGCGCCTGCGCAATGCGCTGCTGGCGGCGGTGTCGCACGACCTGCGCACGCCGCTGACGGCGATGGCCGGCCTGGCCGACTCGCTGTGTCGCACGGTGCCGCCCTTGTTGCCCCAGCATGCTGCCGTGGCGCAGGACCTGCGTGACCAGGCCTTCCGCATCAATGCCCTGGTTGACAAGCTGCTGGACATGGCGCGCCTGGAGCGGGGGCAGGTGCAGATCACCCGGGATTGGCAGGTGCTCGAGGAGCTGGTGGGCAGTACCCTGCGCGGCCTGCAGTCGGGTCTGGCGGACCGTCCGGTGCACCTCGACCTGCCTGACACCCTGCCGCTGCTGGAGCTCGACGGGGTGCTGATCGAGCTGGTGCTGCATAACCTGCTGGAAAACGTTGTCAAGTACACGCCTGACGGCAGCCCGGTGGAAATCGCGGCCGTGCCTCTGGCGTCCACCGTGGAAATTCGCGTGCGTGACCATGGGCCGGGTGTGCCGGCCGACCTGCGCGAGCGGGTGTTCGAGAAGTTTGTGCGTGGCAGTCACGAATCGAGTGTCTCGGGGGTTGGCCTGGGACTGGCGATCTGCCAGGCCGTCATGCAGGCACATGGGGGAAGCATCTGGGTTGAGGAAACCCCCGGCGGCGGGGCCACTTTCGTCCTGCGGCTGCCGCGCTCGACGCCGCCAGATCTGCCACCAGATCTGCCACCAGATCTGCCACCAGATCTGCCACCAGATCTGGCAGGGCAACTGCTGCCGGATCTACCGCCAGACCTGGCAGGGCGACTGTTGCCGGATCCACCGCCAGATCGATCGGGGAACGCAGCATGAGCACCTCAGCGGCGCGCATCCTGGTGGTGGAGGATGATCCGGCCATCCAGCGCTTCCTGGGCTTGGTGCTGGAACAGGAGGGGTTTCGGGTGGAATCGGCCCTGACGCAGGCGCGCGGCCTGATCCAGGCCGCCAACCTGCGTCCCGACCTGCTGGTGGTGGATCTGGGCTTGCCTGATGGCGATGGCCTTCACCTGATCCAGCAGTTGCGTGCCTGGTCCGCGATCCCGGTGATCGTGCTGTCGGCCCGCACGCGCGAGCAGGAAAAGGTCGCCGCGCTGGATGCTGGGGCCGATGACTTTCTCGAAAAACCTTTCGGGACCGGCGAACTGCTGGCCCGGGTGCGGGCGCAGTTACGACGCGCGAACCTGGCCAGCCTGGATGGCGAATCCCTGCAATCCTTCGGACAGGTCAGGGTCAATCTTGCGCTGCGCCAGGTGTGGGTGGCGGGCACCGAGGTGCATCTCACGCCAATCGAATACCGATTGCTGACCACCTTCCTGCAGCACACCGGCAAGGTGCTGACCCACCGCCAGCTGTTGCAGCTGGTGTGGGGGCCGGGACACGCGGAACGCACGCACTACTTGCGCGTTTACATGCAAGGACTGCGGCGCAAGCTGGAACCGGACCCGGCCCGCCCGGCG
Source organism: uncultured Ferrovum sp. (assembly GCA_903863375.1). Taxonomy (GTDB): domain Bacteria; phylum Pseudomonadota; class Gammaproteobacteria; order Burkholderiales; family Ferrovaceae; genus CAIVHB01. The sequence continues at coordinate 53,531 of CAIPBT010000149.1, forward strand.
CACTTTCTGACCGAGACCGGCGTCGGTTATCGCTTCAAGCTCTGAAACGCCGTCAGGACGCCCGCCACTGTGCCGGTCGGGCCGGTGGCACTGCCATCTGCCTGCAGCAGGGGATGGCCGCCCAGCACTCGTCCGATCTGCTCGCGCTGCCCGGCGTCCGGGGCAGTGGTAGCAACCACCACCACCAGGCCAGCATCGGCCAGCAGCCGTGCGGCTTCGGCGACCCGACGCAATCCCTCGCTGCGCTGTGCACCCTCCTCAGCCAACCCGCTGCAGAGTCCATCGTGCAGGGCCTCCCCATCCAGCAGCATGGTGCGCAGGTCCTGGTCTTGCAGGGCCTGTTCTACACCCTCGGCCAGGACGCGGCGCGCGGTCCCGGCGGGGGCCTCCAGCCAGAGCACGGCGGCACGCTGCCCCAGGGCGCGGGCCCGGATGGCCGGCGTGATCTGCCCGGTGACCGCAGCCGAATCGCCCTGTTCTCCATGCTGGACCATGCCGGCTGCCACGGTGCCGTTGGTCAGACGGTCGATCAGGATGAAGCCACCAGTATCCCGGTTCACGGCATAGGGATCGAAAGCCACCGGACGGTCGGTGGTCAGCTCACAGACGGCAATTTCGTTCAGTCCCAGCTGATCGGCAGGGACCTGTTCATGGCGGTCGATATCGAGTCGATATCGGATGTGGGTTACCTGGGCGGGCACCGTGCGGGTGCCCAGCTTCATCAGATAGCTACGACCGGGCGTCAGGGGCTGATCGGTCATCCACACTAGGGTGGTGACAAAGCGCGTTGCCACTTGGGCGGGTGCATCCGCCAGGCACAGCAGGTCACCGCGGGAAATGTCGATCTCGTCAGCCAGGGTCAGGGTGATGGCCTGTTGCGCCACCGCGCGGGACAGGTCACCGTCGTGCGTCACGATCCGCGTGACGGTGCTGGAGCGGCCCGAGGGCAGCACGGTGACCCGGCTGCCCGGCGTGATCTGTCCGCCGACCACCGTGCCGGTGAAGCCACGGAAGTCCAGGTTGGGCCGGTTCACCCATTGCACCGGCAGGCGGAAAGGTCCGGCCTGGGCGCGCGTTTCGTCGAGTTCCACGGTTTCCAACCAGGGCATCAGGCTCGGCCCGCCGTACCACGGCGTGTTGCCCTGCGCCTCGATCACGTTGTCGCCCTTCACGGCCGACAGCGGAATGGCAACCACGTCCTGCAGGCCGATCTGGGCGGCAAACTGGCGATAGTCGGCCTCGATGGCGCGGAAGCGGCTTTCCGAGTAATCGACCAGATCCATCTTGTTGATCGCCAGCACCACATGACGGATGCCGAGCAGCGCCACCAGGGTGCTGTGGCGGCGTGTCTGCGTGAGCATGCCCTTGCGGGCATCGATCAGGATGATCGCCAGATCGGCGGTCGACGCGCCGGTCACCATGTTGCGCGTGTATTGCTCGTGGCCTGGCGTGTCGGCCACGATGAACTTGCGCCGGTCGGTCGAGAAGAATCGGTACGCCACATCAATGGTGATGCCCTGTTCGCGTTCGGCGGCAAGGCCGTCCAGCAGCAGGGCGTAGTCTAGTTCCTCGCCACGCGTGCCGACTTTGCGCGAGTCGCTCTCCAGCGAGGCGAGCTGGTCTTCGAACAGCATCTGCGATTCGTAGAGCAGGCGTCCGATCAGCGAGCTCTTGCCGTCGTCGACGCTGCCGCAGGTTATGAAGCGCAACAAGCTCTTGTTCTGGTGGGCCAGCAGGTAGGCCTCGATGTCCTGGGCGATCAGGTCTGACTGGTGTGCCATCAGAAATAGCCCTCCTGCTTTTTCTTTTCCATCGAGGCGGCCTGGTCATGGTCGATCAGACGGCCCTGGCGCTCGGAACTGCGTGCCAGCAACATTTCGCGGATGATCGCCGGCAACGTGTCGGCGTCGGATTCGATGGCACCCGTGAGGGGATAGCAGCCGAGCGTACGGAAGCGCACCTTTTTCAGCATCGGAGTTTCGCCTTCGCGCAAGGGCATGCGGTCATCGTCGACCATCACCAGGGTGCCCTCGCGCTCCACCACCGGGCGCTCGGCGGCCAAGTAGAGCGGCACGATGGGGATGTTTTCCAGGTAGATGTATTGCCAGATGTCGAGTTCGGTCCAGTTCGACAGGGGAAAGACGCGGATCGACTCCCCCTTCTGCTTGCGGGCGTTGTAGCAGCGCCAGAGTTCCGGGCGCTGGTTTTTCGGGTCCCAGGTGTGCTGGGCGGTGCGGAACGAAAAGATGCGTTCCTTGGAGCGCGACTTTTCTTCGTCGCGTCGCGCACCACCGAAGGCGGCGTCGAAGCCGTACTTGTCGAGCGCCTGTTTCAGGCCCTGCGTTTTCCACATGTCGGTGTGCACCGAGCTGCCATGGGTGAACGGGTTGATGCCTAGCGCCTCGGCTTCCGGGTTGCGGTGTACCAGCAGCTCCATGCCCAGTTCCTGTGCCATCCGGGCGCGCATCTCGTACATGGCACGGAATTTCCAGGTGGTGTCGACATGCAGCAGGGGAAAAGGGGGCGGGGCTGGATAAAAGGCCTTCCGCGCCAGATGCAGCATGACAGCGCTGTCCTTGCCGATCGAATACAACATCACCGGTCGCTCCGCTTCGGCCACCACCTCCCGCAGGATGTGGATGCCTTCGGCTTCCAGCCGTTGCAGGTGGGTGAGCGTCCTGCGCGACAGGCCACCCGGCGGGGTGCTGTCGGCGACAGGCGAGGAGGAGGGCGGAGCAGTCTGCGGCATCAGAGTCCAGGACTGGCATGTCAGGTTAATCTTCCATTTTAGCCTGTCCACAGGCCCTAAGGTATATTCCGGGACTTTACCGACCGGAACTGTCCTGACATGTCAGAGACCGCATTGATCATTGGGGGTGGCCATGTGGCTGCCGAGTTGGCCACCAGCCTGCGCGACCAGGGCTGGGCTGGACCGATCGAGGTGTACAGCGCTGATACCCGCTTGCCGTACCACCGGCCGCCGCTGTCGAAGGCCTATATGGCAGGAGCGGTATCCGCCGACAGCCTCGCGATCAAGCCTGCTGCAGCGTATGAAAAAGCGCAGGTGCAGTTTCATCTGGGGCGCAGGGTGCGCGCCATCGACGTGCATCAGCGCACGGTAACGCTGGACGACGGCGCGCAGGTTGCTTACGCCAGCCTGGCACTCGCCACCGGTGCCCGGCCGCGACGCCTGGACGTGCCTGGCAGACTGGAGGCGGCGCAGGCTTCCAATCATCACGTCCTGCGTGCGCTGGACGATGCGGAAGTGATCCGCGCCCAGTGCGTGCCCGGGGCGCGCCTGGTGATCATCGGCGCCGGTTACATCGGGCTGGAACTCGCGGCCAGCGCCGTGGCACTCGGTGCGCAGGTGACCGTGATCGAGGTACAGGAGCGGGTGCTGGCAAGGGTGACCGGGCCGGAAGTGTCGGCTTTTTATGCCGCCGCCCATCGCGCTGCCGGCGTCGACCTGCGGCTCGCCACGGGCGTGTCCGCCCTGACCTGCGCGGACGGCCGGGTCAGTGCCGTGCAGTGCAGTGACGGCAAGGCAGTGCCGTGCGACCTGGTCGTGGAAGGTATCGGGGTGGAACCGTGCGTGGAATTGGCAGCAGCCGCCGGACTCGCGCTGGACAACGGTATCGCAGTGGATGGGGCGTGCCGGACGTCAGCGGCAGGGGTGGTGGCAGCGGGCGACTGTACCAGCCAGCCCAGTGTCCTGTACGGCCGGCGCATCCGCCTTGAATCGGTGCCCAATGCGCTGGAACAGGCAAGGACGGCGGCGGCCACGCTCGCCGGCAGAGAGCGCAGCAATACCCAGGCACCGTGGTTCTGGTCCGATCAGTTCGATCTGAAACTGAAGTCGGTCGGGCTGCTGCAGGGCTACGACCAGTGCGTACTGCGTGGGGATCCGGCCTCACGGGCCTTCTGCGCGTTTTACCTGCGGGAAGGCCGCCTGCTGGCGGTCGACACCATCAACCGCTCGCCGGAATTCCTGGCAGCCAAGCGCATCGTGGCCGAACAGCTGCCGGTCACGGCGGCACAGCTGGCCGATGAATCGCTGGCCCTGAAAGATCTGCTGCCGCCGGCGGCCTGAGCCGCTGCAGGATCCGGTCAACCCAGCCGGTTTTCGCGGCCACGCCCGGGCCCGTGCCGGCCGCCGCCGGACGCATCGCTGTCTGCTGAGGTATTCTTTAGGGCTGCGACATCTTGACGGCCCATTCATGGCTGGGCGAGGCGCAGTCTTCGAACCCACAAGGAGAAGGACACATGTCGGCACAACCCGACTTCGGCAAAGACCCTGACGCGCAGGAAACGCGGGAATGGCTCGACGCGCTGGATGGCGTGATCAAGCACGAAGGACTGGCCCGGGCCAGTCAGCTGATCGAAAGCCTGATCGAGGCAGCGCGCGGCCGCGGTGCTGAATTGCCTTTCTCAGCCACGACCCCTTACGTCAACACCATCCCGGTCGAGATCCAGCCGCGCCTGCCCGGCAACCCGGCCCTGGAACAGGTGATCAGCGCCTACACGCGCTGGAATGCCATCGCCATGGTGTTGCGTGCCAACCGTGATACCAATGTCGGCGGTCACATCGCTTCCTACGCCTCGGCCGCGACGCTCTATGACGTGGGCTACAACCACTTCTGGCATGCGCCGTCCGAGCAGCATGGTGGCGATCTGGTTTATGCCCAAGGACACTCGGCGGTTGGCATCTATGCGCGTGCCTACCTGCTTGGCCGCCTGACGGAAGGGCAGATGGACAACTTCCGCCAGGAAGTCGACGGCAACGGCATTTCTTCCTATCCACACCCCTGGCTGATGCCCGACTTCTGGCAATTCCCGACGGTGTCGATGGGCCTCGGGCCGATCATGGCGATCTACCAGGCCCGCTTCATGAAATACCTGCAGGATCGCGGCTTCGGTCAGACCGAGGGTCGCAAGGTGTGGGCGTTCCTGGGCGATGGCGAGACCGATGAGCCCGAATCGCTGGGTGCCATCGGCATGGCCGGCCGCGAGCGGCTCGACAACCTGATCTTCGTGATCAACTGCAACCTGCAGCGGCTGGACGGTCCGGTGCGCGGCAACGGCAAGATCATCCAGGAGCTGGAATCGGAGTTCCGCGGTTCTGGCTGGAATGTGATCAAGGTGGTGTGGGGCGGGCATTGGGATGCCCTGTTCGCGCGCGACAAGAAGGGCCTGCTGTCCAAGCGCATGATGGAAGTGGTCGATGGTCAGTACCAGACCTTCAAGTCAAAGGATGGCGCCTATGTGCGCGAGCACTTCTTCAACACGCCCGAACTGAAGGAACTGGTTGCCGACTGGACCGACGATGACATCTGGGCGCTGAACCGCGGCGGACACGATCCGTTCAAGGTCTACGCCGCCTACGCGGCGGCCTCGGCGCACAAGGGTCAGCCCACCGTGATCCTGGCCAAGACCATCAAGGGGTATGGCATGGGTTCGGCTGGTGAGGCGCAGAACATCACCCACCAGCAGAAGAAGATGCCAGTGGAAAACCTGAAGCGCTTCCGCGACCGCTTCAAGCTGCCGATCAGCGATGCCGCCATCGAGGACATCCCGTTCCTGCCGCTGCCGGCCGACTCACCAGAACTCGCCTACATGCGGGAACGCCGGGAAGTGCTCGGCGGCTACCTGCCTTCGCGCCGCACCAAGGCCACGCCCCTGCCGGCGCCGGCGCTGGAATCGTTCGATCGCCTGCTGAAAGGCACCGATGAGCGCGAGATCTCGACCACCATGGCCTTCGTGCAGCTGCTGCAGATCCTGCTGCGCGACAAGCGGCTGGGCAAGCATGTCGTGCCGATCGTGCCGGATGAGTCGCGCACCTTCGGCATGGAGGGACTGTTCCGTCAGCTCGGCATCTGGAACCAGCTCGGGCAGCTCTACGAGCCGGAAGATTCCGACCAGCTGATGTTCTATCGCGAGGACAAGCACGGTCAGGTGTTGCAGGAGGGCATCAACGAGGCCGGCGCCATGTGCGACTGGATCGCCGCGGCCACCAGCTACAGCACGCATGGCGTGCAAATGATCCCGTTCTACATCTTCTATTCGATGTTCGGGCTGCAGCGCACTGGTGACCTGTGCTGGGCCGCTGGCGACATGCGTTCGCGCGGCTTCCTGCTGGGCGGCACGGCCGGGCGTACCACCCTGAACGGCGAGGGCCTGCAGCACGAGGACGGTCACAGCCACGTCTGGTCTGGCGCCATCCCCAACTGCATCAGCTACGATCCGACCTTCTCCTACGAGCTTGCGGTGATCATTCAGGATGGTCTGCGCCGCATGTTCCAGGAGCAGGAGGATGTGTATTACTACATCACCGTGATGAACGAGAACTACGCCCATCCGGCCATGCCGACGGCCGCTGAGGCGGACATCCTGAAAGGCATGTACCTGTTCCGCGAGGGGCCGGTGGCCAAGCCGAACACCCCCCGGGTGCAACTGCTCGGCTCTGGCACGATCTTCCGCGAGGTGATTGCTGCCGCTCAGCTGCTCGAGGAAGAGTGGGGCGTGCAGGCCGACCTGTGGGGTTGCCCGTCGTTCACGGAGCTGGCGCGGGATGGCCAGCTGGTCGAGCGCTGGAATCGCCTGCACCCGCAGGCAGAGCAGAAAGTCAGCCATGTCGCGCGCTGCCTGACCGGGCGACCCGGCCCGGTGATTGCGGCAACCGACTACGTCCGGCTGTTTGCTGACCAGATCCGGGCCTATGTGCCAGGCCCGTATCACGTGCTGGGCACAGACGGTTTCGGCCGTTCGGATACTCGTGAGAAACTACGGCGCTTCTTTGAGGTCGACCGTCAGCACATCGTGGTAGCGTCGTTGTCCGCCCTGGCTGATCTGGGCGAAGTGGATCGCGCCAAGGTGGCCGACGCGATCCGGCGTTATGGTCTCGATGCTGACCGGGTACCGCCAATGCTGGCCTGATCGCAGCCTTGTGGTTCCCCCCCGGCGGGTCGTCAGCGGCAGCACCAGGCCGCTGACGACCCGCCGCTGCTTTGGCACCTTGCCTCGTTGTCTTATTGTTCAGGAATGTCTGCTGTGGCCAAAAATACATACCAGGAATCCTCGATCCGGGTCCTGAAGGGGCTTGAGCCGGTCAAGGAACGTCCGGGCATGTATACCCGGACCTCCGATCCCACCCACATCATCCAGGAAGTGATCGACAACAGCGCCGACGAGGCGCTGGCCGGGTTTGCCAAGACCATAGACGTCACCTTGCACGCCGATGGGTCGGTCACGGTGCAGGATGATGGCCGGGGCATTCCGGTCGGCATGCATCCGGAGGAAGGCGAACCGACTGTGCAGCTGGTGTTCACCCGCCTGCATGCCGGGGGCAAGTTCGACAAGACCTCTGGTGCCGGCGCCTACGCGTTCTCCGGTGGCCTGCATGGTGTGGGCGTGTCGGTCACCAACGCCCTGTCGACCCGACTGGAAGTCGAGGTCAAGCGCGATGGCTCGCTGCATCGGGTGGTGTTTGCAGGCGGGGATGTGATCGAGCCGCTCGCGGTGGTCGGCACGGTCGGCCAGCGCAATACCGGTACCCGGGTGCGCGCCTGGCCCGACGCCAAATATTTCGATGCGCCGGCGGTTTCGCTGCCCGAACTGGAGCGCACCCTGCGTGCCAAGGCAGTGCTGCTGCCCGGCGTGACGGTCACCCTGCACGTCGAAAAAAACGGCATGGTGAACAGCCAGACCTGGAATTATCCGGATGGATTGTCGCAGTATCTGCGCGAGCTGGCCGGCGACAGCGAACCGGCCGTTCCGGTGTTTGCCGGGGAGCGGTTCCATGGCAAGCCGGCGGATGGCGATCCCTTTGCCGAAGGCGAAGGGGCGGCCTGGGCCTTCTGCTGGTACGAAGAGGGCGGCAATGGTGGCGAAAGCTACGTCAACCTGATTCCGACCGCGGCCGGTGGCACCCACGAGGCCGGACTGCGCAGCGGCGTCTTTGAGGCAATCAAGATTTTCGTCGAACATCATGGCCTGCTGCCGCGCGGGGTGCGCCTGCAGATGGAGGATGTCGCAGCACGCCTGCAATATGTGCTGTCGGCTCGCATCCTCGACCCACAGTTCCAGGGCCAGACCAAGGAAAAACTGACCAGCCGCGATGCCCTCAAGCTGGTGGCAGGCGTGGTGCGCGACCCCTTCGAGGTGTGGCTCAACAATCATGTCGAGTGCGGCAAGAAGATCGCCGAGCTGGCCATCCGTCAGGCCATGGCGCGGATGAAATCCGCCCAGAAGGTGGAAAAACGCAAGGGCAGCGGTGTCGCGGTCTTGCCCGGCAAGCTCACCGACTGCGAGTCGGACGATGTGACCCGCCGGGAACTGTTCCTGGTCGAGGGCGACTCGGCCGGCGGATCGGCCAAGCTGGCGCGCGACAAGAACACACAGGCGATCCTGCCGCTGCGTGGCAAGGTGCTGAATACCTTTGAAGTGGACCGCGACCGCCTGTTTGCCAACAACGAGGTGCACGACATTGCCGTTGCCCTGGGCGTCGATCCGCACGGCCGCGACGATACGCCGGATCTGACCGGCCTGCGCTACGGCCGCATCATCATCATGAGCGATGCCGATGTGGACGGCAGCCATATCAAGGTGCTGTTGCTGACGCTGTTTTTTGTGCACTTTCCGCAACTGGTGGCGCAGGGACATATCTGTGTGGCAAGCCCGCCCCTGTACCGGATCGATGTGTCTGCGCAGGGCAAGCGGCCGGCCCGCAAATTTTATGCCCTCGACGAGGGCGAGCTGATCGCCGTACAGGACCGCCTGACCAAGGAGGGCATCAAGCCGGGTGCTGTCGCCGTCGGCCGCTTCAAGGGGCTGGGCGAGATGAACCCGGAGCAGCTGTGGGACACCACCATGAACCCGGAGACACGGCGCGTCTTGCCGGTTCACGTGGCGGATGATGCCCGTGCCGAGGCCTGGTCGGTGTTCACCCGGCTGATGGGCAAGGGTGAAGCGTCCAGCCGGCGCGAGTGGATGGAGCGCAGTGGTGGGGACGTGGAGGTGGATGTATGAGCACGACCAGCGTGCCGGTAGGTGACATGTTCCAGGGCGACGGGCAGGGCGGGGGCAGCCTGCCGCTCGCGCCGTTTGTCGAACGCAGCTATCTGGAATATGCGATGAGCGTGGTCACCGGGCGCGCGTTGCCGGATGTGGCCGATGGCCAGAAACCCGTGCAGCGCCGCATCCTGTTTGCCATGCATGAACTGGGCCTGTACCGGCCGGCCCGCCACGTCAAGTCAGCCCGGGTGGTGGGTGACGTGATCGGCAAATACCATCCGCACGGTGATTCGGCGGCCTATGAGGCCCTGGTGCGACAGGCGCAGGACTTCACCCTGCGCTATCCGATCATTGACGGCCAGGGCAACTTCGGGTCGCGCGACGGCGACGGTGCCGCGGCCATGCGCTACACCGAATGCCGCCTGACCCCGATCGCCGAGCTGCTGCTGAGTGAAATCGACCGCGACACCGTCGATTTCGGGCCCAACTATGATGGCTCCTTCCAGGAACCCCGGCTGTTGCCCGCGCGCCTGCCGATGGTGCTGTTGAATGGGGCCTCTGGTATCGGGGTCGGCATGGCGACCGAAATTCCGCCGCACAACCTGCGCGAGGTCGCCGCCGCCACGGTGGCATTGCTGAAAAACCCGGAGCTGGATCTGGACGGGCTGCTGGCCTTGCTGCCCGGGCCTGACCTGCCCGGCGGTGGCCAGATCATCTCGGCTCCCGAAGATATCCGGCAGGCCTACGCGACCGGTCGCAGCAGCCTGAAGGTGCGCGCGCGCTGGCGCATCGAAGACCAGGCACGCGGCCAGTGGCGGGTGGTGTTCACCGAACTGCCGCACGGCGTGTCCACGCGCGATGTGCTCGAAGACATCGAGCGGGTCACCAATCCGAAGCCGAAGGAAGGCAAGAAGGCGCTCACGCCTGATCAGGCCAACCTGAAGGCGCTGATGCTGACCGCGCTGGAGACCGTGCGCGACGAGTCGGACAAGAATGCCTCGGTGCGGCTGGTCTGTGAGCCTCGCTCCAGCCGCCAGGATCCCGATGAGTTTGTCGCCCTGTTGCTTGCCAACACCCGGCTCGAATCGAACCTGCCGATCAATCTGGTGATGCTGGGGCGCGATGGTCGGCCCCGCCAGAAGCATCTGCGCGAGATCCTGCAGGAGTGGATCGAATTCCGGCTCACCACGGTCACCCGGCGCACGCGCCACCGACTCGGCGAAGTCGACCGACGGGTCCATATCCTGGAAGGGCGGGCATTGGCCCTGCTCAACATCGACGAGGTGATCCGGGTGATCCGCGAGGCTGAGGATCCAAAGGTCGAACTGATCGCGGCATTCGGCCTGACCGAAATCCAGGCCGAGGACATCCTCGAGATCCGTCTGCGGCAACTGGCGCGCCTGGAAGCCATCAAGATTGAAAAGGAGCTGAAGGAACTGCGCAGCGAGCGCAAGGGCCTGCAGCGCATCCTGGACAGTCGCAGTGCCCTAGAGGCACTGGTGGTGGGCGAAATCGAAAAGGATGCTGAACAGTTCGGTGACGAGCGGCGGACGTTGATCGAAGCCGTGGCGCCGGCCACCCTGCAGGTGCAGTCGGCGCCAGACGAACCGGTCACCATCACGCTCTCGCGTAACGGCTGGGTGCGTTCGCGGCAGGGTCATGGTCTGGATGCCAGCCAGTTTTCCTACAAGGCCGGCGACAGTGCCTTCGCCGTGCTGGAGACGCGTACCTTGCTGTCGGTGGTACTGCTCGACAGCCTGGGGCGAGCCTACAGCATCCGTGCGGCCGACATTCCTGGCGGTCGGGGTGACGGCGTGCCCGTCGGCACGTTGATCGAACTGCAGGGCGGGGCCCGTATTGCGCACGCCTTGTCCGGATTGCCGGAGCACCGTCTGCTGGTGGCGGGCACGGGCGGCTATGGTTTCATCACTACCTTGGGCGACATGGTGTCGCGGGTGCGTGCCGGCAAGGCCTTCATGACCCTTGAGGCCGGTGAACAGCCGTTGCCACCGCGGCTTGTGCAGCCGGGCGACGTCGAGCTCGCGGCCCTCAGCGAGGGCGGACGGCTGCTGGTCTTTCCGCTGGAGGAAATGAAGGAGATGCCGCGCGGCCGCGGAGTGATCCTGATGGGACTGGAAGCTGCCGAGACGCTGCTGGACATCTGTCTGTTGGGGGCCGGCGGCCTGCTGGTGGAAGGGCCGGCCCGGGGCGGTGCCCTGGCGCAGGTCAGCCTGAGCGGTGCCGAACTGGAGCGCTATCGCCTGCATCGGGCGCGCAAGGGCAGCCGGCTGGAAACCCGGGTCAAGCCACGCAGCCTGATGCGTCGGGTATCGCCATGAGCCAGCAGCATGTCACCACAACGGCAGACACCACGCTGGAGCTGCGCGGTCTGGCCTGCGTGCGCGGCGAGCGCCGGTTGTTCGCCGGCCTCCAGGCCACCGTGGTGGGAGGGGAACTGATGCGGGTACGCGGCGACAACGGCGCAGGTAAAACCAGCCTGCTGCGCCTGATCGCCGGGCTGGCCGAACCGGCACTGGGGCAGGTGTTGTGGGCAGGCGAGGACAGCCGGCGCGTGCGCGAGCCATTTCAGCGTGCACTGGTCTATCTGGGCCATGCCAGCGGCATCAAGGACGAACTCGATCCGGTCGAGAACTTGCTGGCGGCCAGTGCGCTGGCCGATGAAGGCCTGTCACGTGAGGCTGCCTGCGATGCCCTCCGGGCGATGGGCCTGGGCGAGCGGCTGGCCCTTGAGTGCAAGGTGCTGAGTGCCGGCCAACGCCGCCGGGTGGCCCTGGCGCGCCTGCTGCTCACCCGGCGGCGCCTCTGGCTGCTGGATGAACCGTTCAACGCGCTTGATCCGCAAGCCGTCCAGCACCTCGCCGGCGCGATTGGACGCCATCTGGCCGCTGGCGGCATCTGCCTCTACACCACGCACCAGGCCGTCGACATACCGGCAGACAAGGCGCGCGATCTTTTCCTGGGGGGACGCGCATGAGCATGTTTCAGGCGCTGTTGCGGCGGGATCTGCTGCTGGTCTACCGGCGACGTGCCGATGCCATCACCGTGCTGGTGTTTTTCAGCATCGTCGTGAGCCTGTTTCCCCTGGGGGTCGGGGCCGATCCCACCCTGCTGCGCCCGATCGGAGCGGGTGTGGTCTGGGTGGCCGCGCTGCTGTCATCATTGCTTTCGCTGCAGCGTCTCTTTGCCGCCGATCACGCCGACGGTACCCTCGAACAGATCCTGCTCAGTCCGCAGCCCCTGCCACTGGCCGTGCTTGCCAAGGTGCTCGCGCACTGGATCGCCACCGGCATCCCGCTGGCACTGGTGGCGCCTCTGCTGGGGATGCAGTTCGGCCTGACCGGTGATGCCCTGTTGGTGCTGACCGGTGGTGTGCTGCTTGGCACACCGATCCTGAGCCTGGTGGGGGCGGTCGGTGCGGCGCTGACCCTGGGTCTTCGCGGCGGCAACCTGCTGGTGGCCCTGCTGATCCTGCCACTGAACATTCCGGTGCTGATCCTGGGTGCCGGGGCTGTGGATGCGACCCAATCCGGATTGGGGGCCGAAGCGCACTTGTCACTGCTGGCGGCCCTGCTGATTGCCACCCTGCTGGGCACACCGTTTGCGGTTGCCGCAGCCCTGCGCATCTCGCTGGATTAGAATGTCAACTCATTAACGTAGCAAGGAATTGTATGGCGAAGATCAACTGGTTCAAGTACGCCGCACCAGCCACCTTCTATCCGCTGGCCGGTCGCCTGTATCCCTGGTTTTACGGTCTCGCTCTGGTGCTCGGCGTGATCGGCCTGTACATCGGCTTTTTCGTGGCGCCAACCGATTTTCAGCAGGGGGAGGCCTACCGCATCATTTTCATCCATGTGCCGGCGGCCTGGATGTCGATGTTCCTGTATTTGGTGATGGCCGGCTATGCTGGCATCGGCCTTGTGTTCAATACCCGACTGTCGTCGATGATGGCGCGTGCCATCGCGCCGACTGGCGCGCTGTTCACGTTCCTGGCCCTGTGGACCGGATCGATGTGGGGTCGCCCGATGTGGGGTACCTATTGGGTCTGGGATGCCCGGCTGACGTCAGAACTGATCCTGCTGTTCCTGTACATCGGCTTCATGGCCTTGCAGGCTGCAATCGACGATCCCCGGCGGGGTGATCGTGCCGGCGGGGTTCTGGCGCTGGTGGGGGCCATCAACGTGCCGATCATCTATTTTTCCGTCAAATGGTGGAACACCCTGCATCAGGGCTCCAGCATCAACCTGACCAAGGCACCGTCGATGGCGGCGATCATGCTGTGGGGCATGCTGGTAATGGCCCTGTGTTTCTGGATGTACAGCATCGCCGTCATCCTGAGCCGGGTGCAGTGCGTGATCGCCGAACGCGAAAAACGGGCAGCTTGGCTGCAGGAGCTGGCCAGCGAGGTGTCCTGACAGCACAGGCGAAGGTCAGTCCTCGACCTCGCCGTGCTTGGTGGCAAAGTTGATGCCGATTTCTTTCAACACCGGCGTCGGCAGGATGCCACCCGCACAGATGATGATGGCATCGTTCTTGAGTTGCTCGATGCCGGCGGTGGTTTCGAAGAGCAGGTGGTCCTTGTGGATTTCCAGCACCTTGGATTTCAGTTCCACCCGCACGCGCCCGGCTTCTTGCTGGGCTTTCAGGCGCTGCCGGTTTTTCTCCTTCACCCGGCTGAACGCCTCGCTGCGGTAAGACAGCGTAACGGTGGTGCCTTCTTCCTCGGAGAGCGCGATGGCAGCTTCGAGCGCGCTGTCCCCGCCGCCCACCACTGTCACGTGCTGGCCCGTGTACTGGGCAGCATCGATCAGCCGGTACATCACCTTTGACTGGTCTTCGCCCGGTACATCGAGTTTGCGAGGTGTGCCACTGCGGCCGATGGTCAGAAGTACCTGGGCTGTCTTGATGGGGCCCTGGCTGCTCTGCACGATGAACCCCCCATCCGGATCGGCCTCGATCTTTTCCATCCTGGTCCGGAACTGGATTCGCAGCCCCGTCTTGCCGACCACCTCCTGCCAGTATTCCAGCAGACGCTCTTTCTGGACTTCCTTGAACTGCATCTTGCCGATCAGCGGCAGGGTGACCGGGGCAGTCATGGCGATCTTGTTCCGGGGATAGTGGAACACCGCGCCCCCCAGGCTGCTTTCCTGCTCCAGCAGCACGTAGTCCAGCTTCTTCTCGTGCGCCGCGAGGCCGGCCCCGATTCCGGCCGGACCACAACCCACGATGACCACGTCGCGTTGACCCGCGCGCGGCTTGATCTTCCTGCCAGCAATGTTCTGCATGGCCTGCTTGCCCTGTTCCGCCGCCTTGCGGATCAGGCCCATGCCGCCCAATTCCCCAGCAATGAAGATGCCCGGAACATTGGTTTCGAACTCGGGCGTCAACTGTGGAATGTCAATACCGCGCTTTTCCGTGCCGAATACCAGTTTCAGCGCGTCGACCGGACAGGCTGGCAGGCACGCGCCGTGACCGATGCAGTGAGCCGGGTTGATCAGTTTGGCCTTGCCACCGATGATGCCGATGGCACCCTCGGGACAGGCGGTGACGCAGGCTGCCGCGCAGATGCAACCCTCCAGGTTGATCACTGGATGGAGTGATGGCGGTTCGACCATGCCTGCCTCAACGGCCTCCTGCCAACCCTGTTCCGCCGCGCGCTCCCGCTTCTTGCGGCCGCGCAGATAGATTCCATAGGTCAGGCCAGCCGGCACTGCATAGATCAGAAAGCCATAGACGGATTCAAGGGTGGAGCTGGTTTCAGGGACGGCCATAGGGTTCCGGGGGAATCGGGAGACAGGATTTGCAGGGTGCCGAATGGCGGGAAGATAATGCCTCTGACCAATTCGCGCAAGGAATTTTCTTGAGAAAAATCATCGCATTCCGTTGATTCGTTAAGACTTTAATCATTGACAGGGGATTTTTTCCCACGTAACATTCGCCTCATGTTGCCACAAATTTTGACGTTATCCTGCCAGCAGGCGGGTGTGTACGCCGACGGACCAAGACCTGCGTGTGGGAAAACTCCTTTCAAATACAAGTGGATTGAGCGAAATGGCTGATTTGACCCTAGGAGCAGGCAAGACCGCGACGGCCGGTAATGGTCAGGTAGGCAGACGGGTGTCGCGCAGCACGCGTGACATGATGGTCGGCCTGTCACAGTTCGCGTTGGTTGGTGTCGCGTTTGCCATCACGCGCATCTGGAAGTTCACCTCCGGGTCAGACCTGGGATACAACCTCGGGCTGATTGGCGGCCTGATGATGTTGATCTTGCTGGTGTATCCGTTGCGCAAACGGGTGAAATTCATGGCCAACTGGGGTGGAACCAAGCCCTGGTTCATGTTCCACATGACCATGGGATTGGCCGGTCCGGTACTGGTGCTGGCTCACACCAACTTTCACTGGGGTTCCATGAACGCGGCCATTTGCCTGCTGAGCATGATCCTGGTGGCGGGAAGTGGCATCATCGGCCGCTATATTTACGTGGCCATCCACCACGACCTCACCGGTGAACGGATGAACCTGGGAGACCTGCAGCGTGAAGCCGGTTTCCAGGGCGACGAAATGCATTCCCGGCTTTCGTTTGCGCCGGAGGTAGAAGTGGGTCTGCGCGCGTTTGAGGCCAGGGTATTGCAGCAGAATACTGGCAATGGTTTTGTTGCGTTCCTGCGGTTCCTGATGATGGGATTCCGCGCACGTGCCATCCGTAACCGCAGCAACCGTCTGCTGGTGGAAGCAGTGCGACGGCAAGCTGCCATCGAGGGTTGGGATGCCGGCCGGCAGGCCCGGCGTCTGCACAACGGTCGGGTGCTTGTCGACGCCTACCTGCAGGGCGTTACCCGGGTGGCGCAGTTCAACATGTGGGTCCGGTTGTTTTCCCTTTGGCACG